>JBILXT010000121.1:0-18288 GCA_044378235.1 Planctomycetaceae bacterium
AGCAATTTTCGCCAGTGAGTGACCAATCGCCTTCGACACAAACGGTGATGTTCGGCTGGCGCGAGGATTCACTTCCAGAACGTAAACCGTCGCACTGCTGTTGTCGCCATCCATCTTCACAGCGAACTGAATATTCATCAGTCCGCGAACCTGCAACGCACCGGCCAGAGCGACTGTGGCGACGCGAATTTCATCAACTACTTCTTTTGGCAGCGAATACGGCGGCAGAGCACAGGCGGAGTCACCCGAGTGAACTCCGGCTTCTTCGATGTGTTCCATGACTCCGCCGATGACCGTGATTTCTCCGTCGGAAATCGCATCGACGTCCACTTCGATTGCGTCTTCCAGAAACTTGTCGATCAGAACAGGCTTGTCAGGAGACACATCAACCGCTTCGGTCATGTACGATTCCAGCGTCTGCTGGTCGTAACAGATCACCATCGCACGACCACCAAGAACGTAGCTGGGGCGAACCAGAATAGGATAGCCGATTCGAGCAGCAGCCGCGCGAGCGCCTTCGATATTGGTCGCGATGCCGTTGGGCGGCTGATGCAGACCCAGCTTGTCCAGAATGACCTGAAAGCGACCACGATCTTCTGCCGCGTCGATGCTGTCAGGGCTTGTGCCGATGATATTAATGCCGGCGGCCTCCAGACCTCGAGCAAGATTCAGAGGCGTCTGACCGCCGAACTGAACGATCACTCCGTCCGGCTGCATGCGATCACAGATATTCAGAACATCTTCAATCGTGAGCGGTTCGAAGAACAGATAGTCGGATGTGTCGTAGTCGGTCGAAACCGTTTCCGGGTTCGAGTTGACCATGATGCTTTCGATACCCAGATCTTCCAGGGCAAACGAAGCCTGACAGCAGCAGTAGTCGAATTCGATCCCCTGACCAATTCGATTTGGGCCACCGCCCAGAATCATGATGCGTTTCTTGCCTGGAGTCTTCGCCGGAGTTTCGTCTTCCTGCTCATAGGTCGAATAGTAGTATGGCGTGTACGCTTCGAACTCCGCCGCACAGGTATCAACCTGCTTGAATGTGGCCACAATGCCCATGCCCTTGCGACGCACGCGGACTTCCATCTGGGAACAGTCCCACCAGTACGCCAGCTGAGCATCCGAGAAGCCATTCTCCTTGGCTCGACGAATCAGATCAGCGGAAGCGTCTTCCAGGCGGCTGATGCTGCGGATCTCGTGCTCCAGCGTCACCAGCTGCTGCAGATTTCGCAGGAACCACGGATCGATATCCGTAATGCTATGAATCTGCTCGACAGACATCCCGAACTTCAGAGCATAACGCAGATAGAAAATGCGTTCCGCATTTGGAATCGCCAGCTTGCTCTGAATCTCGTCCTTCGTCGGCTGGTTGATGGTTCCCCACAGATCCTTTTTGCCACCACCCAAGCCGAAGTGACCAATCTCCAGGCCTCGCAAAGCCTTCTGCAGAGATTCACGGAAAGTCCGGCCGATGGCCATTGTTTCGCCGACGGACTTCATCTGAACTGTCAGCGTTGGATCGGCTTCGGGGAATTTCTCGAAGGTCCAGCGAGGAATCTTCGTGACAACGTAGTCGATCGTCGGTTCAAAGCAGGCCAGTGTTTCTCGAGTAATATCGTTCGGGATTTCATCCAGGCGATATCCGACAGCCAGCTTGGCCGCGATCTTCGCAATCGGAAATCCGGTTGCCTTTGACGCCAGGGCTGACGAGCGACTGACGCGAGGATTCATTTCGATCACGGTCATACGACCTGTGTCGGGGTTGATCGCAAACTGAACGTTGGAGCCTCCGGTTTCGACGCCGATCGCCCGCATGACCGCGATCGTGGCATCTCGCATCCGCTGATATTCTTTGTCAGTCAGAGTTTGAGCTGGAGCGACGGTGATGGAGTCGCCAGTGTGAACTCCCATCGGATCAAAGTTTTCAATCGCACAGATGATGACGACGTTGTCCGCGTTGTCACGCATCACTTCCATCTCGTACTCTTTCCAGCCGAGAATGGATTCTTCCAAAAGCACTTCATTGATCGGTGACAGAGCCAGACCACGGCGGACCTTGTCCTCGAACTCTTCGATGTTGTAAGCGATCCCGCCGCCGGTTCCGCCCAGTGTAAAGCTGGCGCGAATAATGATTGGAAGCCCGATATCTTTGACGGCTTCGCGAGCTTCTTCCATCGTGTGGACGGTAAAGCTGCGAGGAACGTCCAGACCAATGCTGAGCATGATCTGCTTGAAGGTGTCGCGCTCTTCGGCTCGCTTAATGACTTCTTCTTTAGCGCCGATCATTTCGACGCCGTATTTTTCCAGTACACCGTTGCGGACAAGGTCCATCGCGGTGTTCAGGCCGGTTTGTCCACCGAGGGTCGGGAGCAATGCGTCGGGGCGTTCTTTGCGAATGATTTCTTCGACATACTGCCACGTGATCGGTTCGATATACGTCCGGTCAGCAGTACCCGGGTCCGTCATAATGGTGGCCGGGTTGGAATTCACCAGAACGACTTCATATCCATCTTCGCGGAGGGCTTTGCAGGCCTGAGTTCCTGAATAATCGAACTCGCAAGCCTGGCCAATCACGATCGGACCGGAACCAATGATCAGAATCTTCTTGATGTCGTTTCGACGTGGCACTTTGCAGTGGTCCTTCCAGTGGCGAAATACTCTGAGGGATCTACGGGCGACCAGATTCCTGCGAACCGGACCGGCCTGTTCTTTTCGATTTTCGATTCTGCGTCGCCCGCGCGTACCATTTTCGCAGATTGACTCGGATTATTCCGAAAACAGCGAAGTGGACGGCGATCAGCCTGTGGCGCAAAAAGGCGCGCAAAATTTGGAGCAGGGTAACAGCAATTCCCCGCCGTTCAAGAACGCCGCATCCCAATGTCCCAAACGAAGGCCTGGAATGCGTCGAACAGGCCCTGTTGTCTCAGTTTTGGTCAAAACTTTCGACGTGTCTCCGTTTTTACGTGATCTCCGACAGCCCCGAAATTCGTTACGGAGGTTCGCGAGAAAGCCTGTATTCGCGAATCCGCGAATTGGTATTCGTCCGGAATGGTGATTAACATCGTCGGATCGTGGCGTTTCCAGTGCTGCGACTGAATTTTCCCCTGCTTCATCTGCGGAAACCTGTCTGAATGTTCCTGCCAATTCTCTTCGCTGACGTGTCACTTGGATTCTGGGGGCAGACCTTTGGCACACCGGACCTGGTTGTCATTGCGATGCTTGTCCTGCTGGAAGGTGTTCTGTCAATCGACAACGCGTTGGTGCTGGGGCTGTTGGCCAAGCGAGTTCCCAAGCATCTGCAAAAACGTGCTTTGACTTACGGCCTGGTCGGTGCCTTTGTCTTTCGAGTCATCTCGATTGCGTCTGTCAGCTATTTGCTGAAGTGGCGAATTGTGAAGCTCCTGGGAGGCGGATATCTTGTTTATATCGCGGTGAAGCATCTGTTTTTCGAATCGAAAGAAGAGTCTGAACAGACAGTCGGCGTTGACTCACAGGGGGAACCCGAACTTCGTGACTCAGTCACTGGCGCGGCCCTGACGGATGCTCAGGAGATGGTCGAAATTCAGGAACGTGTTCCTGTCCCGGTGCCGGAAGTAGATCTCCGAGCAGGCAAGAGTTTCTGGATGGCGGTCGGCGTTATCGAACTCACAGACATCGCCTTTGCAGTCGATTCCATTCTGGCCGCAATGGCCTTCATTCCGGCGGTTCCCAAAGATCTGCCGCCCGATTCGACCAATCCCAAGCTGTGGGTCGTTGTGGCAGGTGGTTTCATTGGTTTGATGTTGATGCGTGTTGCGGCCGTGATGTTTATCAAGCTGCTGGAAAGATTTCCTCGCTTTGAAACATCAGCTTATCTGCTGGTGATTGTAATCGGACTGAAACTGCTGGCTGATTGGGGTTTGAATTCCGAGGCGAATCCTCATCGAATTGACTTCCACAGTTACACGCGTCCCGAATTCTGGATCTTCTGGATCTCGATGGCCCTCTGTCTTGGATTTGGTTTCCTTCCCAAGAAATCTGAAGCCGCTGTCAGCACGAAGTCAAGCACATGAAACTTCGCCGGCTGCCTGAGGACTTTCAGGTTGAAGAACTCACGCAGATTCGTCCGGACGGCGGGCCGTTTGCTTTTTATCGGTTGACAAAGACATCAATCGGAACGCCCGAAGCGGTCAATGCGATCGTTGATAAATGGAAGGTGCACCGCAAACGCATCAGTTATGGTGGCCTGAAGGACCGGCATGCGGTCACAGTGCAGCACTTGACGATTCACAACGGACCTCGTAAATCCCTGCGTCAGAACTCCCTTGAGCTGGAGTATCTTGGGCAGGTTCGAGCCCCGTTCACGCCAGCCGATCAGGACGGCAATCGGTTTCAGCTGGTTCTCCGCGACATGACTGTGGCGGAAATCGAGCAAGCCGAAACCGCGATTGCTCAGGTCCAAACGACGGGCCTTCCCAACTACTTCGACGATCAGCGTTTTGGTTCGCTCGGTGTGTCCGGAGAATGGATCGCGCGGGCCTGGTGTCTGGGAAACTGGGAGCGAGCACTCTGGCTGGCTTTAGCGGATCCACATGTCAACGATCCGTCGTCAGAGAAACAGCAGAAAGCCCTGCTGCGAGACCTTTGGGGCCAGTGGCCTGAATGTCAGCAGAGACTGGATCGTTCCTCGCGTCGCAGCATCGTGACGTACATGTCGGACAAAGTGAAAGTCGGCAAAGATCCGGACTACCGTGGCGCACTCGCGAGGATCAGTGTGGACCTGCGAGGTCTCTATCTGTCAGCATTTCAATCGGCCTTGTGGAATCGCCTGCTGACTCGATTTCAGCAAGCGGTCTGCGATTCCGGTTCGCTGCAGACGTTCGACCTGCTGAGCGGTCCCTGTGTGTTTCCCATGAATCCTGGCAACCAGCAGGTGGATGTATTACTGCAGACCGAACTTCCGCTGCCCTGTGCAAGAATCGAGCGTCCGGAAGGAATGATTGGAGAACTGCTTGATGAAGTCCTGAAGCAGGAGCAGATTGAACTGCGTGAGATTCGCGTGAAGTATCCTCGCGACAGCTTCTTTTCCAAAGGCCTCCGCCGCGCGATGATTCGTCCGGCCGGACTACAGTGCCAGACGTCGGACGATGAACTGCATCCGCAACGCAGCAAACTCACGCTGGCGTTTGAGCTTCCTCGAGGCAGCTATGCGACCATTCTTGTAAAGCGACTGACGGAAGTGCTTTGAGTTATCCGGTTTCCTGAATGGTGGCTGTGTAGGGCTCGGAAGGTGGAGTTGCCGAGGTCCGTCGAAGCCAGAACTATTCGAAGACGATGCCTTGCGGTGTTGCCGCGGAGTTGCTGATCGACTGTGCCTCTTTGTTTTGGCTCAGATCACAGCCTTTGAAATGCAGTCCGTTGATCCAGTCCTTGATACGGACTCCAATATCAAAATCCTTGATGGTGACATCATGCAGCTGCACCTTTGAAACGGCCGTGATAAACATCCCGAGTGATTTTGGTGATCCATCGCCGGCCAGTTGAGTGTTACGGATCACGACTCCATTGAGTCCCGGTTGAGCTGGATCCAGCTGCATCTGATACCCATGCGACAGGCTGGATCGATACACGTTATCTGACAATCCATTCAGCACCATGCCGATGCGAAACGCTTTGTCGATTGAAAGTCCGTCTATTTCGTAATTGGTGTGCGCCAGAGGCCGCAGTTCTTTGGGAGCGAATTCGAAACCACAGTCTCCACCGAAGATCGCAACGGCCGCCGCGGCCGACGCAATATGCACATTCCGAATACGAACGTTGTAGCAGGCCGAACATCGGACGCCGGCATCATTGGCGTCGACGTTACGCGTCAGGTTTCCGATGGTGATATCTTCGACAAGGATGTCATGAGGATGTGTGGAATAGATCTCGTTCTTCTCCCACAGTTCGCGCATGCGCGGAATCGTCTCATCGGCCGTGGTCATCTTTCCGACGCTGCCCCAGTCCATGCCGATGCCCAGTAATGCTTCTTTGGAATCGAGGATGTGAACTCGCCGAATCACACCGAAGCATCCTTCTGACATAATCTGAATCGCGGAAGCGGAAAACGGCTGATCGATCGTCATGTCTTCGATGGACCAGTGTTCGATCTTCGAAAAGTAACCGGGCTTATCGGGAGTACCTCCGTCATCATATGGAGCACCCACGCTGATGGCGGAATGCCAGATTCCCTGCGAACCTTTATTCTCACTGCGGATGATGCGAATCGTACCATTTCGAATTCCGGAATGATTGGAAAGACGCACACCGTGGGAATTGGAGCGAAGATCCAACAGCAGTGTCGCGCCGTTGAGGTCCAGAACAATGCCCTCCGGAATCAGCAGAGCATGTCGAGAGATTTCGTCACGGACTTTTGACTCGAGAGCCAGGCATATCAAGTCGGCGGACTGGCGTATTCGTAATGTACCGGGCTTCTCTGCATGCTTGTCTAAAGCAAGCTGCAAATCTGCGCCATTCGTTACGTCGATGAGTCTCAGCGATGTCGGCTCTGATTCATCGGCCACGCCGATCACGGCGGCTGAGAACACGCAAAGGATGAAAAGAATGCTTCGTAGCGACGTGTGGATCCTGGCAGGAATCGACCTCATGGGTTGCAAGCCTTCTTCAATGCTGGAAGCTTATTGGGCACGTATCCTTTTCGGTTTTACTAGCGCCAGCATATCGAGGACGGCAAATCCATGGAAATCGAATGGCCTGTCGAGAGCTGGGGACAGGTCTGCGAGGCGATTCTGTGACGTAACTCAGAAAATTCCTGAAAGACTCATTGACATGTCGTGATATTCCGATATATTTGAGTACGGAGACGAGACATGGCTGCAAACAAGCTGAAACTGACAGAACTTGATGCCCTGAATCAGGCGGCGGAATGCCTGCGAACTTTGGCCCATCCGCATCGGTTGCGAATGGTTCAAATGTTGCTGCAGGGTGACTTCCCGGTTGGGGAGCTGGCTGAGGCCTGTGGGTTGCCCAGTGCCATGGCGTCGGAGCATCTGCGATTGATGCAGCGTTGCGGATTCCTGACCAGTGAAAAAGACGGACGACAGGTGTTTTATCGGGTTGCCGAACCACACCTGAAGAACATCCTTGGTTGTATCGAAGACCGGTTCGGTGTCGGCACGGCATCGAAGTAGACTTTTTGCGGAGGCGAATTGTCGCCTTCTGCTTTTTCGCCAAATAGGTCGATTGTTTACGATATTTCGACATTTCGAGGTTTTAGCAAGGAGCAAGACAATGAGTATTCAAACGATTTCCCCAAAGCAGTTGCAGGATCGAATTCTGGCCGGAGACGATGTGGAGTTGATCGACGTCCGGACGCCAGCGGAGTTTCGTGAAGTGCATGTCACGATCGCGAAAAACGCTCCACTGGAAAGTCTCGATTGCGGAGCCCTTTTGGCGGCTCACCCGACGAACGCTCCGCTGTATGTCATCTGTCGATCGGGCAGTCGTGGCAAGCAGGCTTGTGAAAAAATTCATGCAGCGGGCTGTACTAGCGTAGTGAACGTCGAAGGTGGCACCATGGCCTGGGATCAGGCTGGCTACCCAGTCGTTCGCGGCAAGAAGGCCGTCTCACTTGAACGTCAGGTTCGCATCTGTGCGGGCTTCATGTCATTGCTGGGCGGAGTGCTCGCCATCGCAATTCATCCTTACTGGGCCGGGCTTTCGGCCTTTGTCGGAGCAGGCCTGATGTTCGCCGGAATCACCGACACATGCGGCATGGCCATGATCCTGGCTCGCATGCCATGGAACCAGGTACGAACCTCACCCCCAGCTGCACCAGTCAAGAATTGTTCGACAGGTTCCGGTGCATCGTGTTGCGGCTGAGCAGCCATTTCAAATTTCAAATCTGAGATCTCGAATTTCATATCTGAAATACCCAACCTCAAATCGAAAACGAAAACTCACACATAGAGGAGAGTCATCATGAGTGTTGTTTATCACACCTCGGCGGCCAACTTTTCGCGGGATGTTTTGAGTTCGCCGGTCCCTGTTCTGGTTGACTTTTACGCGGACTGGTGCGGCCCATGTCGGATGCTGGCCCCAACGCTGGATCGTCTGGCAAAAGAGTTCTCTGGCAAGGCCCGCATTGTAAAAGTCAATGTCGACCAGGATCCCAATCTGGCTCAAAAATATCAGGTGAATTCGATCCCGGCTCTGGTCTTTATCAACGAAGGCGAAGTCGTGGCTCAGTCCGCCGGAGCCGCTCCGGAAGCCGCTCTGCGACGAGCATTGGATCAGCTGACTGCTGCTGCTGCCTAAATCGGTAGCCGTCTCGCTCCGCCGAGACGAGCCTTACTCGGCGGTCCATCGAATACGTGCCGCAGCAACGACGTTGATAACCGTGTGTGGAATCATGGATTCAGCAGCGGGCACGACATTGAAGGCTCAACGCGCAACACGCAAGGGCCACAACAATTCACCATCTGATCAGGAATACCATCATGTATCTCAAACAATACTACCTTGGCTGTTTGGCTCACGCGTCCTATCTGATCGCCGATGAGAAGACAAAGACTGCCGCAGTTGTTGATCCGCAGCGTGACATTGAACAATATCTGGCAGATGCGAAAGCGGGCGGATACACCATCAAGTATGTCTTCCTGACTCACTTCCATGCTGACTTTCTCGCAGGTCACATTGAACTACGCAATCAGGCCGGAGCAAGAATCTGCATGGGCGAACGAGCCGGTGCGGAGTTTGATCATACCGCATTGAAGGACGGGGATGTCATTGAATTCGGCGATGTCAGAATCGAGACGATGGAAACTCCCGGACATACACCGGAAGGGATTTCGCTGCTGGTGTTTGATAAAGCGAATAGCGACACGATCCCGCACGCAGTTCTGACCGGCGACACGCTGTTCATTGGCGATGTTGGCCGACCAGACCTGCTGGCATCCATCGGAGTCACGGCCGATGAACTGGCCGAAATGCTTTATCACTCATTGGACAGACTGCGACGCCTGCCTGACGCCACCCTGGTCTATCCGGCCCACGGCGCGGGTTCACTGTGCGGAAAATCGTTGAGCAAAGAAACGGTTTCCACAATCGGCGAACAGAAGAAGTTCAACTACGCTCTGCAGCCAATGCCGTTCGAACAATTTCGAGATCTCGTGACCAGTGAACAGCCCGAAGCGCCGGGCTACTTTGTCTACGACGCGATCAAGAATCGACAGGAGCGCCCGGGCCTGGAAAGCACGATGAAGTCGTCTCTGAAAGCGATGAATCTGGACGATGTGATCAGACTCCGCGACGCCGGAGCACAACTGGTCGACGTCCGTGATGCCGCCGACTTCGAAGGTGCGCATCTTGCTGGCTCCGTTAATGTCGGTCTCAAAGGGAAGTACGCGACATGGGCCGGGTCGATTCTGAATCATGACGCACCGATCGTCGTCATCGGTGATGGTGACAACGAAGAAGAAGCTGTCATGAGACTGGGACGCATCGGCTTTGACAATGCCGTCGGTTATCTGAAGGGCGGCATGGAAGCACTGGGCGATCGACAAGAACTGATTCGCACCGTGCCACGGATTACGGCCGCTGCTCTGGCGGATCAGGTTTCATCGAATGCAAAGCCGTTCGTTCTGGACGTTCGCTCGGAAAAAGAACATGGGATCGTCCATCTGGACAGCGGTTACAACATCCCGTTAACTCATCTGCGTGAACGTCTCGCGGAAGTTCCAACGGATCGACCTGTTGTTGTGCACTGCGAAGGTGGCTATCGATCGGCGATTGCCTGCAGCCTGCTGACTCAGGCCGGACGCAACAATGTGTCGGATCTGGTTGGCGGTATCAAGGCGTGGATCGCGACGAAGTTGCCGACAGTTCCGGAGAACACGATGACTTGCGGGACGAAGATTTGCGAAACGGTCACGGTTTAGAGTTTTCGGTTTTCAGTTGGCTGGGGTCTTTATTCCGATTCTTGCGGAGGCAGTTGCGATTCACCGCGAAGCGGTTCAAGAAGGTAGCCGGTGGTCAGCGCAGCGCAACCACCGGTACGTGTCGAAACGTGTGTTTGCACCCTGAAATGGGTGCGAGAATTATGGTTTCTGTCATCCCTTCAGGATGAGTATTGTTCTTTTTCATTTTCCGGCGGTGCGCCTGTCGGCTACCCATGATTTCGCGTTGAACAAGAAACGCAACACGGAGGGCTGACGCCCTGCCGCTCGCCGTTCATGGAATTAACGCTGGAAAGTTTCACCAGAAAGGAGTGTTCTCATGTCGCTGCTTAGCATTCTTTTCGGTGGCGTGGTTGGTCTGTCTCTGGGGCTGACGGGCGGAGGAGGAGCGATCTTTGCCGTTCCGATGCTGGCTTATGGAATGGGCCTGCCTGCTCGGGAATCAGTCACGATTTCACTTGTTTCCGTCGGATTCACGTCCTTCATTGGCTTCCTCGGCAAATGGCGAAAAGGTGAGGCAGAAATTCGTACGGGCCTGCTGTTTGCCGTCGCGGGAATGGTCGGAGCCCCGATCGGTTCGTGGATCGCAGGTCGGATTCCCGAAGCCATCCTGATGTTGTTATTTGCCACGTTGATGCTGACCATTGCGGTCAAAATGTGGCGACAAAGCTCACGATCGAACGCTCAGGCGAAGGTCTGTGTTCCGGTCGAACGATGTGAAGATTTATCTCATGACTACACCAAAGATGGACCAAGTTGTCAGCGAGATGTTTCCGGCAATCTCATTCTCTCCAGCCGCTGCGCTCGTCTGCTGTTGCTGATCGGAGTTGCCGCGGGAGTTCTCTCCGGGATGTTCGGCGTCGGTGGTGGATTCATCATCGTTCCAGCACTGGTTGTGTTCAGTGGCATGTCGATGTCGCGGGCACTCGGTACATCGCTGATGGTTATCGCTCTCGTCAGCGTATCGGGAATCACGGCGCAGCTTAGCGCCGGGCAACAGCTCAACATGCAGATCACTTCGATGTTCGTCGTGGGTGGTCTGACCGGATTATGGGTTGGTCAATCGATCAGCCATCGGCTGTCTTCGGCCATGCTGCAAAGGATTTTTTCGATCGCCATTCTGCTGGTGGCAATCTTAGTTGTTTTCAAGAACGTGTCTCAGGGATAACCAAAATGGCCGACGCAGTATATCACGAAGTCGTCATCATCGGAGGCGGCACGGCTGGGATCACGGTCGCTGCCAGACTCCTGCGCGGCTGGTTCAACAAACGTGACGTCGCGGTGATTGAGCCGGCCGACACGCACTACTATCAGCCGCTGTGGACTCTCGTCGGCGGCGGCGTTGTGCCGAAAGAAGTCACGGGGCGTCCGATGAAGGGCGTAATGCCTTCAAAGGCTCACTGGATTCGGGACGCCGTGACGGAGCTGGACCCGCAGAACAATCAGTTGAAAACTCGTGATGGCAAAGTGATCACGTACAAGTGGCTGGTCATTTCAGCCGGGCTGCAGATCAACTGGGACAAGGTCCCGGGCCTCAAAGAAACGGTGACTCGCAACGGAGTCTGCAGCAACTATTCCTATGAAACCGTCGACTCAACGTGGAACGCCATTCGCGACTTCAAAGGCGGCACAGCGATTTTCACAATGCCATCGGGAGCCGTGAAGTGCGGCGGTGCTCCTCAGAAGATTATGTATCTGGCGGACGAAACATTTCGCAGGAACGGAGTTCGCGATCGCAGCACCATCATGTTTACTTCCGCGCTGGGAAATATTTTTGCGGTCGAGCGTTACCGGAAGACCATGGAAGACGTCGTGAAGCGGAAGAACATCGACTGTCGTTTTCGAGAAGAGCTGATCGAAGTGCGCGGCGACGCACATGAGGCGGTCTTTCGAAACCTTGATACATCCGAGACCGTCACTCGCAAGTTTGACATGCTGCATGTGACTCCGCCGATGGGACCGCCAACATTCCTCGCAAAAAGTCCTCTGGCCAACAAGGATGGCTGGATCGATGTGGACAAAGCAACGCTGCAGCACAAACACTTTCCCAATGTCTTCGCCCTCGGCGACTGCTCCAATCTGCCCACTTCGAAAACCGGAGCTGCCATTCGCAAGCAGGCACCTCTTGTTGTTGCTAATCTGATTGCGGCAATGAATGGTACGTCTCTTGCATCAAAGTACAATGGGTACACGTCATGCCCGCTTGTGACAGGTTACGGCAAACTTGTGATGGCGGAATTCGACTACGAAAAGAATCCGCAGGAAACCTTCCCGATCGACCAGTCAAAAGAACGCTGGAGCATGTGGGCTGTGAAACGCTACCTGCTGCCTCAACTGTATTGGCATGGCATGCTCAAAGGCTGGCTGTAGTTTTCATCCTCTTATGTTAAGAGGCTCAGGAAAGAGGATTGGATGAATCGTCAGGAACATTGGAATCATGTTTATACGACGAAGTCTGTAACGGAAGTTAGCTGGTACGAGCGCGAGCCAGAACCTTCACTGACTCTAATTCGTCGTTGGCTGAAAGTGCCGAGCCGCATTATTGATATTGGCGGAGGTGCTTCGGTGCTGGTGGATCGACTCGTTTCAGCCGGATATCAATTGACCGTGCTTGATATTTCCTCGAAAGCCCTGGAACACAGCCAGCAGCGATTGGGAGATCAGGCCGTACAAGTCACCTGGATTACGGCAGACATAACAACGATCGATCCACCCGGAGAGTTCGACCTGTGGCATGATCGCGCTGTATTTCACTTTCTGACGGACCACACTGAGCGTCAGACTTATGTCAGCCTGGCAGAACAGACTGTTCGTCCCGGCGGTCTGCTGATCCTCGGAGTGTTTGCCGATGACGGCCCCACGCGATGCTCAGGTCTGGAGGTGTGTCGGTACAGCGAGGAATCTCTGTCAGCGGAATTCTCCAGGTCGTTTCGAATTGTCGAGGTTCATCCTCATCGCCATTTGACGCCGGCACAAAAAGACCAGTCATTTATCTATGCCGTCTTTCAGCGGAACTCCTGCTGAAGCAGACTGACGGGCTTTCTCAATTCATCCTTCCTTTAGGTTGTCGTTATGAATTTACCATTTCAATTCGTGCTGGCTGCAACTCTGTTGGCCGTGAATGCGAGGCCGGCGTTTGCCCAGGAAAAGAGCGTGAAGCCGGGAATCAACGATTCGTTCCGCGACCCGGATCCGAAGCAATTCACCGAGCGCTTCGAGATTGAAAGTCGTGAAGTTTTTGCGAAGCGCAAAGAGATTCTGGCTGCGATCAAATTAAAGCCAACGGACGTGGTCGCAGACGTTGGGGCCGGAACCGGTTTGTTTACTCGCCTGTTTGCCAGCAATCTTGGTCCGGAAGGACGAGTCATCGCGGTCGATATTGCTCAGAAGTTTCTGGACCACATCGAAGTCACCTGTCGTGAACAGAATCTTCGCAATGTCGAAACGATTCTTTGCAAAGACGACTCCACAGAGCTGCCTCCAAACTCGGTCGATGTCGCGTTCATCTGCGACACTTATCACCATTTTGAGTTTCCTCAGAAGACCATGACATCGCTGCGAAAAGCTCTGAAGCCTGGCGGCCGAGTCATCGTGATTGACTTTGTGCGAGTGGAAGGCGTCAGTTCCGACTGGACGATGGATCACGTGCGAGCCGGGCAGGAAGTCTTCGAATCGGAAATCATCAGTGCAGGTTTTAAGAAGGCCGATGAGATCAAAGAGGTGCTCAAAGAGAATTATCTGGTTGTCTTTGAACCGGTCGAGCAGACTCAAGCGGCGACTGATCCCCGTCATGAAGGGCGCGGCCGTGGTCGAGGCATGGGACGCGGTCCGGGGGCTGGTCGTGGACCTGATGAGTCGATGCGAGCTGATCAGGATGTGTTTCACTATCTCCTGGAGAATCACGGTGAAATTCGACGCAGTGTCAAGAACCTGGAGAGCGGCGTTGAGTCACTCACGGAATCGGATAATCCCGAAGTGGCTGCAAAGATTCAGGAACATGTGGCCGCAATGCATAGCCGTGTCAAAGAAGGGCGAGGTCTGAGATTCTGGGACGATTTGTTTGTCGCGATCTTCCGTGACTATGACAAGATCGAGATGAATTTGGAGAATACGGAGCACGGAATCAAGGTGACGGAAACATCAAAGGATGCCTTCACTGTGAAGCTCATTCAGGCTCATGCAGCCGTCGTGACGAAGTTTGTTGAGCGAGGATTTGATGAGGCTCATGAGAACCATGCCGTTCCTGCAGAGTCGGCAACTCCGTCGGTCGCTGTAGACTCAGCCCTGCAGTTCCCTGTGATTCCTGGCTACGGTGGCGTCGTCGCTGTCGAGAACGCCGTCGAGCCACCGCGTGCCGGTATAAAGCTGGTCATCGATGCCACGGCGGACACAAAGACACCAGCCGACATCAACAAAGGACTGGAACGCGCGGCTCGCATTTTGAATCTCTATGGAGCTTCCGGCCTGAAAGCGACGGATCTGAAGGTCACGGTAGTGCTCCATGGTGAGGCGACAAAGTCGATCCTGACCGATGCCGCTTATCATTCGCGTTTTCAGACGGAAAAGAATCCGAATCTGCCATTGATTGCCGAACTTCAGAAGGCTGGCGCAGAAGTCATGGTGTGCGGCCAGGCGTTGCATTACAAGAAGATTGGTCGAGATGAAGTGGCGGCAAGCGTTCCGGTCGCATCCGCCGCTTTGACGGTTCTGATGAATCGACAGGCGGATGGCTTCGGATACGTGCCGGTTCCCTAGTTCATAGCCAGCTTGAACGGCAACCACTGCGAGTTAATCAGTGCTTGCTGCGGAGTCTGCGAGGCAGTACTCAGGAGCGTTGCAATTTCGTCAAATACGGTTTCACGGAATGCATACGGCGTCACTCAGCGGTCCCTTTTGTGGCCTGAGTGACAAGACCATCCACAGGCCAGCCAAGTGATCGGTGCAGTGTGAACTGCGCAACATTGTAATCAGCGATGGAACGAACATATTCCTTCTGAGCACTCGTCAGGGCCTGAACGGACTGCAGCACTTCAATCGGAAGTCCCTGTCCGTTTTCGATACGCTCCCAGTTGCGACGAAATGAGTCCTGAGCAGCACTAACAGCCTCTTTGGATGTTTCGATCTGCTGAGCACGTGACTGCACCTGGGCGTGGGCTTCGACGATCTCGCGAGCGACCTGATCCATCAGGGCCACCTGCTTCATACGCGTCTGAGTAATGCGAGAACTGGCTTCGCGGCGAGCAGCCTTTTCACCAAACCCGAGTTGTCGCAGTTCCCAATAGGCCATCGCATCCGCATCCAGCCGATCGCCGCCGTTTGTCAGATCCCCGCCCAGTCCTCCGGCAAGCCCGCCGTAGCTAACTCCCAGCAGCACACTGGGAATAAGTGGTGCATATCGTTCTCTGTTGAGGCGTTCGACCGCTTCGCAGATCAAGTGTCGCGATTCAGAGATCTCTGGCCGATTCGACAGGCCCATGGCGACAAGCCCTTGTGCCGGTGTGGACAGATCCACCAACGAGATCGGATAAAGAGTTTCCTCAATCGGATGCAACTCCTGGGCATATTCCCAGCGGATTTGCTGAGCAAGTCGCGCCGATGCCACCCGAACCGCTTCATCAGCTCGCTGCAGTTCGTTCTTTCTCATGGCAAGATCGGTACGCGATCGGTCATGGTCCGATGTCAGCCCCGCGCCTTCTGTGGCAAACTTTCCCGTCACTCGTTCCAATTCCTGAGCCTGCTGGACGGCGACTGCGGTGACTGCTTTTTCCTGCGATGCACGAAGCAGCTGCATATAGGCCAATGCCGTGGTGAGCAGATTGTCATTGGTAATCGCTCTCGCGCCAGCGTTGCGAGCCCGAATCGTTTGCTGGGCAATCCGCGGCTGGAACACCGCGTCGGTAACGTGAAACTGGGCGAGAACTCCGGGGACCGCCGGTGATCCTGCTCCGACAGCACTGGCACCAAGGCCTCCGTAGGCCGAACCGCGACTTGTTTCGATCACGGTGCCGGCGACATCCTGAATGCGACCTTCGTGCTTGTTGTAGTTGGCACCGGCTCGTAAAGACGGCAACCAGAGCGATTCTGCTCGGTCGAGTTGTGCTCGCGATTCTTCAATTCTTGCCTGAGCAAACGCGACCTGAGGATTGCGGCCGGATGTCAGCATCAGTGCGGTGGGAAGGTCTATGGGCTGTGATGAAGCTACCTTGGCCCCTGCAGGTACGGTATCAGTCGCGGAATCAGTGACCGAATCGGCGGATGCGGGCTTATCCGCGTTGATCAGTTCTGCTTGAGCGGCAACTTGCTGGATGTCAGACCCGCCTCCTGCGATCGAACCGGGGACATCTCGCGCTGACACTGTTTCGGATTCGTCCGGTGGGATCTGATCGACGAGCTGCAGTTGATGATCTGAGGATCTTGCGGCCCATGTAAAGCGCGTTCCACGGCAACCCGCCATCGACATGCAAAGCAGCACTGCCGTGATCCAATACGTTCGCGACAGGCGAGCCATCCGTGGTCCTCCGACTTCGGCGGATTCTGCCGGTCATTATCAGAACATCCGTGTCCTGCGAAAACCCGCTCCTAACCGCCTCTTCAGCATCGGTCACTCTCTTTCCGCATGATCAGCTTTCAGTTCCTCCGTGGATTGATCTGCAGAACGATCAGGATCCGCACAAACGATGCAGATGGAATGGGATGCGGCCACTCAATGTTCCTGTTCTGATCATAAAGACTGCGTAACGACGACATTTCAAGTGCCCCTTACGCTTAACAGTGACTCCGCAGGAACGAGATAATCGAATGCATCGACAGCCATCAGCTCTGCAGACAATTCTCCCTGATAGATCAATCCGGTTCTGATGGATTGAGTTGTCGGCAGCTTCAATCTTCGAATTTTCTCCTGCATTTCATCTGCCACCTCGGTGCCAATCCGATTTCGAAATTTAATTTCGAACAGATAAAGTGATCGTTTCGTGCGAATCATCAAGTCAATTTGACAACCCTTTCGGCGGAGCGTCGCCTTCTGAACAAAGGGACCAGCGTTGAGAACCAAATTTGGTGAAAGTCGAATACACGGAAGCAGACTTTCGAGGCTGCTGAGTACCAGACTCTCGAATTGCAACCCGACTATCGTGTCCCACGCGTCAAGCATTTCGAGGTCCACGCTGCGAAACCGGTTCTTTCGGATTCGATCCTTTACCGGATCGATGTACTTCAGATAGAAGCGAAGGTAGTTGTCCGCGATTCTGTATCGAACCTCGCGCGGTCTTGATTCTCCGGTCGAAGGCACGAACGGCACGTCTCGACTTACGAAGCCTGACATCTCAAGATCGCTGAGCGCCTCACCAAGGCTGCCGCCGCGAGCACGACCAAGGGCCTGACTGATCGCGTCAATACTCTTCGATCCATCGGCCAGAGTCTGGACAATGGATCGATAGGTGGCCGACTTGCGCGAAAAAATATCCTGAAACAACTGTTCAAATTCATGGAACAGCATGCCGCCGGAGTTAAAGCAAAGACTCGCGATGTTCTGCTCGGCAGTCCGCGTCGGATCAATCTCTTCCAGATACCTGGGAACACCCCCGGTGACGGCGAGCAGCCTCAGCTTCTCGGCGCTGCTGACTCTGCCTGACGATTTCCCCCAGAACGCCGAACAATGGTGCAGCGGAAGCGGCCCCAGATGAAACTGCCACGAGCAGCGCCCAACGAAACCCGTGTTGTGGAGAATGTTCTTCTCGATCCACGAAGACACCGATCCGCAGAGAACTACGACCATTCGAGGCCGATGGGAAAAGAAGTGATCCCATGCGTTCTTGAGCAATCCAGGAAAGTCCGGTTCTCCCTGGCCCATCCACGAGATCTCGTCGAGCAATACAATCACAGTACCTGATTTTGGAAGCTGACTGGCAAGCAGTTGAAATGCGGCTGCCCAACTCTCGATCCTCAGTTTTGGAGCCGCCGTTTGTGCTGCCAGTTGTTCCGCAAACGCATCGAGCTGATCCTGCCGGGTTTGATTTTCGCGTGGCGGCAGCCCGGAAAACGACAGCAGGACATCCGCCTCCCGCGCGCATTCACGTATAAATCGGCTCTTGCCAATTCGTCGTCGCCCCTGACATGTCACTAGCGAACTTGTCTTCTTTCGCAGTAACTGCTGAAAATCCTGCAGCTCACGTTCCCGTCCCACAAACATCGTTATGTCACTTTCGTGCCGAAGTGCACCCCGTCCAGTTCGGGCACCAAATCATCATTATGTCGATTTGGTGCCGAAACAAATCAAGAGCATCGTGGCACGAAAATGACATCTCGTCAAGAGAGTTCAACTGCAGGTGCGAGGCTTCCGTTCCGCCGTCAGCCG
>JBILXT010000486.1:0-5103 GCA_044378235.1 Planctomycetaceae bacterium
TTACCGGAAACATCCACTACGATCGGCGTGCGTTCCGTGCCTGTTGGATTCGAAAATTCCAGCAGGGTGGACGTCCCAGACACTTTGGCGAGATTGTTTCGAGCCTCTTCAACCTGATCTCGCAATTTCAACAGGTCCGAATGCTTTTCACGCAGTGTCAGCGATGCTTCATTGGATGCATCCTGAGCCTTCGCAAGCTGCTGCTGCTTGCTGAGAAGCCGCTTCTCCGTATCTTTCAATTGACGTATCAGAGCAACTTCTTCGGCCTTCAGCTTACGTGATTGTTCAAGCGTTTGTGCGACAGGAAGAGCGTCAGGGTCCAAATCTTCCAGCTTCTTCCGGAGCTGATCCAGCTCCGACTCAAGATCCGAAATCCGAACCTGACTTTCATCCACAGACAGTCGAAGAGCCTGAGCATTCGCCTGCAGCGAGTTCAGATTCAGTTCGGCACTGGAGATCTGCTTTTCGAGAGCAGCAATCTGTGCGGACAACGCATTGTCAACTTCAGACGCGACCGAGCCAACGATGGCGGCCTGCTCGACGTACTGATCCTGTCGCATCTTACGGGTCATCACCAGCAGCAGCAGGATCAACGATCCCATGGCGCAGACGAGCACCGCCAGAAACGGAAACAGCGAAATCGAATTGTTGTGATGTCGCCGAGCCATGAATCGTTTGTTTACGTCACCTTGAGAAGTACACGAGCTGCTTCGCGATCACGACACATCATGTAAAATGTACGTTGGACATTCTTGTCCGACTTTGCCGCGACGGGCAAGAATGCCCATCACACCTCGCTATCAACCTGGATGGCCGCACTAAGCTGCAACACGCAACGCTGTTTTTGCAGTGAGTACGTTGACTGCAGCATTGAGACTGTTGACGGTCTGTTCCAGAGTCGCCACGATCTGTAAGGTTTGAAGATTCTTATTGAGCTGTTCCTGAAGCTGGGCCAGACGTTCTTCAGATTCCGTCATCTGTAACAGCGTTCGTCCAAGTCGATGCAACTCTTCTGCCTGGCCAGCAGATGAGAGAGTTGTGGCCTGCATTGCGTTCTGCCACGCGTCAACTCGATGGACAAATGCCATCATCGTGTTCTGCATCTGCTGCGTGAAGGCATGAGTACTCTGCTGCAGTGATGCCGCGTATTGATCTCGCGAGACGTCAATGCTTTCACGATGAACCTGCAACGTTTGCTGCGTTTCCTGATTCAGTGCCTGAGCCAGCGTATCTGTCTGCTGAGTAAGCGACTGAGCCCAGTCCGTCTGCAGTGACATCAGATGCCGATTCCAGAACTCGGTCTGTTGCGTCAGCATTTGAGCAGTCCAGTCGGTCAACGCTGGAATCCCGGTCGCCTGAGCAGCGGCCGTTTCCGTTGTGAGCGATGGTACCAGCTGATCAATTCCGAACTGTTCAATTTCGTTAAGATTATTCTGTTCGCCTCGCTCAATCAGAAATGTGCCGAAGACCAGAATCATCGACATCCCAAGAGCCTGAGCTGTCGTATCGAAGGCAACCGCAAGGCCTGCGGTTACCTCGGGAAGTGATGAATCCAATTGCTCTGGCGTCACGTTGGCAATGGCCATTGTGATCCCGACGACGGTACCAAGAAAACCCATGATCGGGACGGCCCACGTAACCGTTCGAATCAACGAATAGCTCTGCAGCAGACGATCAGACGCAAGGTCGGCGAGATATCTCAGGTGATCTTCAAGTCCGCTCCCATCTTCACGATTACGCACATAGTGCAAAACCTCAGTGAGCCGTCGAGCCAAAGCGGTTCGGGCAAACCCAAGCAGGTGGCTCTGTTTCTGCCAACTTGAAATCGAATCGACGACTTCATTTGATGACGATTTCCTGGTCGCCCAACCACCCTTTGTTGCCAGTTCGGCAATAGATCGAATGGCTCGGCGTTCTCCCGGCAGAGCGACAAATTTGGCGGCAAGAATGCCCATCCCAACGAAGAACATCGCTGAGGTGACATATTCAAGAGGATGTCCGCAGAAGTATCGCTGAACAAACTCGGGACCTCCGGCAAACGGCTTGGCAGCCAGCGGAGCCACGATATAGAAGATAACGGTCACTCCCAAACCAATCATCATCCCGGTTACGGTCGAGGTGTTGGACTGGGGGCGAACAGTTTGGGCTACGGCTACGCTTGTTGGAGTCGAAGCGGGGGATGTTGGTTTTGGTGTCGACACGAGGAAGTTCCCAAATCAGTGCTGATTAAGGTGACAGGTCGTTCGGCAGATTCTGCCGAAGCTCCGCGCAGGGCGCGGCCCTCCAGGTGTTACAATCGTCACAGCCGTCAAAGTCGGTTGAGTCCAACTTTGGTAATCTCGGTAACAAGCAGACATTTGCCGCCTATTCTCCGCCGGGCACACACAGCGCGTAAAAAATCCGCCGAGTGTTTCCAAACGGCGGATCTGTCTCTGCTCATCCAGAAGCTGCGTTCAGCTCAACACTATCTGAGCCTCAGTTATCATTGGCCGAGGCCAAGTCCGGGCAGATCAAAACTTGGCGGTCCACCGGCACCCGGAGCCCCAGCTCCATCGGCTGGCTTCGGTTCTTCTTTAGGCCCTACGACAGCCTCGCGAGTCAGCTTGAACTTTTCAAAGCTCTCTGCGGAGATCACGTAGTACCAGGCACCAAATCGTTCAGACAGTTCGTCGGCCTTCTTCTTGCCTTCTTTCGCTTTGCTTTCCCAGGCCTTCACAGCACCTTCGAAGCCAGCCTTCGCTGCTTCGTATTCACCCATGGCCTGGTCGTACTGCTTTTGAGCCTCTGCTTTGGGATCAACAGGTGGCTGAGCCGGTGCTGCCGCTGTAGCAGCCCCGTCGGCAGGAGCTGCAGTCGCTGGTGTTGCAGCCGCAGGCTTATCGCCCTCAGCAGGAGCAGGTTGACCTTCCTGAGCTGGAGCAGCAGCCGCGGGCTCAGCTGGCTTTGCTTCCGGTGCAGGAGCAGCTTCCTGAGCAGAGGCCACGGGTTCAGCAACCGCAGCAGGTTCCGCT
The DNA here is from genome assembly GCA_044378235.1 of Planctomycetaceae bacterium. GTDB lineage: Bacteria > Planctomycetota > Planctomycetia > Planctomycetales > Planctomycetaceae > SXXK01. The sequence goes on from JBILXT010000486.1 coordinate 3,012, forward strand.
GCGGCTGGTTCATCGCAAGATCCTGGATCTGCAGGCTTTTCGGGAGCTGGTTCTGCAGCCTTCTCAGTTGCAGGCACTTCTTCCTTGGGAGCTCCTTCATTTGGTGCAGCATCCGCTGCCGGTTTTTCTTCCGCAGGCGGTGCATCTTTCGGAGCATCCGCTGGTGGCGCATCAGCTTTAGGTGCATCCGCTGGAGCTTCCGGCTTTTTGTCGTCCGCTGGAGCAGGAGCAGGGGCAGCACCGTCATTCAGGATGGCTGGCTTCTCTGGAGCAACGGGTTCTGTGGGCTTTGGCCCGAGCAATGATTCATCATAGTCAACTTTAACCAGCAGATATCGGCGAGGGCCTGATTCTGAATCTTCCGGCTTGTCTTCTGGTTTTGCAGCATCCGCCTCTGCACCTTCAGCAGCCTTTTCACCCTCAGCCTTAGATTCGCCTTCCGCAGGCTTCTTATCGTTCAGACCTGTTTCAATATCCTTCGCAGTTCCGCGAGCGATCTCACCGAAGTACAGCGTATATCGCACGCCATTATTCGTCCCTGCAATCAGCTCGCCCTCGTTTGAGACCAGCCTGACCTTTTTATTCTCACCTCGCGCTATATAGAACCCCTGACGCTGCATATCAGATTGCAGAACCTGAACGAGCAGAGGATTCTGAGCCACCTCCGGCGAAACCGTCAGGTCTGCATTCAGACCTTCAGGCTTTGGCCGAACACCAACGATCTTGAGTTGATCAAGATTCTTCGTGATATCTGTCACGGCCGCTTCTTTCAGCGATTCCATGTCCGCATTCAGACCCGCCATGCCCCACTTGCTGGTGGTTTTATCCTTCTGAAAATCGAACACTTCACCCTGCAGAACTGCGCCCTGTTCTTCGTCAACCGAGTACTGATCGACGGTCACCTTGACGATGTCATTCTGATTCAGCTTCAACAAATCCGGTTCAATCCAATCACTGAACTTTGCTGACAGATCAGCATCGAGCTTCGCAATAAAGACCGGGTTCTTATCCGGCTGACGAACATAAAAATGCTTGTCACGTCCTTCGACCGCCTTGCCAACGATCAAATCAACAAGCGAGTTACTGCTGTTATCTCGCAGAGTAATTCGGGTTCCGCGAGTCTCATCTTTTTCTTCATCGCCTTCTGCGGCGGCCGCGGCCACCTCAGCACTCGGATCCTCAACACCATATCGAGCCCAATCGTCCTTGCTGCGACTTTGCAGAGCCACCTTCTTGATGCCAATCAAAGACGCTGCCGTCTTCGCAAGGCGTTCTGCAGCTTCAGCCGGATAATCATGGTGCGAAGGAATGACCCAGAAGCCTTTCTCGTTCTGCTTCACCGAGAACGAAAGCGGCTCACGAGTCTCTGAGTCGTACTTCACGACACTGAGTTCCATGGCCTTCAAGGGATCTTTGAAATCCGCAAAAAACTCCTGACCGACATCCGAGAAGCCCTCAATGGCTGCAGGCTGATTGGCGAATCGAACACCCATCGCGGCGAGAGCAGCAACCGCAGCTACTCCAACGAATACCATAGTTCGACTTGTCGCGTTCATGGAAAAACCTGATTCACAAAAGACTGACAATGAAAAGAGCTATGCCACAATCAACCACACTTCAGTAACAAGCTTCATTGGGAAATGTCAGGCAACAGCCTGGCAACCCAAAGAGGCCTGTACTAACAGGCTTCCGCATCAGCTCTTTCTTCGATTGGGGTTAATGGACTGCTGCTCGGCAAGATTACGAAGCCCGAGGAACAACATTCCAAAACAGACCGGCAGGATCGCCGGAATAATGCAGGCCACGATCTTCACGGTGCTCTCAACTCGACGAATCTCGCGCTTCATCTCAAGCCCTGACTTACGAACTCGAGAATTCAACTGACGCTCCAGTTGCTCCTTCTGAAGTTCAAGCTGTCGATTCAACTGCTGTTCTTTCTGACGCATCTGAACGTCTTTGCTGCGAGCGTCCAACTCCGCATTCTCTTCGATCTTCTTGATCTCCGCTCGCAGTTCTTCTTCAGCCTTCTTCAACTGAGCATCCATCTGATCCTGAGCGTCCTTCTCTTCGTTGTTCAGGTTCTTTCTCATGG
>JBILXT010000487.1:0-5097 GCA_044378235.1 Planctomycetaceae bacterium
TTTCATCGCCGATCCGCAGATCGAGCGATTCACCAGAGAGCTGCAGTGACGAGATATCGCGGTGAGTTTTCAGTAATTGAACTCCGGCAGGATGTGAAACCTGAGTGCGAAATGCCTGTTCGATCAACCCCGTACCGATATCGATCACACACCATTCCAGTGACGGGCGCGAGATCACTCGACCGACAACACTGAGTGCTGGTCGCTTCTGATCAAGTCCGCTTTGAGGATTTGCCGTTCTGCCCGTTTTGAAGGGACTTGAAAGGACACGCGTAACATCTGAATCTGTGAACGCCGCGGTGAAATCATCAAAGCCCGTGGCGAGTTCTCTGCATGTAAGACCAGAGGTTTCGATCATCCGCTGACAGTGTTTGGCGACAGCAACGGCCTGGACCAGCGCGCTCCCTTGATCGTTCAGCGGTAAAGATTCAGCGACAGTCGTTTCGTGAACTATCACTCCGGCCAGCTGAAGGCAGGGCAATTGACTAACCGCCGTGGCCAGTCGCACAGAATCAGGTCCAGGGCGAACCCCAGTCAGCGAAAGCCCCGTGTCGACATCCAACAAAATGCTGACCGTCCGGTCTTCAGCTACTATAGCCTGAGAAAGCACTTCCGCATGACGAAAGTGATCAATCGTCACGCAAACATCACTGTCTCGTGCGAGAATGCTCAATGCTCGCAATGAATCCGCATCGACCACAGGGCGTGTCACGATGAAAGATCGAAATCCAGCCGCCAGTAAAGTTGTTGCTTCGTCTGCAGATCTAACGGCAGCCTGTGAAGTCACTTGTGATATCAGGGACAGCACAGACAAAGGTATCTGACCAGACAACAGCGGCGCCCAGGATTTGTTGCGAGGGGTTGTGTCAGCCGCAGCGAGTTTAGCCACGACAGACTTCAGAGAGTCTTGAATCCTTCCAGATCGATATCGCAGGAAAGGCGTTCTCACTTCTTCGCCTCCAGCCGACTTCGCAACTCATCCGCTCGTTGTTTTCGCGCGGGAGTGCCCCATTCCGGATGCAGAACATCGACCACACCCAGTATTTTCGCTGCCTCTTTTTTGTCGCCGGTGGACTCCGCAATCAGAGCAAGCTGCAATGATGATTCCAGCCAGGCATCCTGACCGGCTTTCGTTCGCTTCTGCACTGACTGCCAGAATCGTTTGGTATTCTGTTTTGACGTTGTTGATACCTGACCTCCGGCAGACTGAGTTACGATGTCTGCTGTCCGTGAAATCTGAGACTCATCAAGAGTCATTGCTAACAGCTCATTCAGGCATCGATCATAAGCCGTTGTCGATTTTGCAACGCGACCAAGAGCTTGAAGTAACTGCAATTCGACAAGGCGATCATCCACGGTAAGTGTCGGCTGCGAAGTTTCCATGGATTCCGCAACAAGACTGATCAGGAATAAAGCCAACTGCACATCACCAGGGACTGGGGCCGTTTCAGAATTCATTTGTCGACGAAGACTTTGTGCGACTGCCAATCGATCTTTCCGTGGCAATGACTTGAGTGTTGCCATTGAAGTCTCATAGTCAGCAGCATTCGCAAGCTGCCGAACGCTGCAGAGCACAACCATAGTATGGCAGATCGTTTCCGCGCGGTTTCGCAGGAACTGAAGATCGGTGTTTTCGCCGGTCGACAATTTCTGCGATGAGGTGGATGTATCTTCAGACGGCGTTTCCTCACCGGCCACTTCGGGCTGCCCTGAGGTCGCTCGCAAGAGCATCTGCAGCGACTCCAGCAGCTTTCGGTTGCTGAGCAGCATCTCCGGCCAATTACTTGTTGCCGGCAGAGGCTCCACAAGTACCAATCCGGATTGTTGGCACTTGAGGACCAGCGAATACAGAGACGATGATTCCAGTTGTTGACGTTCCGCGTCTGCCGCGCGAGTCAGAAACTCATCTCGCAGAGTCTTCAATTCAGTGACATCGGAACGGTCAGCATCGACCGATGATTTTCCCGGCGTCGCCAACGCATCGATCAGGCAATCTCCGGCAAGACAGAGTCTGAGCATTTGCTCCGAGGACATCGGCTGCGACTGAACTGGTTCTGCAGCCGAGTTCGTTGATGGTGTTTCATGCAATGCGGCAAGATCAAGGAACTCGCGAGCAGCTTTGAGCGGCGAAGTGGCCCTCAGTAATCTGGCTTTCCAGTCTCTGGCCTGAGTTATCGTCTTCTGCCCCGGAAAAGCAGCCAAATGCGACTCAAGGGCTACCTGATAATCCGCTTCAGTGACTTCACTGGATGAGCCCAAATTCCATTGCTGTCCAATGACATAAACTCGCAGAAGATCGGTGGCCGCAGCGCCGGGCAGGTCGTTGGCCGACTGAAATCTCTCTTTGGCAAGCTGCAGCTCGGTCTTCGCAATCGGCCATTCCCGCAGGCGGATGGAAAGGTTTCCGGCCTGAAGCTGGACCCGCGCTGCCAGAATCGGAGACTTTGAAGACAGTCGTTGAGCCAGACTTTGCAGTCGCTGCCGAGCAGTCACAACATTGCCATCATCGACGAGCTCCGCGACATATTCCAATTCCAGGGCGGCATCAGGGCCGACCTGTAACACTCGGTCAAAGTGATCCGCGATTCGGACGCATCGCTGCCGCCAGACTCCCGTTGTCAGAGTCAGCGTTTTGTCGCGGAGTTGCTGAAACTCGAGTTGTGTTTTGTTTTCCAACTCCGTCCGTTGTGGTGACTCATCGAGCTGGTACAGCAACTCCAACAATTGCAGTAGCCCTTCGAGTCTTAAAGTCTGCAGTTCCTGCGTCAGTGCAAGTCCGTTCTTCGAGGCTTCCACGTATTCCTGCAAGGCCTCTGATGGCAATCCCTGTTGCAGCAGCGAACGGAACTTCAGCGCGGCTGCGCTGGCCTTTTCATTCTGACTGTTGGCAGCGGCCTGCGTGTTGCCATAACGAAGTTGAAACGCATCGAAGTCGTTCAGATCCAGTTGAATTTCAGCCAGCATCACTCGACACCGAAACCGAAGCCAATCATCTGATGTCGTTTTCTGCATCTGTTCAATCAGTGTCTCGGCTTCCTCACGAAGTTTCTTCGACTCCTTGGTATCAGCCAGGCGATACCTCACAAAGGCCACATCCGTCAGCACCATACGAGTTCGCTCGCGAGCTGCACGAACAGCGTCGCGATCAACTTCGCGGCGGACTTCTTCGATTTGCGTCAGCAATGATTCGGCAAGTGTCCGAGCCTGATTGATAGCCTCAGTGGCGAATTTGGTTTCCGGAGACACTCGTCGCGGCGGAAGATTTTCGTTACTCGTGGCCGTCGCTGCAGGCAGCAGTTGTATACTCGAGATCGGCGACTGAATGATCTCTTCCATCAGGCCCGCCGCCGACAGAATTTCGATCTGGCGAACTCGCAGCATCAGGTCATTCTCGGCTGAAGGAGCATTGTTGCGCAGGAAGTCGGTCAATCGCTCGGCCGACTCGCGAATCATGCCGTTACGACTGTCGGCGTCCATGTTCCACGCATGCTGCTGCTGACATTCCGACAACATCATTTCCCACGTCGCAAGATGATTGACGTCGTGCAGGCCTTCGAGCTGTCGATAACAGAACTGTTCCGCCAGACCGTACATCGCTCGATCCAGCAATTGCTGAACAAACTCGCGCTCACCATCGGCAACATCAGCCTTCAGCAATGGTTGACCATACATTGCGGTCAACACTATCGCGAGAAGTGCATTAGGCAGAAAAGTTGGTCGCTGAAGAAACACATGTGGCTCGCATACAATTAAGTTCGCCCGGCACCGAGAAACTTCCGCAGAAATGCAGGGGCCTGCGGGAGTTGGGGCTGACTTCTTCGAACAAGTGGAGTTTTCAACGTTTCCGCCAGTTGCCAGGCAATATACTCTGCCTGGCGATCTGGGATAGAGCTCAGGAGGACGAGTTGTCGGCCGTCCTGCAAATGGACATTTACGGTCATCGAAGGCTTGTAGCTATTCGTGTTAATTCCCGCGAACTCCAGTTCGATCTCCTTCACTTCCTCACGCCGGAGTGACTGGTTTCCTCGCCATGGTATCGGGCCGTGGCTGACAGTCAGGCTCTCAAAGTCGACCATGACTTTGGTCTTATTCAGGAAACCTGCCACGACGTAGTACGTCAGTCCGACACCAACCGCCACGTGTCCAATCGGAAACACGACCATCATCACGTCAAAGCCACCGCCCGGCTTTGCAGGACCGAAGAGTGCAATGGAGTACCAGAAAATCAGGAAGGCATCCCAGGCAATACAAAAGAACAACAGGCCGAATAACGCCACATGGAACCAGCTTCGTTTCAGAATCAATTCCCCGGACATGCCAGTTTCATGAGTAATACCACTCGGCCGCGATGGCGCCGTATCCAGAGACTCGTGCCGCGCAGAATGGGGCGAAATCGAGAAAACATGATCGCAGCCAACACACTTGGCCATCAGAGCAATGATGTTGATGTCGCTAGCAGGAACGATTTCTCCACAATTCGGACAGGCGATTTGCCGTGACGCCATAGAGAAGGATCCTTTCCCGGTCTTGATACAGCGCTTGCCTTGCTGATCAGAAGCAAGCAAGTGTCTGATCCATCCGCATCTTTATCGAAGCAGTTCGCATTTCAGAGCATCAGCAAGATGCCAGGCAATGTACTCCGCTTCACGTTGGTTTTTCAAATCGAGAAGCCTGATACGCCGACCATTTGATTCGTTCGCCCAGATCGCCATGGAGACTTCACGTGCCCGCATCATCGTATGATACACCAGTTCAATCTGATTGATATCTGTGGATCTCAACTTGCGGTTACCGCCCCAGGGCATTGGTCCGTGATGCACAACCAACGAATGTTGATCCACGGAGATAACCGTCGAGTTCACAATCCGGCCCACGGAAAGATAAATGGGCCCCATTCCCATGACGACCGCTAACCAGGGAATCCAACTGGGGAGAGGAGAGCCGTCCTCAGTTGGACTAAGACATCCCAGAAAAACAAAGAACCCAGTCCACAAGAGTCCAAAAAACACGGGGCCATAATCAAAATCTTCGCGCCAGCTACGCTTAATGGAAATCTGCCCAACTGGCCCAATCTCATGCTCTAAACTTCCTGGTTTT
>JBILXT010000122.1:0-18193 GCA_044378235.1 Planctomycetaceae bacterium
GCTGAAGCTCTTCCTCCGCAGGTTCTTCTGACACGGGCTGTTCGCTCTCAATGGGTTCGAACTGCAGTTCCGGTTTCGGTGAACGAGCTGGAGCGGCAGCGGCAACAGACGAAGCGGGCCTTGCAACTACAGGTTGCGGAGCTTGTCGATTGGCCGCGACATTCTGTGCGACTTGCTGCCCGGCGCCTCCGGAACTTCGATTAAGCTTGGTCAGAAGTGCTTCCGGTGTTTGAAACCCGGGGATCCTCTCAATGATCTGCAGTGTTGGGGACACAACAAGAATCGCTGGAAGGCCTTTAATATCAAGATCGGTCACGAGCTGCTTGTGCTCATCTGCGTCAATCCGGACGGCAACGTAATTCTGGTTGACGAACTTGACGACGCGTGGGTCGACGAAGGTCGTTTTCTCCATCCGCTTGCAATACATACACCAGTCTGCAGTGAACTCAAGCAGAACCGGACGGCCGGAGTCAGCAGCCTGCTGCAATGAGCCTTCAATGTCCGTCGACCACGGAATCTCTTCGGCGACGACAGCCTGAGAGAAACTCGTCATGACAACAAAGGCGACGAGCAGAGCGCGCACTGGAAAGCTTTGAAACGACATCGATAGGCCCCATCCATTGGGCGAGAAAAACTTGACTCTGTCTTCTCTATCGGACACTCTCCACGCGATTCGTGCGACTGTTCGCCGCAAAACGTGTTACATTCCTCAAACCCCGCACAATCCGACTCCACCCATCTCCGGCAGAAACTGCCCATGGGAATGAGCGTCCGCAGGAGTTTGCAGAATTCACGGTACGCAGCATGAACAGGGATTCAGAAAGGTCTGTTCGCAGCTTGGGCAGAACTTTCTTGTGTAGCCGCAGGTGGCCAATTCAGGCGAGGCGAGCAATTCGAACCTAGGGAGTTGGCTCGTCGGATGATTGACTCGCTGAATTTGGAAGAGACCCTGGCCCGCCGGAACGATTTGCCACATCGAGCCTCAAAGCGAACTCAGGTCGGCGCCCAACAGGCCAACCTTGATGCCGTTGGATTGCAGGACAGTGGTCGCCTTTTGGTTCACAAGCAGCAGGATCAGGAGGCCTAGAATTGGCACGACGCAGAGAATTCCCAGGAGGATTCCGAGTACGGTTCCGTGAGTTTTCATCGCCAAAAGGATAGTGAAAACGGCCGCGACCAGTCCTACCGCAAGCACACCCAACCCAAGCACTTGCCGCAACTGGGGTGGTAGAGCGAACTGGCCGACAACCGCAAGAAAGTAAATCAGAATGCAGACGAGAATTCCCTTTTGATACTTCGCGACTTTCGCGAGGTCCTCACGGGAGCCGCTGACGATTCCCACAACGCGGGAGTTTGATGACGGGGCTTCGAACGGGTTGTAGCTCATGGTGGTGTTCCGGCAAGAGGTGAAACATTGATGTGAACTCGCACTGAGTGTGACTTATTGTGCCACCCTCGTCAACGTGACTTGATTGACTGGCTTTGGCGGGGCTTCGCCTGAACTTCGTTCCTCGTGAAGGCTGATCAAGACGTGCGTCTCGGCCTCTCATTTTCCGAGGGATGCTCAAAGTCTGCTCGTGAAGGTTTTCGCGTTCGCAGGATTTCGTTAATCTCTGAGCGCTGAACGGTTGCCTGTTGAGCCTAAGCCTGCTTAAACACACCGTCGCCCGCCCCAAAAGTACCTTTACCCGCCCGGAGACTCCTATGAATATCCGAACGCCTCTGCTGGCTTCGCTCGCCAGCGCGTTCCTGTTGGTGTTTGCTCCTGCTCTGTCGGCTGCCGAAGTCCCGGAAGGATTTCGCCCGCTGTTTAACGGCAAGGATCTGACAGGATGGCACGGAATGCCTCACTTCGATCCTCGTGATCTGGCCAAGATGCCAGCCGATATGCGAGACAAGCAGATCGCCGAATGGACCAAAGACGCCAAAGATCACTGGACTGTCGAAAACGAAGAACTCGTGAACGACGGTCACGGTGCTTATTTGACGACCGATGAAGAATTCACGGACTACGAATTCCTGATCGAATACAAGACCGTGGCTCTTGCTGACAGCGGAATCTACCTGAAGGCTAATCCTCAGGTTCAGATCTGGGACTACACCGAAGAAGCCAAGTTCAGCATCGGTGCGAACAAGGGAAGCGGCGGGCTTTGGAATAACAGTCCCGGAGCTGCCGGAAAAGACCCCGCCGAGTTGGCGGACAAGGCTTTCGGCGAATGGAACAGTTTCAAGATTCGCCAGATCGGTGCTCGCACCAGCGTCTGGCTGAACGGCAAGCATGTCGTCGACAATGCGATTATGGAGAACTACTTTGATCGTCCTTCACCACTGTTTTTGAAGGGACCGATCATGCTGCAGACACACGGCGGAGAAATCCGTTGGCGAAACATCTTCATCCGCGAGATCCCGGCGGAAGAAGCGAATCGCATTCTTGCTGAAAGCCATGTTGATGGCTTCGAGTCCAAGTTTAACGGGACGGACCTGACCGGCTGGGGCGGCGCAAGCGAGAACTATGAAGTTGTCGACGGAGCGATCCGCTGCAAGGCTGGTAATGGCGGCATCCTGCACACAACGGATGAGTACTCCAACTTCGTTGTGCGTCTTGAGTTTCAGGTTCCACCGGGCGGCAACAACGGCCTGGCAATTCGTACCGATGGCACGGGTGACCCAGCTTATGCCGCTATGTGCGAACTGCAGGTGCTGGATTCAGAACATGAGAAGTACGCCAAGCTTGATCCTCGCCAATATCACGGTTCTGCTTATGGCATGATCCCTGCCAAGCGAGGATTCCTGCGTCCGGCCGGTACCTGGAACTTCCAGGAAGTCACTGTTGATGGCAGCAAGATCAAGGTCGAAGTCAACGGTAACGTGATTCTGGACGGCGATCTTTCGACCGTCACAGAGTACATGGCGAACTCACCGCACCCAGGCAAGGATCGCAAGTCCGGCTTCTTTGGATTCGCCGGCCACAATGATCCGGTTTCCTTCCGTAACGTAAGCATTAAGCGTCTGCCATAATCCGGCAGCGCTGATAGTGAATCGTTCTGCGAAGCCCGGCTTTCTTGAAAGGCCGGGCTTTTTGTTTGTTCGTGGGCTGGTTGTTGTCCGGTGTCCAGGAGTAACACGTCATGAGTCTTCGTCGATCCGCCCTCGTCCTGTTCTGCTGTGCGTTGTTCATTAGTGAGGCACAGGCCGATGATCGACTGCTGACTCAGCCGGTCTTTGAACCTGTGCAGACCACTCCGATTTTTGAAGCGGCTCCCGGTCAGTGGGACGCAAAGATTCGGGAACGCGGCTGGGTGATGAAAGATGGCGAAGTCTGGAAGATGTGGTACACGGGCTACGATCCCGACAAGCAACCTTTGACGATGAAGCTGGGATATGCCACATCGAAGGATGGAATCACGTGGACTCGCCATCCGCAGAACCCGATCATCAGCGACTTCTGGGTCGAAGACATCATGATCGTTCGTGATGACCAGAGATATCTCATGTTTGCCGAAGGGGCCGGAGATCAGGCTCAGTTGCTGGAATCAACCGACGGCATTCAATGGAAGCGGCTGGGAACTCTGGATGTCCGACTCACCAATGGTCAGCCAATTCCAGCCGGGCCTTATGGAACTCCCACCGCATGGCTCGAAAACGGCGTCTGGAATCTGTTCTACGAGCGACGTGATGCCGGGATCTGGTTGGCTCGATCCACCGATCTGAAAACGTGGACCAATGTTTCCGACGAACCCATCATCAAGCCGGGCCCCGAGCCATTCGACAGCCTGATGATTGCGATGAATCAGGTGATCAAGGTGAATGGAAAGTACTTTGCCGTGTTGCACGGAACAGGCAGCCCGGAGAAACCTCGCCAGTGGTGTACGACCCTGTTTGAATCAGACGACCTGCTGCACTGGAAAAAGAGTGCTCACAATCCGTTGCGACCCGTCGCAGAAAATAAATCGAGCGGAGTTCTGGTGCAGGATGGCACCGGCTGGCGTCTCTACACGATGCATGACAAAGTTTTCGTGCATGAGCTGAAGTGACGCTCCAACGTCAAATACTCATCGCCTCAATATCGATCCATCCTGTCCAGGATTCACCCGGCTGCAGCACCTGAAGGCCAGCATCGACGCCGCGTTGTTCAAGATTGATGGCGTTGGTCACGCAGGTATAAGGTTCCATGCACACGGAACTGCTCCATGGCGGAGTAAACACGACCAGTTCACGGAAGATCGACGGACATCGCTGTTCCACTTTGACGCCGGCGGCTGGATCTGTGATGCGACAGGTTACGACTTCGTTCTCAGCCACAACATCGGTGTAGATATCGTCGACTTTGAGCCCTTTGAAGAGGCAACCCTGATCAAGTCTGGCGTTTTCTGGCGGCACGGTCTTTTCGCCAGAAGGCAGGCATTCTGTCAACTTCCAGACTTTCGATGCCGGCACTGTCAGCCGACATTGATCGGCCGATGAGTTCGCCGAAAGTGGAACTCGAAAATACGCATGTGTTCCGAATCCCCACGGCATGGTTTGATTGCCCGGATTGAACACTCGAATCTCTGAACGCAGGCAACTGCCGATCACTTGATAGCTCACATGAATTTCCGCATCCGTTGGCCAGCAGTCAAGTCGATCCGGAGCATCGATGCTCAACCGAAAAGCACCCGTGACCTTATCGTCTGATTGCTGGATCACTCGCCATGGGCGATCAAGGCACAGACCATGAATCGCGTTACCGGTGGAATCGTAGAGGACTCGGTCGGCCGGTATCAGGTACTCTTTTCCGTTCCATACATAACGGCCACCTTCGATGCGATTCGGGTATGGAAACAGCAAAGGATTCCCGTGATGAGTCTCCGGCTGTTTTCCCTCCGCAAAATCATCGGTCGCCGCCAGCACATCGACTTCACGGCCGTCGGCAAGTCGAGCCAGGAATTGAAAACAGTTGAAGCCTCGATCAACGGCGATGCGAGCTGTCGAGCCACTGTTTGGATCTTTGATGGTGACGATGTTCATGGGGGTGGATCTGTCCTGAGAACTTGTTGATGTGGCGACGGCACCACAATTCACTGTCGCCTGCGGCTTACCGTTAAACGAATAATTCAGGGCGCTGCTGGCAGCGTACTGCGAGGATTCCGGAGATAATAAAACCGGCCATCTTCTGCTCCGCCCACGAAATCCGGGATCCCGTTGCCGTCGAAGTCAACAGTTGTCGGACTCACATCGTGGCCTTCGATGTTCTTCTGAGCCAATGTTCCGGCATTCTTCATGACCCAATCGCCATCCTTATGAGCGACCTGCTTCAGGAAGTCGGCATTTGCAGAATTCAGCAGCAGATCAAAACGGCCGTCGCCATCCCAGTCGGTGACGCAAAGTTTTCGTCGACCACTGCGGCCTGCAGTCCCGGGATTCAGGCGAATAGGCTGTCCATCTTCTCCCACGAATGCTCGTCGCGGTGATTTGAGCACCACCGCGTTGTCTCGCTGCTCTCGCTCGAAGAATGCCAGATAGCCTTCATGGTCCAGCATGACGAGATCCTGCAGTCCATCGTCGTTAAAGTCGTGAACAACCGGAGTCGTTCTCCACTGTGTCAACAAGGCCTTACCTTTCGGACGCAACCAGCCCCAGGCCAGTCGCGGCTGCTCAGTTTCCCATTCCACATCCACGCTTTGAGCTGCGGCAAATTTCGGCTCAGTGTGGCTTCCGATATTTTTCAGCCACTGAACCTCGCTGAGAATTGAATTGTAAATGATGTCCGGCAAACCATCGTGATCCCAATCCGCGATACTCAAGGTGGTGTAGCCCCACTTTGCTTCGGCCGGTCCCTGGATACTTCCATTTGGCCCCGCCATGATGCGAAAGTCTTTGCCGTCAATCTGCAGTCGCACGGGAGCCGCCCACCGTGGCTGCTCAACCTTGGGCCCACTGAGATTTTCAAAGATCTCGATGTAACCTGCCGTATTCCCTGACACGATGTCGGTATCGCCGTCACCATCCCAGTCGAATCCCACCGGAGTCGCCAGCGCGCCGCACTTCAGAGTATCCGCCTTCTGTTGGAAATACTCTGGAGCCTTAAACTGCGGCGGACCTTGTTGAGACTTCGCCGACATGTTTTCCACGAGGGCGACTCGACCATCTTCATCGCCGACGATTAAATCTTTGTCGCCATCTTTGTCCCAGTCGAACGCGACCGGCACGATCATTTCCAGATCCATGGTCAGCGGCTGTTGCTGATCGTTCATCAGGCGAATACCGGCTGCGTAGACCGGCGAGGTTCGTGAACCCGTATTCTCAAACCATGTGAAGCCATCCAGAAATTCGCCACAGATCAGATCGAGATCTCCGTCGTTGTCAAAGTCTTCAAAATTGGGCGACGGGCAACCAAAGACATTGAGCCGTTCTCCAGCCGCTTCGACAAAGAACGGCGGCTCGTAAGCCGGTTCTGTATTCGATCCGTTATTAACGAAGACATAAACCCAGCCGTGCAGAGTTCCGTTGGTCCATTCGCCGCGTTTATTCCAGGCGTCGTCCCAGCCGTAGTAGCTCCAATCTTCAATCCCAACAACCAGATCCAGAACATCGTCGCCGTTGTAGTCAGCATAACGCCATTGGTTGTGGCGAACTTTGGGGCCTTTGGGTTGTGTTCCCAGCGGCTTGTGAAAGTTCGACTCAATGGGAAGCTTCGTCTTCTGAGCCAAGCCAACCTTGGTGAAGTCAGCGTATTCAGAACCCGGCGCGAGAACTCGCATGCCACCGTCGACGTAACTGGGCATGACATAGTGGACGGTTCGGCTCAGGAATTTGGCCGGTTCGAAAACCGGCATTTTGTGAGTCGCCGTGTCGCCCTGAGTATTTTCGAACAGCCAGACTCCGTTTGACGGTTTATCAGGGCAGGAGACGATCAGATCAAGATCACCGTCCCCGTCGGCATCACAAGGAAGCGGCCAGGCCCAAAGTCCAACGCCCAGATCAACCGTCAGCCCGGGATTGTTGTAAGGCAGTTGTGTCAGGCCGTCAGCCATAGGATGCCCAGCGAAAGCATCGAAGGGGAGCAGCAGAAACGACAGAATCAGAATCTGGACGCAGTCAAATCGTTTCACAGGAATTATCTCATCCAAAGTTTTTGCGGTGCGTCTCTTTCGTGAGAAGCCGACTTAAGGGCTCTAAACTAACGTGGATCGCTGAGTTTGCCGCGTTTGAGTGAACCGGAAGCCGGAATTCTCTGTCTTCGGTTGAAGCGAAGCACAACAGTCTGCCGAAATTGTCGCGTGGAGTTCTTGAAAAGATGGGTCGAAGGCTGTAGTCTTCCGCCTGTTCAGCCGCAAGGCAAGCGAGGGGTCGTAGCTCAGTTGGTTAGAGCGCCAGCCTGTCACGTTGGAGGCCGCGGGTTCAAGTCCCGTCGACCTCGCTTTCAAAAGCCTGTGTTCTCGAAAGAGACCTCAGGCTTTTTTTACGTTTATCGCGTGAAGCAGAGGGCAGGAGCCAATAGTGCGCAGCACCCTTCGAGGTCGCGAAGTTTTGTAGGACGCCCTTTTCAGGGCGTCGAAACAGGACGATCGTTCTGGCAACGACGGCCTGAAAAGGCCGTCCTACAAGTCCCTCACGACTCCTCCGGGCCAGTTGGCTGTTGGGTCCACTTCCCTTTTCACGCCAGTATTGCCTCCAGCGGGAGTTTCCAACCGTGCCAACCGCGCCTTTTCATTTTGAACCCCTGTTTGATCTGGGTAAGGATGAAACTCAGTACCGCCTGCTGACTTCCGAGCATGTCAAAGTTCGCTCGTTCGAAGGTCAGGATGTTCTCTGCATCGATCCTCAGGCTCTGACTTTGCTAAGCTCCCAAGCCTTTCACGATATCAATTTCTTCCTTCGGCCTGCTCATTTGAAGCAGGTGGCCGCAATTCTGGATGACCCGGAAGCCTCCGAAAACGATCGCATGGTCGCTTTGACGATGTTGAAGAATGCGGATGTTTCCAGTGCTGGAGTTCTCCCGTTCTGCCAGGACACGGGGACTGCCACGATTCTGGGCAAGAAGGGCCATGCCGTCTGGTCGACGGGCGACGAAGCCGCATTGTCCAGAGGCGTCTACGATGCCTACACGGAAAACAATCTGCGTTACTCGCAGAACGCCGCGTTGAATATGTGGGACGAAAAGAACACGAACACCAATCTGCCGGCGCAGATGGATCTGATGACCGTTGACGGCAACGATTACAAGTTTCTGTTCGTGGCTAAAGGCGGCGGTTCCGCGAACAAGTCGTTTCTGTTTCAGGAAACTCGAGCCGTCCTGAATCCGAAATCGCTGGTTGAATATCTCACGTCAAAGATGGTGACGCTTGGGACTGCTGCGTGCCCACCTTATCATCTCGTGTTTGTCATCGGCGGAACTTCAGCCGAAGCCACGATGAAGACCGTGAAGCTGGCCTCCACGAAGTATCTTGATCATCTGCCAACCACCGGCAATGCGTCTGGTCGCGCGTTTCGAGACGTTGAGCTCGAAGCCCAGATGCTGGAGTCCGCTCGCAAGTGCGGCATCGGGGCTCAGTTCGGCGGGAAGTATTTTGCACTCGACGTGCGAATCATCCGGTTGCCTCGACATGGCGCTTCATTGCCGATCGGGATCGGCGTGTCCTGCAGCGCGGATCGGCAGGCGAAGGGCAAGATTACGAAGGACGGCGTCTTTCTGGAGCAGCTCGAGTTTGAACCGCTCAAGTACATTCCGGAACATCTGCGACATCGCAAAGACGACAGCGCGGTGCGAGTCGACTTGAATCGCCCGATGAAGGATATTCTGGCTGATCTAAGCCAGTATCCGGTTACCACGCGGTTGTTGTTGTCCGGTCCAATCGTGGTGGCTCGTGATATCGCGCATGCCAAGCTCAAAGAACGGCTCGATGCCGGTCAGCCGCTGCCGGAATATTTCAAAAACCATCCTGTTTACTACGCGGGCCCTGCCAAGAAGCCGGAAGGTTATGCCAGCGGATCATTTGGACCGACGACAGCCGGTCGTATGGATTCGTATGTCGACCTGTTTCAGTCTCATGGTGGCAGCATGGTCATGATTGCCAAGGGCAACCGCGGCAAGCAGGTCACCGACGCCTGTCATAAACACGGCGGCTTTTATCTGGGCAGCATTGGCGGACCAGCGGCGATCCTGGCGAAGGAGAATATTCGCAACGTGGAAGTCGTTGAGTTCGCAGAGTTGGGGATGGAAGCCATCTGGAAGATTGATGTCGTCGACTTCCCCGCTTTTATTCTGGTCGACAACAAAGGCAACGACTTCTTCGAATCCGTAGGTGGCGGTTGCTCACACTAAGTCGCTGCACGCAGCCTTTGCTCACCTTGTAGCGGAAGGGCGCAAGCCCTCCGGTGAGTCAAATTGAAGCATTACGACGTGGATGCAAACGCATCTCCATCACCGGAGGGCTCGCGCCCTTCCGCTTCAATTGGCGCGATAAAGTTGCTGCATGAGATGGCTACGTCACGATCATCCACACGGCTTTGAAATACTCCGTCTCCATGCAACTGGAAATCACCGGATGATCCGGCGCGGCACCGGATTTGGCGATGATCTGCAAAGATCGCGGAGTTGCTCGAACATTCGGGTCCGGGCCTTCCATGTCGTCGCCTGTGGATCGTGACGCCGCAATCAGCAACTGCATGAATTCTGGTTCGGGCAACAATCCCGCACACGAACAGCTCAGCAGTAATCCGCCGGGTTTTACCAGTCGCATGGCCAGTCGATTCATTGCGAAGTGTTTGCGAGTTCCCTCTTCGATCTCCATGCGAGTGCGAATCAACTTCGGCGGATCCAGGACGACCACATCAAACTGGCGGCCGTTACGAATCATCTCACGCATGTAACTGAATGCATCGGCCTGTACGAAGCGGACTCGAGCCTGATTCAAGTTGGCGTTCTCACGAGCAACCACGAGTGGTTCTTCGTCGAGATCAACACCGATGACTTCTTCGGCCTGTCCCAGAGTTTTAGCCTGCACTGAAAAACCGCCGGTGTAGCAGCACAGATCGAGAACACTCTTGCCCTGACAGAACTCGGCCAGCTTCTTGCGATTGTCGCGCTGATCGCAGAAGAAACCGGTCTTATGGCCGCCTTCGAACTTCACGCGAAAGCGAGTTCCATGTTCGTTGATCACAACCTGTGCGGGGCAACCTTCGGAAGAAAATGAGGGCGGATCGCAACCTTCCTGAGACAGAAACTGAGGACTCGTGCGGACGATCCAATGTTTCGTTCCCATCTGCTCCGCCAGCATCGGCATCAGCAAACTTGCGCGCTGGTACATCCCGAGGCCGAAGGTTTCCGCTGACAGCACATCTCCGAAACGGTCGACTACCAGGCCGGATAATCCGTCTGATTCTGCGTGGATGACTCGCCACGCATTGGACACGGAATCCAGTTTCAGCACATCGCGTCGCAATGACACGGCCGTAGCCAATTTCTGAGCCCATGCGGCATCGTCCGGCATCTCGGGAGAATTCCACAGCATTCTCAACGCCATTTCGCTTCGCGGATTATACAAGCCATAGCCCATCGGGGAGTGATAGCCTTCGGCATAGACCGCCACCAGATCTCCGGGGCGAGCATCCTCAATGCGAGCCAGGCGTTTGCGATAAAGGATCGGATGGTGAGTTCTGGACTTGGCGTGGACAATTGGAATAGGCTCCGACCGACTCGGCCCCAGCTTCGCCCGCTGGCGAATCATCTGCGATGTCTGTTCTTTACTGGCCGGTGGAGCAACGAACTCCTGATCATCGCTTTCAGCGAAGGACGGCTCTCGTCGCTGTGGTCCTCGCGGCCCCGATGGCGGAGCACCTTCTGAACCTTGCCTGGCCGATGCATGACCAACATACGGCGGACTGTCAGGGTGTCGCTTCTTCGGAGTATTGGACTGGCCTCGCGGATCTTTGCGACGGCCGGGATCGGGGCGACGATTCATAGGGCAACTTCGAGACTTGATTTGGCGGGAGGCGCGCGAACAAAGACGCGAAGTCTACCCATCGCGCAGGCCATAGTGGACCACCTTTCGGGCAGTTTCGAGCCGCCTTGGGAAATTCTCAGCAAACTTTCTTTGGACTGCGGCAGCCTGCTGCCGCTTTCACGTCCACAGCCTGCTGTGGACAACCCTTCTCAGCTCAAACGACCTTCGAGACTCTCTGGTTTGGCAGCAGGCTGCCTTCACCAAAGCGGCAGCAGGCTGCCGCAGTCCAAACGGAAGCGGTCGAATCCGGTCTTGCAACCTCAATTCGCCTTCAAACCATTCTCCGCCACGGCATCGACTGTGGCGCGGCCGAGAAAGCTGAGCAGAGGAATGAACAGAGTTGTGCCGCTGCCGATGTCGTCGGACAGTACCGAGTCACTGACCTTCAAATGAGTCACCCCGACACCGATGGGGCCACGAGTGGAATCGAACGGGATCCATTTTCCATCCACAAACGCTTCTGTCCACATATGCGGCACAAAGGCCGACGGATTCGGGACGTAGATGAAGCCGATGACAACTCGCGAAGGAATCCCCTGACAACGCATCAGCGCGCTCAGCAGGACGGCGTGTTCGGTGCAGTCCCCGCGCATGGTTTTGAGAATCTCAGAAGCCGGCTGCATGGCGGTTGAGAACGGGGAGACTCGCAAATGCTTCCAGACATACTGCGTGAGCCGCTTACACTTATCGATGGGAACCGAGGTGGCTCCGGCAGCGATGATGCCCATGCGTTTCAGATCTTCGTTGTCGGTCGTCATCCAGCGCGAGGTGGAGGTGTAGATGGGATCAATCACGGGCTGGCGAGAATTTGTAATGGAAGTCGTACTGCCCGCTTCCGGAAGCACCGGGCGAAGCAACGTAACCTGCAATTCATTCGATGCGACTTGTTCGACTGTTTGAAACTCGGACGTCGGCAGGTCGATCTGTTCGGAGGCACCAACCGTCACTTTCAGGCTCAAAGACTCCCTGCGTTCCAGATTAGTCAATGTTCGCTTCACCGGAAGGACGCTGCGAAACTGCAGATCCAGAGAAGCCATGCTGTCCTGTCCGAGAGCGTCGGCGGCGTCGGTTCGTTCCAGCCGGAGTGTTTGTCCGATCAGAGGCTGCTCAATACGGATCGGCATCAGTGCGGAGTCATAATAGACCGACGACTTCATCTCGGGATGATTCGTCGGCCAATAGTCGAACCGTGTGACCGCGATCGTCGTACCATCAGCAAGTTGCAGTGACTGCGTTTTCCCGCGTTCGATTTCCACGTCAACGACAGCCGCCGTTTCCGGAAAGAACACGGCACTCGTCCAGAGTCGTTGAATTCCGGTGGAAGCGGCTGGTAACCATGCGGGGAAAACTGCTGAACGAGGTTGTACCAGTGAATTCAGCATTTCGCGGCGAACTGAGCCACCAACGTTTTCAGTCAGTTCAAAACCGGACTTCTCTTCAATCCAGCGGCCTGATCGTTCAATCGCCGCGCCATCGGCGCCGGTGCGACGCAGAGACCAGCTTTGAAGAATTCCATCAGCGCTTTCGATGGTTTCCAGATGAGCTGAGACGGAAAGATCTGTTCCGAAACGGCGGAGTTTCAGGCGAGTATCCCGGATGCGTCGCACGAATCCTGACGTATCGGCGGTATTGCGATCCGATGCGTTCATGGGCATTGTCGTCAGCGATTCGTAGCCAACGGCCTTGCCATCGAACTCAATCCGATACCAGTGCTGCTGATTCTGTGTCGCCGCGTTTGTCTCCGGTGTGCCGGGAGTTCTCGCGATTAGCCGCGGTGTCTGCGCGCAAAGACTGGTATCGCTGCCGGCAAGGCAGAGCAAAACAATCAGGATGAATCCCCAGGAGTGTTTCATGTTTGACAGTATCACAGATTTTTCCGTCTGAAGCAGCAGCAGAATCTGCGACGAATCTGGTGATTATTACGGCTGCGGGATGGGGGCCGTCCTGCCATATCGGGGCGGCACAGTTTCTCCGGACGGCACGTTCGTGTTGAAAAATGGAGGCTTCCCTGCAAAATCGTCGTTTCGTCTAAATCTCCGCTCCCCTTCGCCGGTTGAGTGCTAGGTTTCCGCAGACTGGCTGATCGCGTCAAAAACTATTCTGCGCCGGAATCATGTCATGAGTTTTCTGAAGAACTTTCTGAAGTCCAACTACCGTGATGGCGAAGCGACCCATGGTGTCAGCAGCTTTCGCAATTTATCGGAAGCGGAGCTGGATGCCCACATGAGCATCGCTCGTTACGGTGACTTCACCCTGACTGACGCAGTGCGACCGTCGTACAACCTGGAGGTTATCCCTCGGACAGGCTTTCGCCACGAGTGGTATGTAGACCAGGATTCCGGAGCCCGCATTCCGGTACTGATGTCGTCCGTAACTCGCGAGAAGCTGTTTGACACATTCCTGTCACTACTCGATCCGCTGGGTGAAACCGTGGACGTGGTTCTGGAAACCAGCCACGACAAGAACAACGGACAGCATACAGATTTGTACCGAGAACAAATTGATATGCCTGTGCTGCAGAGCATTCTCTATGACTTCGAAGATCTGCTGATGGATGATGGTTGCTGCGGCATTGCCATCCTGAATCCACGGAAGCCGATGGAAGTGCAGCTTGATGAACACAAGCTCCTGTTTGTGTATGGCCGTGAGAATGGTGATTACGAGCGAGCGTTCAAAGACAATCAGATCGCACGTATTGAAGATCTGCGATTTATCACCGAAGCCGAACATGTGCATTCTTCCAGCGACGAATTCCAACAGCGGTTTGAACAATTGTGTTACCAGCTGGGTATTGAGAATTGATCGTTGCTGTTTCCCGAGTTTATGACCTGTGAATGGGAGGTTCAGATGAAGTGGTCCCCCCCACGCATCGAACACTGCCGTTGGCCTCAGGGCCGTATGAGTTTACAACGACAGTTGCTAATGCTGACCGTCTGCGCGGGAGCGATGACGGGCTGCGCGTCGATGCCGGTGATGCGCCCGGCGAATAACGAACTGTCGACTGCTGCAAACTCGTCACCGCCAGAGTTTGATGTGATTCCTTCGACTGTCGCCCAATTGCCGACGGTGCCGCAGAACTCGACGGCACCTCAGAATCCGACGGTCGCTCAGAATCCGGCGATGGCCGCAGCGCCCGAGCAAAAGCCGACGACGTCGGGCAGCCTGACGGCTCCGTTGCCTGTTGATGCAGGATCGCGTGCCGCGAAGGAGACACCAAAAGAGTCTCCAGCCGTCGCTTCAACAACACCGTCGACACCGTCCAAACCGGTAACACCCTCCACTCCGGCAGAAACGAAACCTGCATCGCCCGCAGTGAAAACGACCGAGCCAATCAATGAGACGGCTCGTGTGGCCCTGAATGAGCCTGCGAAGAATTCTGCGGCAGCGGCAGCCCCGGTGATGCAGAAGCCGGTGACTCCGGAACCCGCAAAAGCCTCTCCTAAAACTCCCTCGGGTGTCCTTGTCAGTCCGCCGAAGCCATTCGCCTGGGAAGGAACGGGAAAGAGCACTGGTCAGCGTGCGTTTCAGGTCACATCGCCTGGCGATGACGGATATCGAACATTGGTCGTTGGCAGCGTCGGTGGAAACGATCCGCTGGCTCTTGAACTGGTCGATCGACTGGCTCGCCGACTGCATGATGACAGTGTCATTCTTGGCGGCTACGATTGTACGATCATCCGAACTCTGAATCCGGACGGTGAGGCAACTCAGCGATTTCTGAATCAGAAGGGCGAATACATCAATGCCATGTTTCCAAAGCCGGGCGATAAATCGAATGCCAGCCCTGTGGCGGAAGTGGACTTCTTTCTGAAGCAGCTTCAGACCGTGCAGCCTCAGCGCGTTTTGCATGTGCGAACAGTGCCCGGCAAGTCCGGAATCGTCGCTGCAAGCCAAAGCTGTGAATCAGTCGGTAAGGAGATTGCCGAATGGTTGAACTTCAAGTTGATCAGTCTGCCTGGGCAGAAAACGGCTGAGGGCTCACTGGAACGTTACGTTTCGGCGTCCGGAAGTTCTGACATGTTGACGATTGGGATTCCCGATTCGACTCCGCGTGCCGAGCTTTGGGATCTTTACGGCGACACACTGATGAACCTTCTGCTACGAGACGACATGGCGACTCGCGAAATGGCCCGTAAGCAGACTCAGCCTTCGTCCGCCGACCGCCGCAACCAGAGTCCTTGATGGCCCTGAGTTTGATCGGCCTGTTTCGAAGTGTTCCCATTTTGTGCGCGAGCATGGCCGGTGGAAATCCCTGTGCTTAATCCTGAAAGGATGCCAGAGAGTAGCCGGTGGTCGCCGACAGGCGCACCACCGGTGAACGTTAAGGGATCACGCTCATCCTGAAGGGATGACAGAAACCACGATTCTGGCACCCATTTCAGGGTGCAATCGCAGTTTTCGACTCGATCCGGTGGTGGCGCTGCGCTGACCACCGGCTACCTTCTTAAACCGCTTCGCGGTGTATCGCAACGACCTTCAGCTCGGGTGAGCCAACATCTGCAGAAAAAGAGCCGGACGAGTTCGATTGCCTACGTTTAACTGTTCTGAGCCCTCTGGAAACCCTGCGATTTAGACTTCACCGTTTCGGGCTTTTCCGTGGTTTGCCGGGCAGGCGGGAAATTCGCTCGAACCAGCCAATATTCCGGGAGAAGATTTCTTAATGAAGGCGTCGATAACTCACAGATCCTCTGTCGAGTTCGACTCGCCTGACGATCGCTGGTGTACTAGACTCCCAACCCGACGGTTCACCTGATTCCGGAGCGGGAGCAGGGTTTCGTCGAAAAGAAGTCAGCCTTTAATACCCGAACACTGAGTTCTCGCTATGTCATTGCCAACATGTCCATCCTGTGGCCAGTCTGTCCTCGAAGACAACCCGGTGGATTGCCCGTTCTGTGGGGCTGCAATGGATGGTTCGCGTGGAGCCAAGAATACTCCTCGCCCAAAAGCTGGCCCCGTCGTCAACCGTCCGGGGGCTCGCAAGTTGCCCGAGAAGCCAGCGGCTCCTCCTGCTGCGGCATCCCCCGGGCCAGCAACTCCAGCTCCTGAACCACCCAAGCCAGCCGCGCGCCCCGCGGGTGGACCTCGAGGCAGTAAGCCGGTTGTGGATGAAGATGATCCGTTCGGCGTTGGTATGACCAGTGCCGCGGCTCAGGCAATTCAGGCGACGACCAAACCGGAAAAAGGACGACTGCTGAAAGTTGTCTGTCCGATGTGTGAACAGGTTGGGTTTGTTCCGAAGAATGCGGTCGGCAAATCCGTAAAGTGCGCCAACGAAAAATGCATGGTTCCGATCTTCACTGCTCATGATCCCAGCGAGCAGACGGCCGATCGGAAGCCAGTGCGAATGTCGGACACCGCGGAGGCAGCTCGTCGTGCAGCGGAGGCTGCGACGCCGAAGAAGCGGAATCCAATGATGATTTATGGCATCGTGGGCGGCATCCTGCTGTTGCTTACGCTGGCATTGATTCCGCTGTTGAATAAGCCGCCGGTTGACAATAACCTGGACAAGCCGGTGGAAATCAAGGACTTTGGTCCGACGGAAGAAGAGATTGCAAAGGCCGAAGAGGAAAAAGCCGCCAAGCTGAAGGCCTCCCTCGACGCAGTCAATCCACTGATTGAAGTGGAAGCTCATGTCAAACGCATGATCGGGATGGCTCGGTTTCAGAATCTTCGCGACAAAGCATGGGCAAGGAAGATGACCGGCGATATTTATTTCCGGCTCAATCAGCCCACTTTGGGAGCTCAGGAATTCAATCAGAACGTCGTCATTGAAGACGGACGCAATTACTATCGAATCGAACCCTATCTGACTCGATATTGGCGTGCCATTGCGACGGGAGATTCTGAAACAGCGGCCAAAATGCTGTCTGATGCTTTAGCGGAAACGAAAACTCTGCCACGAACCGGACGGCTCGGGCTGGACGCTGCAATGGGGCTGGCCTCGGCATTGGTGAATACAGGCCGAGTTGATGATGCCGTCGCAGTTATCTCTGCTCGTCAGCTGGATACAACGATTGCTGACAATCGCGATGCGATCGCTTCTACAACGTGGTCGTTCGCTTCTGGTCGATGCCGCGACGCCAGCCTTGAAGGTCCGATGGTTCTGGACGCATTGCTGTGGATTAATCCGCTCCATACGGGCGTTGCGATTGATCTCGGTCTTCATGACCGCTGGGAGGCGGCGATCGCCTGGTCAAAGACGTCCGCAGATCCTCGAACATTGACCGATGCTCTCGTTGTACTCTGTGAGATTGCTGCAACAAGAAAAGCAGCACCGGAAACGTTCGCCCAGATCGAAAAAGCTGTAGACGGACTCGATGCTGTCAGTGTGCTGCGAGTCAAATCGGCTGTTGCTGCGGCGACAAAAGATGCGGCACGATTCGATGCTTGTCTGGCGCTTCTGGATCAGATGCCTGTTGCGCCCGCCGCCACTCTGCCTGTCTCATCAGCTTTGGTTCAGGATGACGTCCCTGACCGGAGTTCCTTTATCTACACTGCCCTCGCCGTGTCTGAGGTACTCCGAGCGGCCGTTACCAGCGGAAGAAATGATAAGGCAGGAGCTGTGGTCACTCGCCTTTCGGCGGAGCTTTCCGCGATTGCTCCATCAACCGTTGATGTACGCGGTCCAATCAACCAGATTGCAGCCAACGAAGGTGGATTCAAGAAGCAGCTGGCCGCGGAGCTGCGAGTACCGGAGGATACGCAGTTTGCTTCCATGTATCGTAACTATCGCAAACACCTGGAACAGTACGCAAAGGTGGCCGAAGACCGTCGACTACTGAAGACGATTCTCCTGGCTCGCGTCATTCGAGCCGGTGGAACGGCTGAACTTCAGCAGGCGATGACGACTTCGCCAGAGTTGAAACAGGAGCTCCTGCTGGATGAACTCAGCGGCCTCCTTGCGATGACAGCGCGACGATTCGGAAGCAATTTCCCCGAAGTCCTCACTCCTGACGGTTCGTTACGTCGGGGCCGAGCACTCTTTGGCAACGCGGCACTTATCGTCCCAATTGCGGCCGCTGCAGATCGTGGCTGGGCGACGCGTGACAGTGATCTTGCCTCTGGTTTACGAGTGCTGGAGACGATCGTCACGGATCTGCCTGGACTGCGCCAGGCATTAGCCTGTGAGCTCGTTGAGATTTCTGCTCAGACAACAAAAGACCCCTCAACCATTCTGTCCGCCATCTCAAAAATGCAGAACAATCTCT
>JBILXT010000488.1:0-5079 GCA_044378235.1 Planctomycetaceae bacterium
TCTTGCCGTTCGATAGCGGCAGGAATTGCCTCCAGGCTTTCAGGGACGAACCGTGGCGACCACAAGCATTCAGCGCCGGCTCAGAAATGGGTACGAGCGCCATGTTGCCGGTGACACGAACGCTGCTGCCGCCGCGTACCTGGAGATCCTGCAGGAAGACCCCACGAACTCTGAAGCATTGCATTTGTCCGGCTTGATTGCGTTCCAGCGAAAACAGTTCGAAGACGCCGCGGAGTTCATCCGACACGCATTGGATGCATCGCCCGGGAATGTTGTCTATCAAGTCAACCTGGTCGCTGTGCTTCTGGCTCAGAATCAAGCAACCGAAGCGGAGCTAATCTGTCGCCGAATCCTGAAACAACCCCCCAAACACGTCGCCGCCCTTAAGCATCTGGGCACCGCGTTGCGCAAACAGAATCGTCTGTCGGAAGCATTATCCGTCCTTCAGGAATGCGCGCAGTTAACTCCAGATGATTCCGAATTGCTTTGCAATCTCGGCGCAGTCTACAGCGATCTCGGACGAGTCGACGACGCTTTGTTGGCCTTACAGCGTGCCTGTACTCTGAAGCCGGATCAATCAGAGATTCATCTGAATCTTGGCGCGGTCTTCAGAAAACTGGGGCGATTTTCGGAATCACTGAAGTCGCTCAATCGTTCGATTGAGCTGGCTCCCGATCGTCCGGAAGCCTTTGTAAATCGAGGCAATCTTTTCCTGGAGCTGCACCAGCCCGATCAGTCGCTGCAGGACTATCAGCGCGCTCTGGAACTGAATCCTCGTTCGATCGCTGGACTGAGTGGACTTAGCCAATGTCTGCCGGTCTTCGGTCAGTGGAATGAAGCTCTGGAAGCCGTTCGACTGGCCAATTTGCTGGCGGATCTTGAATCCCAGACGGACGCTCGAGCAGGCTCGGTGCAGTTGCGACGTCGCATGATGAGCAATCTGCTGTATTGCGCGAGCCTCACTCCGGGGATGAGTCGTGAAGACGTCTTCGAAATGCACGTGAACTCCGGACGAAGCCTTGAAGAAAGCATTGTTCCGTTTGTTCATTCGCCCGGAGCAGATCCTGACAAGCGTCTGAAGATTGGTTACGTATCGCCAGACTTTCGCAGTCACGCGACCATGCGATTCTTCCTGCCCTTCTTTGAGGCTCACGATCACAGCCGCGTGGAAGTGCACTGCTATTCGGAATTCTCTGGCAGCGATGGATTAACGGAGCGTGTGCAGAAGTTTTCGCATGGCTGGTGCCGCACGAGTGAACTTTCCGATACCCAGTTGGCCGAACGCATTCATACTGACGGCATCGATATTCTCGTTGATCTCGCGGGTCATACAAACGGCAATCGACTGCCAGCATTTGCTCACAAACCTTCGCCAATCCAGGTTTCGTTTTTGGGTTATCCAAACACAACCGGGATGAGTCGCGTTGATTACCTCCTGGTAGATGCGGTACGAGAAAGTTCACAGACCGCGAAGTTCTTCACGGAACAACTTGTCGCGATGCCTCACGGGGCTTGTTGCTTTCAAGCTCTACATGAGACGCCGATCGAGATGCCGTCTCCGGCAACTCGAAACGGTTACATCACGTTCGGGTCAACTCATCGACTGGAGAAACTGTCGCACGAGTGTCTGAGTCTGTGGGCTCAGGTCCTTCGTCGCGTTCCTCAGGCACGTTTACGAGTCATTCGCGATGTGATTGGAACGAGCGAACGGCTGCGACGTCGACTTCTGCAACAACTCATTGCGGCCGGTATTGATATTGGCCGAGTCGACCTGCAGGGCGATGTGCCGTTGAATCATCTGGAAGTCTACTCCAGCGTAGACATTCTTCTGGATGTATTCCCATGGCCCAGCGGTACGACGATTTACGAATCCATGTCGATGGGTGTACCCATGCCGACGATTGCCGACCCGTATGCCGGCTCGCGTGCTTCAGCCTCCTGCCTTCATTTTTGCGGGTTGAATGAGCTGATCGCTGCAAACTCTGATGAGTATCTCGACATCGTGACATCACTCGTCGGCGACAGAGAGCGGCTCAATGAAATGCGTTCCACGTTGCGAAGTCGACTGCACGCTGCGTTTTGCGAAGGGACACGTTTCAGTCGTGATCTGGAAGCCGTGTACCGTGCAATGTGGCGACGGCATTGCGGAGTAGGCCTGCAGGAGTGTGGTCTGCCGCTGATCCGATCCGATGCAGGAGTCGTCGCATGAGTACGGTCTGTCCGCCCGCTCCATCGCCGATCCTGAACAACGATGCGCAAGCATTCGCTGACGACGTTGCCGCGTTTGGAGTTACGGCCGCGGTAGCCCTGGCACATTTGACTCCGAAGATTGCGCACCTGAATCGAACCTATCGGCAGCTCGTTTCCGCGCGGGCGTTGTTGGCTCTGCCTGAAATTCAGCCGTGGGTGGAACAGGCCGTGGATGTTTTCCTGCGGCATGACAACGTGTATGTGTTTGCCATTCATCGTTCGCCGCAGATCGGTATGACGAACGCGGTCGAATTGTGTGAAGCCAGATTTGTGGTCGACGAAACAGGTCGCCAGCAGACTCTGCGACAGGAGGGAACTCTGCCGAACATGTCGACGGTTCACGCGTTCGTGACGGGGCGCATCTGTAGTCTGAGTGATGAAGCTCCTGATGTCATGCTCCGCGACTGGCATCCTGTGCTTTATCGCCCTGATATTGGCACATCGTTCATGACGACATCTACGCCAGGCCCCGTACCACAGAACGTGCGTTTTGATCTTCTGCCAGTTCATTCGGCCGAGCGTGTGCTGATGATACCAGGGAAAATCAAAGTCTGGTGTCAGGGGCCAAGTTCCGAGATTCTGAATTCGTGCGATGTGACGCAGACAGGAGAGCTTGCATGAAGTCTTCTCCTTTTCAACTGGCAGCCTTTGGCGGATCACCGGCGTTTAGCAAGCCACTGCACGTGGGACAGCCCGTGCTGATCAATCAGGAAGCGATGCTGGCCGACATCGAAAGCGTGATGCGATCCGGTCAGTTGACGAACAATGGGCCTCGCCTTCAGGAATTTGAATCAGCGATCGCCAAAGTCTGTCGCACGAAACATGCAATCGCGACCTGCAATGCCACGATCGCCTTACAGATCGCAGCGAGAGCTTTGCAGCTTAGCGGCGAGGTCATTGTTCCGGCTTTCACCTTTATCGCGACGGCTCACGCTCTGGAATGGATTGGGATCGATCCCGTCTTCGCGGATGTGGACCCGGATACTCACACGCTGGACCTGAAATCAACAGAAGCCTGCATCACCTCACGAACCTCCGGGATCCTTCCGGTTCATTTGTGGGGACATGTTTTTCGAACGCGTGAACTGCAGGAGTTCTGTCGCGAGCGAAAACTAAAACTGCTCTACGATTCCAGTCACGCCTTTGGCTGTCAGCAGCATGGAACTCCTGTCGGCAACTTCGGCGATGCCGAAGTCTTCAGCTTTCACGCCACCAAGTTTGTGCACGCCTTCGAAGGCGGGGCAATCGTCACGAATGATGATTCCGTGGCAGATCGCTGTCGTCGACTGCGAGCGTTCGGGATCTCGGGTTTGACGGAGATCTCCGATGTTGGCACGAATGGAAAGATGCAGGAATTATCGGCCGTAGCCGGTTTGCACTCCATCGCCACAATGTCGGGGCGCATCGCTGCCAATCGAGCGAACCGCATGGTTTACGCTTGTCATTGCCAGTCCTTGAACGGCCTGTCACTCTTATCGATTCCGGAAGGCAATGAGAGTAACGGACAGTACCTGGTTCTGACCGTGGACGAGCAACAATTTGGGCTCAATCGCGACCAGATTGTAAGTCTGCTGAGAGCTGAAGGCGTGTTTGCGAGAAGCTATTTTTCGCCCGGTTGCCATCAGGCCGAACCTTATCGCAGCGCTGCTCCGGGACGCCATGTCCGAGTGCCGCTTGATGTCACTGAGACTCTGGCCCGGACAGTGTTGCAGTTGCCAACAGGTCCGGCCGTTGCTCCCGCGGATGCCCACAAAGTGGGCTTGCTGTTGAGACTTCTGCACCAGCATGCGGCGGAAATTCGACGGCTCTGGTCGAGTTCCGAAGATCGACTTCATTTTCATCCGGGAGATCCGGCTCGTCCGGCCGCTCCGGTGTTTGCTGCGAACAATATTCGCGAAATGGTTCAACGAGATCCTAAATTCCGAGAGGCCGGTTGATGCCCACATTGAGTCCGAAAAGCCCCGGCGAAAGTCCAGCCGTTGATCCGTCGGTCATGCCGAAGCATGTCGTCAATGGACGAACACAGCTTTGCGATCGATTGCTGGAATCCCCAATTCCGCGGCATGAGCTGATTCGGAATCTGGGACTGTACATGCTCCCGATGGAAGTGAGGCGGACATTGTTCTTCAGTGATCTGTATCAGCAGATCGTGAATGTTCCCGGTGTCATTATGGAGTTCGGAACTCGCTGGGGGCAGAATCTGGCGATTATGCAGTCATTGCGATCCATACTCGAACCGTACCATCATCGACGTCGCATCGTCGGGTTTGATACGTTCGAAGGTTTTCCGTCAGTCGCTCCAGAAGATGGTTCGGCCGACGCCGCACATGTTGGCGCTTATGGCGTAACCGACAACTACGCTGAGTATCTGCGTGAGCTTATGGTGCTGCGTGAACAGCAGTCCCCGCTTCCGGAAGTTCGCAAGTTCGAAGTCGTGAAAGGCAACGCCCCGGAGCAACTGGAGCTGTATTTGAAGCGGCATCCGGAAACGATCGTCGCGTTGGCTTACTTTGATATGGATCTCTATCAGCCGACCGTGGACTGCCTGAAACTGCTCAGCAGCCGTTTTACGAAGGGCACCGTGGTTGGTTTTGATGAACTGAACCATGCCGCGTTTCCGGGTGAAACGACTGCGGTTCGGGAAGTTCTGGGACTGTCCTCAATTCGCCTGAGACGCAGCGTGTGGAGCGGCGATGAATCTTATTTTGTCGTTGAGTAGTAGCCCTGTACTTCGCACTTCGACTGGAGCAAATGGGACTGGCTCCGATCTTGGTGTAACCTTCAGAATGACTTGACGCTCACGGGATTGGTGCATGTCCCATTTGCGAT
>JBILXT010000123.1:0-18049 GCA_044378235.1 Planctomycetaceae bacterium
CGAGCCGATGATCTCGCCCGTCCGCCGGAAACAGATACTTCGGGTGTTGATGACTTTTCCAGAAGTCTCGCAGCAGAAACAAAGTCGACTCGGGCAAAGGCAGATAGCGATCCTTCGCACCCTTGCCACGATGAATGTGGACCATCATGCGTTTCGAGTCTATGTCACCGACCTGCAGATTGCGCGCTTCCTCCAGCCGCAGTCCCAGGGAGTACACGGTCCAGAAGAACACGGCCATGCGCGGAGTCGTGCACTCGCTGATGATCTGGTCAACCTGATCGATGGTCAGAACTTCCGGCAGAGATTTGACGTCTTTGATTTTCATCTGTGCCAGCGTCTCCCACTTGCGTTTGCAGGTGCGAGTGTAAAAGAACTTGACGCCGCTATAGGCAACTCGCAGTGATCCGCTGGCGAACTCTTTGTCGTTCTTCAGATGCAGGAAGAATTCGCGAAGCTGATCTTCAGTAATCTGATCGGGCGAGCGTTTGCAGAAGTCTGCGAGTTGCCGGACGGCTCTGAGGTAACCTTCGTGAGTCCGCTTCGCCATGCCGCCGAGATGCAGATCTTCGCTCATGCGTTTGTAGAGCGGGCCGTTGAAGTAGGGTGAATGCGTGAGACCTCGCTCACTGTCCGGGGCCGTGCGAGGCGGCTCGACGTTCTGTTCTCGACGAGCGTCCCGACGGCTCTCGAAGTCATCCTGTTTGCGTTTGTTGTTTTTGTTACTCTTGTTGTTGCTGTTGTTCTCGCTGTTGCTGTTTGAGGTCATGGTCAAGTCTTTCTGTCAAAGAGATCGTACGGAGCATCCAGCGACGCTCCCCCTCAGACAGATTGACCTTCCCCCATTGCCAGACGCGACCATTTCTCAGTACAATCAACTTCCAAATATCCCCGCCGCGACAGCGGCTTACTTGAACATATTATTGTTGCCGATCATCAGCACGATGGCCTTTGGCTGCAACCCTTCTACTCCACCATGATCGAGTCTCCATAGCACGTTCTGCGTTTTGTCGCCGCCGATGCCGATATTCACGGCCTTGAGGTCGGGAAAATGCTTCTTCCACGACTCGCCCCACTGTATCGTGATGCTGTCACCGACAAGGAGCACGTCGATAGGGCCTGCATTGGCCTGCACTGTCTTTACATGCGATTCATGTAGCTTCAGCCAAGAGTCGCCACCAAAGTGACCAGCACTCGGAACAACGGGCCACAGATGTGGCAAATGCTTATTCACTTCACGCCCGGGGCGGCGATCATATTCTGGTTTATCAACGATATAAGCTCGTTCCTTTGCTGTCAGCGGCCAACCGCTCTTCTGTGGTTCGGCTGTTGAATAGGGATAGTCGATGGCGCTGGCAATCATCGGCATCATCAGCACTAAGAATGTTGGAACACAAGCGAATCGATTCATGGGTTGTCGGCTTTCATGGAGAGAAACAGCGAGCTTTGTGCGAAGGCATGGATCAGCGATTTCAGACCGTACTGTTGAGCTTCTGTTGCCAAAACAATACTCCGAATCTCGGCACGATCGCAGTAGCTGATCTCTGAGCCGGTTGCATAACGAGACAGGTGAGCAACGAAAGCAGCGGCAAGTGCTTCAGGGTGAGAGTTGAGCAGATTCACAAGTTCCGCGGGGTCAGAGAAGTTTCGTCCGTCGGCAAGTTGACCCGATGGATCAACTGTCGGACCGAGTCTGTATTCGACTTGCCAGGTTGTGCGGCCTTTCTCGGGAGGAACATCACCTGCGCCGGTTGAGCGATAGCGATTCCGCAGGCCACCGATCGGATCAAATGCTTCCAGCGCAAATCCTGGTGGATCAATCTTCCGATGACACGCTGCGCAGCTTTCATCAGCGCGATGCTTGTCAAGCTGCTCGCGGATCGTCGTGGCTCCACGAGTATCCGGATCAATCGCTGAGATTCCCGGCGGTGGAGGTGGTGCGGGATCATTGAGCAAGCGATCCATGACCCACAGCCCACGTTTGATCGGTGAAGTCGTCGTGCCGTTCGCAGTCAATTTGTGAATCGCCGCCTGTCCCAATAATCCTCCGCGCACGTTGGCTTTATCGAACGTGACACGTCGCACTTCCACTCCGGCGACGCCACCAATGCCATAGTGCTCAGCCAGACGCTGGGACAACATCGCGAATCCAGGACGCAGGAACGAGCGAATCGGCAGGTCTCGATCGATCAGTTCTCGCAGGAAGGCTTTCGGTTCAGCGGCTAAGCCCTCGTGAAGAAGGAAGCGATACTCAGGATACAGTTTGGGATCGGGCGTCGTTTCATCCAGGCGGCTCAGTTCCAACCATTGATTCGCGAAATCATCGATGAATCGTTCGCTGCGGGGATCAGCTAACAGTCGATCGACTTGCGAACGAAGCACCTCGGGTTCAATCAGCACACGCTGGCTGGCCTTTTCAAGCAGTTCCTGGTCCGGCGGTCCATTCACAAGCCAATACGACAAACGAGATGCCAGGGAGAATTGCTCGTTGTTGGAAAAGAGTTCGTCTTCGTCAAGCTTATCGCCCGCTACAAACAGGAACTCAGGCGAAGTGAGTATCGCGACATACACCCGACGCATGGCATCTTCAAAGCAGTCGTCTTCATCGAGCCGTAGTTGAAGCAATCTTAAGTAGGGCTCCATCTCCTGTGGTGAAACTTCGCGGCGAAAGGCACGTGGCAGAAAATCCTCAAGCAGCTTTTTCGCATCGGCGATAGGCTCATCCGACTGGACCGATTCCAGCGGTGGCTTGCGTTCGTGTGCTGGAATGTCCGTGTAGAAGTTCGGCAGATAACCGCCAAGACCACGGACGGCGTGTCGTTGCGGCGGGATCACCTTGCTTTCCTGAGAAAGATGTTTAATTGGCAGGCTGCCGAACAACCGCCGATGGCTTGTCGGCGGCCACGCCTCATAGAGCGGCCCTTCAATCTCGAACCAGTCGATTGCGACGCCTGGGCCAACATGCTTCGCAGCGCGTCCCGCGACCTGTCCGATGCGCAGGCCATTCCAGGGAATCGACACGGGATCAAAGACAATGCTTTCCAGCGGATCGAGCCAGGCAGTGAACTCGACTTCATTCGATTCCATCGAAGGCGCGGTCAGCAGCCGCAACAGTCGTCCCCCCTCTTGCTGCTTACCTTCGGCGTGTGCACGCAGCGCCGCGGCCTGCGGTGCCTCGCATAGTTCGGGCTTTCCTTGATTCCACTGGAAGCCCCACACAGAGATTTTCATGCGATAGTTGCCCGAGTAGATCGGAGCAACGTTCATCGCGGCTTCGTAACCGGCCAGATTGGGATTGAGCAGACCTACGGAGCTTTGACTTCGTGAGTTCTTTACATCCTCAAGCAGCTTGCGTCGCAGTTCAAGGTCGGGACCATCGCTTCCGACGTATCCTTTCTTTTCCTCAAACCCGCCACGAACAGGTAACGAGGGATCGGGGGCCTTGTCTTTGAGCAATACGAACTGGCCCTCAATCAAATTAGCTCCGAACTTGAACAAACCGGCGGGATAGACACGGTGCCTGGATACGGGTGGTGGCGTACTTCGTGTTGCAATCGCAATATCCAGGGCCCTTTCAACCGCGTCGCGGTAAGCCACTAAATGCGAAGGCGATAAATCCAGCCCGGAGCCAATCTTGTGATAGCCGGATACTCGACCATCGGCTGGAAGCAAGCTGATGATCTCCAGGCGAGGTAACGCCAGTAAGTCGATCAAAGTATTTTGAAACTCCTGTCGAGTCAGTCGACGTAAACGGACACGTCCCTGTTCCTTCTGGCGCGCGGCACCGTCGCGTTGAAGTTGATTGTCGAGCGATTGCAGGAACTGCTGTTTTTCTGCCATTGCCGGCTGCGGTTGATTCTGCGGAGGCATCTCGCCAGCGGCAACGCGATCGTGGACCCTGACCCAGGTTGTAAAGGTCTCACTTGCTATGCCAGCGTCAAGCAAAGGTTCGAGGTTCAGATCCGCTGAATGATTTGCAGTGTCATGACACTGAAGGCAATGCTTCCTTAGGAAGGAGACTTCGTCCGCCTGAACTGCATCACCATACAACATCTGGCAGGATACCAGAGCAGACAAGCCAGTCAGGAACGGGATAGCTGCTTTCAGCATGGACTACTCCTTTCGTCCACGACGGACCGGGAGCACAGGCTGAGTCTTTGCAACCAGTTCCACCTGATCGACAAACAAACCACTCGGCATAGGGACGCGCAGATTGGGGCAAGCGGCTAAGTGAACGACTGCAAAATCAACTTGATCGGGGACAAGGCATCGAGCCGTAATCTCTCGCCAGTCGCTCTCGCCCAGCGTCGTGACTACTGCTGAACCGCTGGAAGTCGCATCACTGATCGCCCCCGGCCATTGTTCATGGACATTCCTGATGTCACCACGAAACAGATAAATCTGGCAAAAGAATGAGACGGATGGCTGGCTGTTGCGTGGGCGTTCATCCAGAAAGCGTGCACTCAGTTCGAGCACAATGTCGTGCGTCTTTTCGCGACTAATTTGAAGGTTGCGAAGGTCGACCAGTTGAAACAGGTCACAGGCGATCGCGCGTGAGCCTGGATTGCCCGCGTCCGGCATGGCTGTAACAAACCGCAGGGTGCGGCCCCCTGCCGGTGTACCATTGTTATCGGGTCTTACGACCTCGACATCGTCACCGCCCCAATCACCAAAAGCTTTCGGAAAACCTTGCTTGATCTCGTCCGACGAGTGTTCAAAGCCCTCATTGTTCAGTGTCGCGACGGGCCTCGAAACTGCGACCATCGCTGGTGACGAAAGTGCCCACACGGCTGACACGCCTACGATGCCCATGGTCATGCCGACAACAACGCCAATCATGTTTCGCCAGCCGAAGTACGGATTTGTCCGTGATGAAACAGGATTTACAGAGGTCATCGTCTGACGAGCGGCTGATTCAATCGCCACCGAATTAGCGGCCGCATGCAACATTCCGTGCAGGGCTGAGGCTTCCAGAAATGCCCTGCGTGCTTCTGGTGACGATCGAAGCGAAGCGTTCAGTTCTTGAGATTCCTCAAGAGACAGACTCCCGTCAGACCAGCCTTCGATTAGAAAATCCAGGCGATTTTCGGTCATGACAGATCCTCCACAACAAGACGCTCCTTCATGCACTTTCGCAACGCCTGCCTGGCCCGCGTCAACGCCACACGCACTGCGCCCACTGACCAATTCATTGAAACTGCAATCGCATCGGGCATTTGAGACGCATGATAGCGGAGCATGACCAATTCACGTGCTCGCGGCGACAAGCGATTGAGACACTTCTTCAGCAGATCGATCTGCGATTCCAGTTTATCCACCTTCGGCTGTTCAGTGTGCAGCAAGTCAAGCACATCCGCATCCAGTGGAACCGCCCCACGTTTATTCGACCGCGCAAGGTGTAAAGCTTCGTAGCGAGCGATCGCGCAAGCCCAGGGCAGGAAGTTGGTGCCTTCGCACCAGGTCTCGGCTTTACGTGAAACGACCAGGAAGACATCCTGCAAAAGGTCTTGAGCATCGGGCAGTTTCGGAACAAGCGACAGCAGATAGGCCAGCAGAGCTTGCTGGTGCAACATAAATAATTGCTGCACTCTCAGCTTGTGGATGTCGTCGGGAGAAGGGGATGCCTGGCTCATATTGAAATACTCCCGAAGAAACTACGGAGTTAGCAATTGAGTCAAAAGTTTTCTGTGAATTCCGCTTCTCTGCTTTCAAATTCCCCGATTGCAACGATGTGATGGTCCGCCGTTTGACTGAACGCAACCAGATCGCCTCCTGCTACAACACCTGCGTCCATGCGATCATACGTGGACGCCGATCATTCAGGGCGAGCTGTCGAAAAGAATATTCCGTGGTGGAACCTGCCAGAATCCTCGGCACCTCAGGAATTCTGGCGACGTTCACAATCGGCAGCTCCAGGGTGGTCGCTCGCCTTGTTCAGACCAGCGAATCCTCTATTTCATCAGGGCGGCGACTTCTTTGGCGCTGAAGCGGTTCTTCATCCGAGCTCCCAACTGCCCCACAATTCGGGCGGCGGCGTGAGAGGCCAGGTGCCCAGCCTGCTTCCAGCCCACTCCGTTCGTGATGCCGTACAGCAATGCTCCAGCATACATGTCGCCAGCACCAGTGGTGTCAACAGCGTCGATGGTGACACCTTCAATCGGAATTGCCGTGCCTTCGTGCATCAGCAGCGATCCATTGGCTCCGAGTGTCATCGCGACGTTCTCACAATGACGATGCAGCTCAGCCGCACACTCGATCGGATCAGATTTTCCGGTCAAGCTCTTGGCTTCTTCCTCGTTGCAGAAAAAGAGATCCACAGGTCCTCTCAGGAGTTCCCAGATTTCGTCTCGGCACATGTTGCAGAGGAACGGGTCAGAGGCAGTAAACGCTACCTTGGAGCCATACTGCTTGGCCACATTCATCGCTTTGTACGCAGCCGCTCGCTGATTTGGGCTCGTCAGCAGATAGCCTTCGACATAGACGTATTTGGCTCGCTTGATTTCTTCTTCGTTGATGTCGTCTTCGGTCAGCGTCGCAGAGACGCCCAAATTTGTCAGCATTGTTCGCTGTGCGTCTTCGGTGATCAGAACGGCACAAGTTCCCGACTGCCCACTGGTAGCCGGAGCGACCTCGATGGTGACGCCCATTTTTCGCATGTCGTGCAGGAAAAACTCGCCGACTTCGTCGTTAGCAACTTTGCCAACATAGGCGGCTTTGCCACCAAAATCCGCGACGCCAACGATCGTATTGGCCGCCGAGCCACCCGCACAGCGGTTCAGGTTTGTTCCAGCCAGACGATCCAGGACGGTCTTTTGCTGAGCATCATCGACCAGGGTCATGATGCCCTTGTCAAATCCGGTGCTGGCCAGCCAGTTGTCGGAAACTCGAGCCTGAATATCGACCAGTGCGTTGCCTACGCCGTAAACGTCATATTTCATTGGTAAAATCGTGAGCAAGAACAATGGAGTGAGATCGCAAACAGCCGGGCAGCATATCACAATCAGAGCCTGCGAGGATCGAGGAGCCCGATGTCTCCTGAGAATTCGCTCATCCGGAAACAGCCCGTTGCAAATCCTTCGTGCTCCACTACGATTTGCGCCGGAACAATAATTCTCTGCGCGGCCTGAATTGAGGCCGGGTGTTCGCTGGATATCTTTTCAGTGGAAGGCCCCAATTGTAGCCGCGCACAGAAACAACCATTTGCACGAGGCCCGCCGCGCCTCTCCAGGGAAGACTAATGAGCCTGAATCACGCCGAGCGAGTTGCTGAGTATCTGCCGAAAATTGAAGCGTCGGACCCCAGCAGCAGTCATGCCGGAACAACTCCCGGAAGCTTTGCCCGAGCCCCCAAAATCGCTCCGGGGCGGAAAGGCGCGTTGACGTTTTCGTCGCCCGATACCCCAGGAATGCCTCAGCCTTCCGAAAAGACGGCGTGGGACTTTATGCCGCCGGACTGGACGCTCCGACCGGGCTTCGAAAGCAACTACGAACAAGCCGCTGCCTGGCAGACGCCGGCCGGGTTTGAGCCAAGTACACAACTGGAGTTTGCTCGTTTGGGAGTGATCACTCCTGAGATGCATCGCGTCGCGGAAGCTGAACAGCATCTGACGGCCGAGCAGATTCGTGATGAAGTCGCCGCTGGCCGCATGGTGATCCCGGCCAACAAGCAGCACCTGAAGTATCAACTGGAGCCAATGTGCATTGGTCGCGCGTCACGCACCAAGATCAACGCCAACATGGGAGCTTCGCCGGTTTCTTCGGGTACCGACGAAGAAGTCGAAAAGCTTCGCTGGGCTGAACGCTGGGGTGCTGACACCGTGATGGACCTATCCACCGGAGGAGATCTGGATGCGTGTCGCGACGCCATCATTCGCAACAGCACAGTTCCGATCGGAACTGTACCGATTTATTCAATGATCATCGGTCGCCGAATTGAGGCCCTGAATATCGAACACGTTCTGGAGTGTCTCGAGCATCAGGCTCTGCAGGGAGTCGATTACTTCACGATCCATGCGGGAGTTTTGAGCGAACATCTGAACTACGTTCGCGACCGTTTGATCGGCATCGTGAGCCGTGGTGGTTCGTTGCTGGCGAAGTGGATGATTCATCATCGCCAACAGAACCTGATGTACACAAACTGGGAAGCGATCTGCGACGTACTTCGCCGCCATGACGTAACGTTCAGCATCGGCGACGGACTGCGTCCGGGTGGTTTGGCCGATGCAACCGACATCGCTCAGTTGTCTGAGCTGTCGACTCTTGGCGAACTCACCGAACGAGCCTGGCGCAAAGGTGTGCAGGTGATGATCGAAGGTCCGGGGCACGTGCCGCTGGATCAGATCGAATTCAACATGAAGCTCCAGCGAACACTGTGTCACGGTGCTCCGTTCTATGTACTTGGCCCGCTTGTGACGGATATGTTCCCGGGGTATGACCATATCACCAGCTGCATTGGTGCGACCAACGCGGCGTGGCACGGAGCCAGTATGCTGTGTTACGTCACACCGAAAGAGCACTTGGGGCTTCCTAAAAAGGATGACGTGAAACAGGGCTGCGTAGCGTACAAGATTGCGGCTCATGCGGCCGACGTTGCTCTGGGTATTCCGGGGACTCGCGATCGTGACGATGAACTCACGAAAGCTCGAGCGGCATTGAACTGGCCAAAGCATTTCGAACTGAGCTTCGACCCGGATACGGCTCGTGCTTATCACGACGAAGACCTTGACGTTGACACAGACTTCTGTGCCATGTGCGGCCACGACTGGTGCAGTGTTCGCATCAGCAAGGAGATTCAGGAATTCGCCAGCGGTAAAGCTGACGCGTTTCAATGGGACAAGGCCAAGGTCACGGAAGCTCTGACACCAGAGCAGCGCGAGATCCTCGAGAAGCGCGGCGTTCTGTCACCGGCCGAGATTCATCGTCTGGCCAGTAAGACTCGCCGCACCATGGGCGCTGAAGGTGCGAAGGCT
The DNA here is from genome assembly GCA_044378235.1 of Planctomycetaceae bacterium. Taxonomy (GTDB): domain Bacteria; phylum Planctomycetota; class Planctomycetia; order Planctomycetales; family Planctomycetaceae; genus SXXK01. Next base: position 8,966 of record JBILXT010000123.1, read on the forward strand.
GAATGTCACAGTGATCTCGCGGAAGCCGAAACAGCTCGTACGATCCAACTGGTGCAGCTGGGTACGTCGACTCCTTAGGACCAGCTGAAATTCAAATGGCAAAACGTAAAGCAAAATCGGCAGTTCGAACGCCTTCTGGCAAGCCTATCCGCAAAGCCTGGAAGTTTTGCCCTCGGTGTGGAGCCGCGGCGACAAAGACCGGGCGCAACCCGTTCTCGTGTACGGCCTGTGGGTTCACTCACTACTTTGCGCCAGTTTCGGCCGTTGGAGCTATCGCCACTGATCCCGAGGGACAGGTGCTGCTGCTTGTGCGAGCCAAAGATCCCGGCAAAGGAATGTACGGACTGCCCGGTGGCTTTGTTGACGTTGGGGAAACCGCTGAGGAAGCATTGCAGCGCGAGGTACTTGAAGAGGTGCAGTTGAACGTGACCTCTTATCGCTATCTTGTGTCGTATCCCAACGAGTACAACTTCAAGGGCTTTGTGCTGCCGGTCACGGATATGTTTTTCGTGATTGAGGTCGAATCGTTCGACAGTATGTCATTAATGGACGGCGAAATCGACGCATGGCACTTCTGCCATCCAACGCGCCGAGAACTCAACCGCATGGCTTTCGAATCTAATCGCAAAGCTCTGGAGTTTTTTCTGGCCAGCGAGAAGTGAGGCTCGTTGGCATGAAAGCATGAGGATTCGGACGTCGCCAAGCCTTCAGTTTCACCGCCAAAGCACTTTTGAATCGCAGGTCGTCATTTCATCATTTACAGTTCCTGAATCGAGTCGCAAATATCGCTCAGAGTTTTCCAGGAGTCCGCAGGTGATGCCACTGGGAATCAAGGTCTATGTGGATTTCGTCTTCAAGAAGACGTTCGGCAGTCCGGAGAACTCCGTTGCGTTGATCGGATTGCTGAATTCAATTCTGGAATTACCGCAGCCGATTACGGCTGTGGCCATTCAGAATCCGTTTTCATATCAGGAGTTCGAAAACGCCAAGACCGTCGTTCTCGATGTAAAGGCCAAAGATTCTTCAGGGCGGATCTTTAACGTAGAAATGCAGGTCGCGATTCATCCGGGGCTGCTGCAGCGGATGATGTACTACGCATGTCAGATGTATACGGATCAGCTTTCCGAAGGGGACGACTATGTTCAGTTGAACACAACGATTTCGATCTGCCTGCTGACGGGTATGCTTTATCCGGAATCCGACCAAGCGCATCATCGATTCGAGATGTTGGACGTAGAAAGTCGTCGAAAATTGGATAGAGCTGTGGAGGTTCACACGGTAGAATTACGCAAGTTTGATTTTGATGAGACGACAATTTCGAACGCCAGTTCCCTTGCTCGATGGTCCTGGCTGATTCTGAATGCTCACAAGTACACGGCGGAAAAACTCCATGGGATGTTCCCGGAGTTGGCGTTTCAACGGGCCATCACGTGCCTTGAATCGATTTCATCGAAGACAGAGGACAAGACAATGCACGACCAACGCGAGAAAGCTCAGCGAGATTACGACTGGATGATGTCGTCCGCTCGAAAACAGGGACTTGAAGAAGGTCGTCAAGAAGGCCTTCAAGAAGGCCGTCAAGAAGGCCGTCAAGAAGGCCGTCAAGAAGGTCTTAAAGAGGGCCGTGAAGAGGGCGCTATCGTCGGTGCGATTCAAGCACTGCAGCAGATTTTGGGAGATGCAGTTTCTGAGGTCGAGGCGCTGGCTGCTGAACCTCTGCCAGAGCTGCAGGCCAAACTTGCAGAGCTTCAGTCAAGAGTTCGTTCTCGGCTGGGCTCATGATTCAATGAGGCTCTCGCATGCAGGCTTCAACAAAGTTGCCAGCCTGCATCCGCGATCTTTCCGGTTTACCCCCTCAGTTGTACAGCGTTATTCCACAACATCACGCATCGCTGTGGGTGCAATTGACTGCTCAACTGCGCCAATCAGCTCCGCAGATTACGATCGATCGCCGTCCTACAGCATTCCAACCACAAGATCGCCCATTTCGGTCGTGCTGATGGATGGGCCTGTGCCGGCGATGTCTTTGGTTCGATGACCAGCCTTGAGAACTCGGCTGACGGCTTCTTCGATGGCGTCCGCTTCAGCGTTCATACTCATGGAATAACGCAGCATCATGGCTGCAGCCAGAATTGTGGCCAGTGGGTTTGCGATGTTCTTGCCGGCGATATCCGGAGCAGACCCATGGATCGGCTCAAACAATCCCGGACCACTGGAACCAATCGATGCTGACGGAAGCAGGCCGAGTGAACCAGGCAGCATCGACGCTTCATCCGTCAGGATGTCGCCGAAGAGATTCTCTGTCACAACCACGTCAAACTCGCGAGGCTTCGAAATCAGATGCATCGCCATCGAATCAACAAGCACTACGTTGTATTGCAGATCCGGGTACTCCGTCTTGACGACTCGCTCTGACACCTGACGCCACAGTCGTGAGGCTTCCAGAACGTTAGCCTTGTCGACCATCGTCAGCTTGCCGCGACGTTTGCGAGCCGCATCGGCGGCGACTCGAACCACGCGTTCGATTTCTCCGGTGGAGTAGATCATTACGTTCCAGGCTTCTTCGCCGGATGGATGAGGTTTGCGGCCTGATTCGCCGAAGTAAATCCCGCCCGTGAGTTCACGAACGAACAGGATGTCGGTGCCTGCTACGATCTCGCGCTTCAACGGGGATGCATCCAGCAGTTCGTCCCAGGTCTTGGTGGGTCGCAGATTGGCGAATAATCCCAGCTCTTTGCGAATTCGCAACAGGCCGGCTTCTGGACGGGTCTTCGCCTTTGGGTCATCCCACTTTGGTCCACCGACTGCACCCAGCAGAACAGCGTTTGATTTTTTGCAGGCGTTTAAAGTCTCATCTGGCAGAGCATTGCCGCAGGAGTCGATCGCATTTCCACCAATGGCGTGTTCCGGCATGTCGAATGTATGGCCGAATCGCTTCGCAATGACTTCAAGAACTCGCTTGCCCTGAGCCACAATTTCCGGCCCAATACCGTCACCAGGAAGCAGAACAATCGTCGCATGCATCAGAAAAACTCCACAGCCGAGGCTGCTGCAAAAATCAGTTTTCGGCTCTTCGGCACAATTTTGTGAAGAGCGCTACAAATCTTGAAGCGGCACAGGGTAAACCCTTCTGCCGCTGTTTCAACCTTGGATGATCGGCGGATCAGCGAATTGAGAATGGAAACGCCTTTCCGGACTCTATAACCTGCCGCCGCTTATCTGATCCGGGAAAATCCGGGGCTTGCCAGGTTTCATGGGGCTCGAGTCTCTGGTGCATCCCGAAGTGCCGACTTCAGTCGGCATTGGGGCTCGACATTCCACTGGGTTGCTGGCTAACGCCAGCACTACGGACGGAATGGCGGTTAACTCACCGGATGGCTTGCGCCATGCCGCTTTGAAGAAGAACAACATGTCACGTATTGCATTTCTGACCATGGACAGCCTCGAAGGCTTCGTTTCCTACGACTATCTCGTTCGCGACATTTTGCAGCAGCGAGGTGTCCATGTGGATGAAATCTCCTGGCGAGATCCGCACGCAGATTGGAATCAATACGATCTCGTCGTGATTCGATCTCCGTGGGACTATCAGCAATCGTGCTCTCAGTTCCTTGATGTGCTGGCCCGGATCGATGCGTCTCGAGCGAATCTCCAAAATCCGCTTAAGGTCGTGCGTTGGAACGTGGAGAAGACCTATCTGCGAGACCTGCAGGATTCCGGTATAACCATCGTTCCAACGGCCTGGCTGCAGAGTCCTCGAGTTGCCGATCTGGCGAAACTCTTTCAACAATTGGAAGCTGATCAGGTCGTCGTAAAGCCATTCATCGGAGCGGGGGCGACAGATACCTTCTGGTTGAACTCAGATAGCTCACCCGAGTTGTTGCAGTCGATCGAAACGCTTTATCAGGGACGCCTGGCACTTGCTCAGCCATTTATCGACAGCGTACTTTCCTACGGCGAGATTTCGCTGACGTTCTTTGGCGGCGTATATAGTCACACGGTTTTGAAAACTCCGAAGGCCGGTGACTTTCGAGTTCAGGAGGAGCACGGCGGGATCATTCAGCGCATCGATCCTGATCCCGAGATCATAGCTTTTGCTCGACGAAGTCTTGCGGCTGTTCAGTCAGACCTGTTGTATGCTCGAGTAGACTTGGTTTTCCTTGAGAATCAGCAACCCGCGATTATGGAACTGGAGTTGATCGAGCCTTCGCTTTATCTCTCGTATGATGATGAATCACCTAAACGCTTTGCGGATGCGATTGAGGCCAGGTTGTGACGGCTGATTGCTGCCTCGATTAATGTGTAGCGGCGCGAGTCGTCCGGTGAGTGCATGAAGAATTCCCGTCGGCGGAGCGACGGGCGTACTGTACACCCGTCGCTCCGTCGACGGGATTACTGCACCTGAATCTCAACGCTCGCAGAGTCCGAATTATCACTTCGGCTGTTTGCAGAATCATTGATTTGCAGCCACAGTTCTGAATCGACGGGTGCTGTGAGTGACGCTTCCCGGCCAATTGGGATCCGTCCGGAGCAAAAACTGCCATCTGGCGCGACAAGTATCGCGGTGGTTTCACCAAGTGGTCGGCCGTAGACATAATCGATCGTGATTCCCTGTGGTTCAGAAATCCACGGTCGCGGTTTGTCGTGCACGGCATAACGGCCTGAACATGTGAGTTGTATGGTTGAGCCCCGCTTGACCGAGACTCCGGTAGCCTGCCATTCCTGATTCGATTGCAGGGCAAACTTTCCCGACGCGGACGGTTTCGATGCCGCGAAGTTGAGTGGCGGAAAAGAATGCTCCGTCTGGAAGCCTTCTGTCAGGCTTGTGAGGAACAGCGGCCAGGTCACCGCCATTTTCTGCCAGACTTCAGCGGGAACAGATTTCTCTGCGTCGCGGAAGTCTTGTCGAGTTCTTGCTTTACTCATCGCCAAAAAATGCGGCTTCAGTTCCGGATGGTTTCGAATCAACCACACGAGTGCCCATGCCTGAGAGTACTGCAGATCGGTCGTGAAGTTGTTATCTCTCGGATGTCGCACGCTTTCCAGCGACATCTGTGACTGCCATTGAGCTGGATCGCCAGTCAGCTCCTTCATGTTAGTCTGAATCTCGGTGATTCTGCCCCAGCCCTCATAGCCGTCGAGCGTTGGTGGCAGGATTCCGAAACGACTGGACTTGATGTCGGTTGCTAGTTCGTGCGTCGCAAAAAACTCGGCGATTCCTTCCGTGTACCACAGAGGAGGAATGTCGGCCATGCCATGTTCACACATCATGAAACAATGAATGAACTCATGCAGCATCAGATGTCGGCGATAATAAGGTAACGTCTGATTGTTCATCCAGAACTGGTAACCGACATGGCGACCATGTCGGATAACGATGCTTTCCGGAGGCAGCACGCCGGCCTCTTCGAATCGCTCCTTTGCCCCCATCACGTAGCCTGTGATCTGAAAATCCTTGCCATTCAGATCCGGCTTAAGTGGACCAAGTTGCCGTTGTAATTCTACGAAGAGTGCATCAGCCAGCGGAGGCAAATCCTGCACCTCTGCCAGCGGAGCGTCTGTCACCAGAATCAGATGCTTCGATTCCAGTACTCGTAGTCCGCAGGATTCGAGTCGGCTCCGATCCAGCCTGGGGCGATCATCTGGCAGGCGAAATTCATCTGCAAAAACCGGGGAACGATCGGCAACTCCCTCGCCTACTGTCAGCGCAAAGAGAAACAGCGCCAGGATTCTGACGCTGTCTCGAACGGCACTGTTTGTGCCGGAAAGTCGACCAGCAAGGTTCTCGGATCGGAGTGACATGACCGTTTCCGTGAGAATTATTCAGGCAGCGGTTTGTCCTTGGTTTCCGGAGCGAACGGCAGAGCCACAAGGCCGATCAGGAAGATCGCGCACATGGTGACACCGGCGTAGCGGAAAGAGGTGGCTCCTTCAAAGCCAGGGCCGGAGTAAACATTGCGGATCAGCTTGCCGAGGGTGAATGGCCCGAGAGCCGCTACGAATCGTCCCACGTTGTAGCAGAACGACGTCCCCGTGCTTCGAAGACGAGTTGGGAACAGTTCCGGGAAGTAGACGGCGTAGCCTCCGAAGATCGACAACTGGAAGAAGCCCATCAGAGGAACCATCCAGAAGATGTCGTAAACACCGTTGAACTTGCCCAGATTCCAGAACACGTTCATCGTAGCAAACATGGCACCGATCAGGCAGAACGCAAACGTCGGTCGGCGTCCCAGGTACTGGCTCAGATGGCTGAACATGTAAATGCCGAAGAAAGCTCCGCAGTTCAGAACCAGCGACGTGATACCGGACCACTTCTTGAGAGCGGCATCCAGTTCTGGTCCCTTGAGACCTTCTGCTTCAAACACCGGCTTGAAGACTTCTCGCTGCAGGTCCGGCGTGAAGAATCCGATGCCCCACAAACCAATTACACCGGCACTGGCCAGCAGAAGACCGATAAGTGCTCGATAACGCAGTTCGGGATCCCCGAACAGTTCGCTGTAGGATCCGAGTTGTTTTTTGACCCCATCTGTCGTTGACGCCGACTGCCAGCGTTCTGGTTCCTTCAGACGACGTCGCACAACAAGCGACAGCAACGCCGGAGCGGTGCCGATCAGGAACATGGTCTGCCATGAGGTTCCAGCCATCCCGATCAGAGCCGCTGTAATATTTCCCACCGCCGACAGCGCCTGCAGCAAGCCGAGAGCATGAGGTCTTGCGCGAGATGGCATGACTTCCGCCACTAGTGAAACACCGACCGCGAATTCACCACCCACACCGAGTCCTGTCAGAAATCTCCATAAGCAAAAGTCCCAGAAGCCCCTCGAAAATGCACTGATCCCGGTAAAAACGGAATACACGATGATCGTAAGGAGCATCGTTTTCACACGTCCCCAGCGGTCTCCAAGCACACCGAAAATCAGACCACCGGTGGCCCATCCAATCAGAAAGATGGAGGTTGCATAGCCGCCATGTTCTTTGCGAGTCGCACTGAGTTCATCGTTGCGAGCTTTCTCCCAGGCGGCAACTCTTTCTTTGTGCTTCTCTTCGGCTTCTCCGGGTTCGGCCGCAGGGGGATCTGCGGGTTCCAGCTGGATCAACTCATTCATCGCCAGTGGTCGAGCCAGCGTGAACAGTTGTTGGTCCATCGTGTCAAACAACCACCCGAGGGCGGCGACAACGAAGACGAACCAATGATAGCTGTTGAGTTCCTTGTACCATGGTCCAGTTGCTTTTGAGGCAGGCTCATCTTTGGAAGGGGGAATGTCGGCGTGCAAGGATAGGTCTCCTGGAGACGGCCAGAGGCCATCTGCTGGTGCAATTTTCGCAGAAATCTGGGCAGAGGACGCTCGGTATTCCTCGAAAAGAATTCCGAACGCTCCGCACTCTGTCAAATCAGGCGGCCTGGTTCAACCGACTCGGGGCATTCCGAGCCAATGCCGCGACAATTTGATGAGGTGACCAGTTTTTCTACGCAGAACGGGCATTTCTGAATCACATGTTTGGTGGGAGTTCAGGCTGAAGCAACTGCTCCGGGTAATCCACTTTGACCAGATACAATCCTTCGGCCGGAGCTGTAATGCCGGCTTGAGATCGGTCCTGTGACTGGATGATGTGCCGGACAAATTGCGGCTCATACTTGCGGCGGCCGACTTCCATCAGTGTGCCCACGATGGCGCGAACCATGTTGTACAGAAATCCATCGGCCATCACTTCAAACACAATGAGGGGGCGATCGAAGTTCTGATAAGTGCGCCCATGAACAGGGTTCCAGTCATGAGGCGATGACCAGGGTTGCCAGCCTTCGATTCGCTGGATTGTTGCCTCCATGATATTTCGTACGCTGCTGGACTTGTTCGGATACTGAGTTTCAAAGCAGCGAAAATCGTGAGTCCCCAGCAGACACTGAGTCGCCTCGGCCATCAGATTCACGTCCAGATGAAACCGGCAGCGATGGACAAAGCGGTTGAGGAACGGTGGTACGACATCGCTGTCACAAATCACGTAGCGGTAGCGTTTCTTTACGGCTGAGTACGTCGCATGAAAACTGGCTGCCACATCTGCGACTGTGACAATCGAAATATCTTCCGGCAGAAAACACTGCAGCCCTCTGCGAACGTTCTCAATCGGAATACTGCAACTCGTATGGAAATTCGCCACTTGTCCCAGTGCGTGAACACCGGCATCTGTTCGTCCCGCGCAGAAGACACGAGGTGACTCGCCGGTCAAACGTTGGACTGCTCGTTCAACACACTCCTGAACAGAAAGTCCGTTTGGCTGAACCTGCCAGCCGCGGTAGGCCGTTCCATCGTAGGCGATGGTCAGCATGATGTTGCGGCGAGCGGACTGATCATCTTCCGCTGGTGAAGTCCCGGGCGTGAATTCGTCATCGCTGTCCGGATTGATTGAAGACATAGACATCAGGCACGGCGACCATCACAACGGATCAGAGAAATTCTATTCGTGAATCCCAGTTTAACACATTACGTACGGCACATGATTGGAATCAGAAGATCTCTCTGTCTCGAATCTATGTTTTTGTGGAAACAACAGCCAAATCAAAGTCATATCGGGACTACATAAATGTCACTGCTTGATGAGAAGCGAAGTCGGGTGTCCGGCAGTTTCTGCCGAGCTGCAAATCCAGCGAAAACGCCTGGTCGGGATCTGCGGGTTGAGTAACAGTTTCGTGTTCTGTTTGTTACTCCATAGGGTGTCGCCGGATGGCCGTTTTTTTTCTGTTGAGCCATCTGCTGGCGGTGCCTTGTGACGGCCAATCGCCGAAGACACTACGGAAGTGTATCTCGATCATCGTGTTTTCCAGGAGGGAACTCAAGAGGTCACACTTCATTGTCTGTTCGGAATCAGAGCACAAGGATGTCGCTCATCATCACTTCACTTCAACATTGGCTGCGGCGACATGATCGCCGGCTTGCATTTTGCGACCCTCGATCGCAGCGTGTTGCGTTGGTGATATTACTTGCTGTGCTGATGTTGAATTCCGGCTGCACGTCCAATTACCACTGGCGAAAGACAGTTGCCAACGACACCTCAGTCGTCAATTCCATCTCGCGAAAGGTCGACGAACCT
>JBILXT010000490.1:0-5037 GCA_044378235.1 Planctomycetaceae bacterium
GCATCGGCCACAGCTCCGTCATGTCCTGCCACGGTGCCAAGTACTGTCCCATCATTGAAATTGATAAGTCGCGTCCTGCCGTCGCTGGTGCTTATAAGCACGAACGCATTGTTAGGAGCCAGAGCCAGATCGCTCAATGGAACTTCCGGCTTCGGAAACTCACGCATTATTTCACCGGTCTGAAGATTCATCAGCCGGCTTGTTCCCGTTGCGGTCGTCATGATCGCCTGAGCCTGTCCATTCACCAGCACAAGTTGTTGACCGGCGGCATCAGCAGTCGTCAGCACTTTGGGAAGAGTTGGCATGAGTTGCCACACTCGAACGGCACCGTCATCTCCGCCGGTGATCAATTGCTGGTTGTTGGGAGAGAAAGCCATGGAGACGAGTTTTCCCTGATGCCCGGACCAGCGTCCCAGAGGTGCATCGAGATCCGGGCTCCAAAGCAGGATTTGCCCCGATGCATCCGCTGACGCGAAACACCCCCCATCGCTGCGATACGCAACCAATTCGACTTCGGCTACATGTCCCTGACGAATCACCGAAGGCACGATCGCCGCTCCCGGCGCGACGGACGAAGCCACATCAAACAGGCGAACGGACTTATCCGCGGAGCCAAGCAACAGTGATTTCCCGTCCGGTGCATAGGCCAGATCGGCGACAGCGATTCCCGGTTCGGTAAGTCGTCGAATCGGACGACTCAGCGGAATACTCCAGACTCGCAATGTATTGTCCTGAGCCCCGGTCACCAGAGTTCGGCCATCACCGCTGACCGTCAGGCAATACAATGGGCCCGTATGTTGGCCCCACGACTGCAAACTCTGCCCTGTTTTCACGTCCCAGAGTTTTGCCGTCAGATCGGAACTGGCTGTGACAACACGATCATTGTCTTCTGCAAACGCAGCCATCATTACGGCGCCGTTATGGCCGCTGAAATAGCCGGGTTCCTGGCCACGTGCTGACATGTTCGCATTCAGAATCGTCAGCACGATCGCGACGGCTTTTGATAAAGGCAACCGAAAAGAATTCGCTGCCAGGTCTTGGTCGATTGTAGTCGCCATATTGTCTGTCTCTCGCTCTCAGCTCGTATGCAAGACAACTTCATGAGCGGCAACGAGGATCGATGTCCACTCCAGGATTCTTAGCAAACTGCTCGAGCATTTTGACGACACAGCGACCCGCCCGCAATTCTCTGCCCCAAATTGAATGACACCGACCGCATAAATGGGCTGTGCTATTGCTCATGGAATTCAGCGAAATACGAGAGTCTGCCGAAGGACGTGCGCAGTCCCGGAAACAGCCGAGCTCATCGACTTGCCTCCGTGTGGCCATGGCAGCCGGAAACACGGAATTCAACGTCGCCAGGGTATAGTCAGCGGCAGCACTCTTTTGTCACATCGTCGTATAGGAGTCTGCGTGAGCAGCCCTCGAACTTTGTCTCCGGTGCCTTTGTCGTGGCTCAACAATTCCGTTAGTAAAATGCGGTCGCAAGTTTGCGGCGAAAGTCCGAGGCGAGCTTTGATTTGGGCCCCATGACGGTCAGTAAGCCGACCATCGCCTCCTTCGCGGCAACACCAACGCCTGAGCGATCTGCTTTGACGATCTCCAGCAACATCGTGCAGGCTTCCTCAAAACGGCTGTCGGCCCCGAGAGCTTCGGCGAGCTTGAGCTGCAGAGCCAAATCACCGGGATTGGCCTCCAGAGCTTTCTTTGCTTCGCTCACGCCACCGGATTCTTCAACCTGACTTCGCATTTCAAGCTGCTCGACGAGAGCCTGAGCTTCGGGCTCAAGGAAGCCACGCTTGTTGAGTTCGTCGAGAATTTCTCGGCTTTCCTGATCACGATTCAGTTCAATGAGAACTCGTGCGTGTGAAATTCGGAACTCGGCAATGTCCGGCTCCAGCTCGGCCGCTTTGCGATAGCTGGCTTCGGCCAACTCAACTGAGCCGTCCGCCTCGTGCTGCTGCCCCTGAGTGAACGCTTCCATCGAAGCCGACGGCATAAAGCCTTTCAGCCATTCGCGAAGCTGCGGCTCTGTCTGAACCCCTGCAAAGTGGCTGGCGGGCTGACCTTCGACCATCGCCACCACGAAAGGAATCGACTGCACTCCAAACGCGCCGGCAATCTCCGGGCATTCGTCGACGTTCACTTTGACCAGGCAGAATGCTCCGTTGGCTTCGTTCGTCAACTTCTCCAGCAGGGGAATCAACTGACGGCAAGGACCACACCACTCCGCCCAGAAATCGACCACGACGGGCCGAATCATCGACTGCTGAATGACGTCCTCGCGGAACGTCTCCATATTGGTACTGATAATGTTCGGAGTGTCAGACATGAGAGAACTCAATTTTCAGCGAAAGAACAAAACGGCAACACCTATTGAAGACTCAGCCAACAGTCCGCCCATTGGCCAAAGTTTTCTTCGACGCTGACTCGCAGTCGAGTCAGGCCATGTTGCTGATCAAGCTTCAAACGGGAGATTAACGATTGACCGATCCAGCGGGAAATCAGTTCCGCGGTCGTGTTCGCAATGGGAAGGATACAACAATCCTCCGCCGGAAAAACCCAGCGGCGGTCTTCGAATCGAGCCGTGACTTCGAGCCCATCGTCGGACGTGATGACTCGAATCGCCGGGTGCCGATCCGGCAACAGCACTCGATGATCCAGCTCATGGACCAGAGCCTGCAAGCCGTCTCGAAGTGCGATGAAATCGAAGACGTAATGATTCTCGTCCAGTGGCCCTTCAATCGCTGCTTCCACACGCCAGTTGTGACCGTGAATCCGTTCGCAAATCGTGCCATTAAACGTGATGAAATGGGCTGCGCTGAAGACCAGGGTATCCTTGGTCACTCGAACGCCAAAGGAATCTTTTGAACTCTGCGACATCTTAGGAGTCTGCTCCGCGAAACAAATGTGCCTTGATAGATGTTCAGCTTAGCAAAAGGTTGACCGCCCTGGGCGATGTTGGTCTTCCAAAAAATCAGGAAGTCGCTCAAATGCCGCGATGAATTACCTTTCGCACGGATATCGATTTCTCGACAACCCGCACAAACTCGCTGGGACGGCAGTGCCGGATTGGCTGAGCGTTGTAGATCGGAAGGTCCGCATTCGATCGCATCGAGTGAACCAGCACATCGGAATTCTTGCTGGCGAGGAGCAATCGCTGGCGGAAGGGATGTTGCAGCATCTGCGAGACGATGACCTGTTTCACCGCTGTCCGACCTTTATGATGCTGGAGTCCGAACTCTCTGTCCGTTTTCGCCGACTGATGCCGGATCCCTACGATCATCGGCCGCCATTTCTCGGCCACATCGTTGTCGAACTGTTGCTGGACTGGGTGATTTCAGAACAGGTCCCGGAAGTCCTGTCGGACTATTATCAGGCTCTGGGAGAAGTCTCACCTCAGCAGATTGAACAGCTGGTCAATCGCCTTGCCAGTCGTTCCACGGATCGTCTGGCGGAGTTCGTCGCCCATTTTCATTCAGCGCGGATTCTGTTCGACTATGCGGATGATCAAAGATTGTTCACTCGATTGAATCAAGTGCTTCGCCGAGTCACTCTGCCAGCGCTCGATGAACAGGCGATCAAAGTCTTCCGGGAAGCTCGCCAGTTGCTGTTGATCCATGCGGCTGATTTGCTGACGGCCGTTGAAGATCCAGAGACTCCTGCGGTGTCGAGTCTGCGTGCTGCGGGCTGAAGCCAGAGGTCAATCACGTTGGATTTCCTTTGAAGCTTAAGGGCTAGCCCTCCGGTTTCTGAGAGGGATTCGAGTCTCATCACCAGACAGCTTGCGCTGTTCCGCTAACAAGGAGCGAGCCGTGAGGTGACGGAATTTTGTTCCCTCGTTTAGCCGAGCCGGTGAAAGTCCTGCGACCTACTTTGCTCACTTGCCAATTCCCTCACAAACCCTATTTCGCACTAATCAAGATCTGCCTGTTATGGCGATTCGCTTGCGACTACACTCCGCTTTTGACTCAGGCGACGCCCTATTGAAGTCGGTGAAGGATGCTGGCGGGCGGAACCGGATTTGGTGAGAACTGATGACTGTTTTGATTGTTGCCTCGGACGTGACCGACTGGCCGTTCGAGATTCCTGGTGTGGAAGTCGTGGATGCATGGACGTATCTGACGTCTCCTGAATTCGCCACGGGGGCTCGCAGTTCCCGAGTTGTAAACCTCTGCCGCTCGTATCGTTATCAAAGCACGGGCTACTACGTCTCTTTGCTGGCTGAAGCTCGGGGACATAAGCCGTTGCCGGGCGTCATTACTCTGCAGGATCTGAAGACTCGCGCCAGTGTGAAGGTACTCTCAGACGAGTTGGATGAATTGATTCAGCAGAACCTGCATCCGCTGCAGTCCAGTGAGTTTACTCTAAGCGTCTATTTCGGACGCAATATGGCTCGTCGATATGATCGGCTGGCACTGCATCTGTTCAATCTCTTTGCAGCGCCGTTACTGCGGTTTGAGTTTGCTCGGAACGAAGAAGGCCAATGGCAGATTCGTAAAGTGCAGACGGTCGCTGCTCATCAGTTGCCGGACAGCCATAAGCCGTTTGTCGAAGAGTCAGCTCAGAGATATTTCTCGGGGCGAGCTTCGGCACCACGATCTCGCAAGCGAACTCGATTCGATCTTGCGATTTTGCATGATCCAGATGAGAAGCAGAACGCTCCTTCGAATGAAACGGCTCTTAAGCGATTTATCAAAGCAGCCAAAGAGCAGGACGTTTACGCGGAGTTGATCACAAAAGACGACTACGGTCGTCTGCTGGAATTCGACGCGCTGTTTATCCGCGAAACCACCTTCGTCAATCATCATACGTACCGGTTTGCTCGCCGAGCCGCCAAGGAAGGCATGGTCGTCATTGATGACCCGGTGTCGATTCTCCGCTGCACCAACAAGGTGTATCTCGCCGAGATGTTGGCACGTCACAAGATTGAGATTCCTCGTTCCATCGTCGTCCATCGAGACAACATTCATCGCATTGTTGAGGAGTTGGGCTTTCCCTGTGTGCTGAAGAAACCCGACAGTGCGTTTTCACAGG
>JBILXT010000489.1:0-5037 GCA_044378235.1 Planctomycetaceae bacterium
GAATACTCCGCTGTCGCACAACGTTTCGCCGCAGCGGGTTCATCCAGAGTAATCACCGCGACCAACGGAACTCCCGCATCGCGCAAACCCTGAAGCGCGGGGATGCCTTCCTGATGAAAACCAATCCAGGCGATGCGGAGTGAGGTTGTTGAAGAATCGCCGGACATGAACGTTGCTTGGAATTACGTGAATTTTTGGTCCGTTATTTCGAGTTGTGTTTCGCAGCGTCGCTGCGGCAGCATTTAGCCCCAGGCTTCAGCCTGGGGTGGGAGGCAAAAACACGCCCCATCAGCCGTGAAACGGCGACAGTGATGGTTCATTTAAACGATATCAACAAATTGCTGTCGCCGTTTCACGGCTTAATGTTTGTTTTAAAACGTCTTCCCCAGGCTAAAGCCGGCTAAAGCCAGGGGCTACTTGCTGCCGCCTCTACGAGGCGAAATCAGAACGATAGTTGTCCCCCTGAATCTCGTCGAAATACCCAATCTTTTGACTCCTCGGGACAAGTCACATTGTGGAAAATCGAGCTTAAGTCCACGCCACCTCGATAAACAGGCTGTTGATTTAGTCGCATCTTGCGGACTTCCGCTTGCCGCCCAGCCGCAGGCGCCGGCTTGTACTGGCCGGCGCCTGCGGCTGGGCGGTAAACGAGGAAGTCAGAAGAGCGTTAAACCCGGTGGCGAAGCTTGTCAGTGGTTTTGGAGCAGGCGTTTTATGAATTCTTCGCGAACGATAGCCCAATCACGAGCCGCTGAGAACCCGGTCCCGGCGACATAGAACCGCAGGGAATCGCCCCGCTCTTGCCATCTAGCGAAAGCAATAAGCCGCCAAAACGCTTTCCTCGAAGCATTTTCGTGCTTCGAAGTCGTATCAACGCTGAGAACTTCCAAGAATTGTGGGCCGAGATCCACCTCAAATCACTGCCACAAAAACCGCCGATCCTGCTACACTTCCGCGCGTTAGGTGTGCTGACTTGACGTTGAGATCCGGCCGTGGTTGAGATCCGACGGAAGAATAAAGACAATACAGAAGCCAAGTAACAAGTTCGAAACCAGTTGACGGAGATTATGTTTTATGAGTCCTGTGATTACCGCCGTTCATGCCCGTGAAATTCTTGACAGCCGAGGCAACCCGACGGTTGAAGTTGATATCCTGCTGGAAGACGGCACCATCGGCCGCGCTGCAGTACCAAGCGGAGCCAGCACTGGTGCTCACGAAGCTTGTGAACTCCGTGACGTGGAAAACAAGTCTCGCTTCCTCGGCAAGGGTGTTCTGCAGGCCGTTGAAAACGTCAACGATGAAATCGCCGACATCCTCATCGACATGGACTGCACCGATCAAGCTGGTATCGACCAGGCCATGATTGATGCTGACGGCACTCCGAACAAGTCACGTCTTGGTGCAAACGCGATTCTGGCTTGCTCCCTGGCATCTGCTCACGCAGCCGCTTCTGTGTCCGGCCTGCCACTGTTCCGTTATCTGGGCGGTGTTGGAGCCAACTGCCTGCCAGCCCCGATGATGAACATCATCAACGGTGGTGCTCATGCCAACAACGGCATCGACATCCAGGAATTCATGGTCATGCCTCTCGGCTTCGACTCATTCAGCGAAGCGCTGCGAGCGGGCACTGAGATCTTCCACAACCTGAAGAAGGTTCTCGCCGGCAAAGGTCTCAGCACCGCCGTCGGTGACGAAGGCGGTTTCGCTCCGGACCTGAAGACCAACGAAGAAGCTCTGCAGGTCATCATGACTGCGATCGAAAATGCCGGATATACTCCTGGCGAACAGGTCCAGATTGCTCTCGACTGTGCCGCGACGGAGTTCTTCGACTCGAAGACCGGCCTGTACAAGATCGACGGCAAAACGATTGATGCCGACGGCATGGTCGGGCTGCTCGAATCATGGGCCGACAAGTATCCGGTCTGTTCAATTGAAGACGGATGTTCTGAAGATGACTGGGACGGATGGAAGAAACTGACCGATAAGTTGGGTGATCGGCTGCAGCTTGTGGGCGACGACCTGTTCGTAACCAACGTGTCTCGACTGACACAGGGGATCGACAAAGGCATCGCAAACAGCATTCTCGTTAAGGTCAACCAGATCGGCACACTCACTGAAACAATTCAGGCTGTGCAGATGGCTTACCGCAACGGCTACACCGCGGTCATGAGCCATCGCTCTGGCGAAACTGAAGACACCACCATTGCCGACCTGGCCGTGGCGCTGCGAACTGGTCAGATCAAGACAGGATCAGCCAGCCGAACCGATCGAATCTGCAAGTACAACCAACTGCTCCGCATCGAAGAGATGCTGGGCGAATCCGCAACATTTGGCGGCACGATCTGATCGCTGTGTGATTGGTTCGTGAGAAGCGAACCATCATGGCGAAAGTCGAGCTGATCGAAACATCCGAACCGACCACTGCGGAACCTGCTCAGGTTTCTCAGTCGGTCGGTTCGTTTTTTATGTCGGTCAGTTTCTGGTTAACGCTGACGGTGGCCGGAATCATGTACGCGGCCGTATCGCTGTCTCCCAAGCTTGCCGCCTGGATCAACGTCCGTCAGCAGTATGTGACGAATGCAACTCGACTGTCGCAACTGGAAGATGAAGTTGACTATCTGGAACGTGTTGCCGAAGCGCTGAAGACCGATCCTGAGTTTGCCAAACGGTTGATTCGAGCAAACCAGAATCCGGGCTCGCATGACACGGAGTTTATTCCTGTGTCCAAAGGCTTGTTGTTTGGCGGTGCGGAAACAAAAGAGTATACAGTTCCGGAGGTTGTTCGACCGGCGTTCGCGAAAGTTGTGTTTCATTTGGCCAGTCACGAGCAGCATCGAACCTGGCTGCTCTCGGGATCCGCAGGATTGACTCTGCTGGCTTTTACATTGCTGAACGATGCGGGGATTGGAATTGTTCAATCTGCATTGGCCACGATCTGCCAGTTCTTCCGATGGCTGACAGCCCGCTATCGGAAGCCGCCCGCGCCCGCAGCAGAGACGGAATCGCCGACGGACGTCGCGGCGTGAGCAGACGCTGATTGTTCTGATCCATCCTCGATGCTTGTAGTGACACGGCTTGCATCATTCAGACCGGAACGGCAGTGGGGAATTGAGACGTGTGCTCCGGTGACGATGCACGCAGGTGTCTCACCAGAGTTTCTGGAATCGAGGAGTTCGTCAGGGCTGGAAGCCCGAAACATCCTCTGCCGGTGGTGTAAGCCATCGGAGCTTGAGAGACAAGGTCACTAAGGCCTGAAGGGCCGAAACAGGCAACCATGTGTCGGCCTTTCAGGCCTCATGTTCATCTGGTCTCGATCCGGTGGCTCACGCCGGCTCACGCCACCGGCAAGGGTTTTGTCGACCCTCCGGGCCTGAATCGCGTACTTACTGAACGCCAATGGCGTTCACCACTGCTTTTGAGAAAACACCTCGTCAAAAGTCTTCTGACAACCCTTTCCTCGGGAATCTGTTTGCTCGACGACGAGTTACTGCCGCCACCACGACCCAGAGGTCTATAATTGGCGACACTGCGATCGCAGGATGATGCACGGAGCTTCCCTGCGTCTTCGAGACGGGTCAAAAACTCAGGAGCGAAATCATGTCAGAACAATTGGATTCTTTGCACCACGTGGCGATCGTTGTGGACGATATCGCAAAAGCGATCGACTGGTATAAATCTGAATTCAAGTGTGAAGTTGCGTATCAGGATGCGACCTGGGGATTCCTGAAGTTTGCGAATGCTCATCTGGCACTTGTCCTGCCGAGCCAGCATCCTGCTCATGTTGCGTTCGTGTCAGATAAAGCCACCGTTCATCCAGGGCTGAAAGGGCATCGCGACGGAACTCGCTCTGTGTATATCAGCGACACTGCAGGCAACGCTGTTGAACTGATGGACCCGACGAGCCTGTGAGCGGTACGGCGGTAGCCGCCGGTGTCCGTCAATTTCGCTTTGCATTTATAGCGGAAGGGCGCGAGCCCTCCGGTGTCGGTAATGAACCTAAACTGCGTCACCGGAAAGCTTGCACTGTTCCGCTAAAAATGGTCCGCCATTGAGCTGCCCCTATTCGTTCAGAGATGGCAGAAAAGTCATTGCAGGCTGCAGCCTGCAATGCGGACTGGCAGCGGCGTCGAACCCAACTGGGCCTGAATCCGCGAAGTCTCTGGTATTGCCTGGCCTGCGGAGTTATCGTTTTCCTGTTGATGCTGTTCTCATGACGCATGGGCTTGGCAGAATGCTGGTCCCATGCGTGACAGTCACGCCGGAGACGTCTCGTGATCCGCCCTCAAATTCCCGCCATTGCCTGCCTACTCCTCTGCCAAACTTTCGCCACGGTTGCCGACGATTTGCCGCCAGCGGTCGAGCGAAAAATTGACTTCGTGCAGGATGTGCAGCCTCTTCTGAAAGACCGTTGCTGGTCGTGTCATGCCGGAGAAAAGCAGGAGTCTGGACTTCGCCTCGACCGCCGCGATCTGATGATGACCGGCGGCGATCTTGGCAAGATTCTGGAGCCTGGCAAAAGTGAGTCCAGTCGACTGATTCACTACGTCCATGGCACTGATCCTGACCACGTCATGCCGCCGGAAGGAGAGCGTCTGACGAAAGAACAGATTGGCATCCTGCGGGCGTGGATTGATCAGGGCTGCGAATGGCCGGAATCCGCGAACATCTCCACCGAGAAGAATTCCCACTGGGCCTATCAGCCGATCAAGCCACAAACATCTCCGGTCGTTAAAGATCAGAGCTGGCCACGAAATGAGATCGATCATTTTGTGCTGGCTGAGCTGGAACGGCGTGATATCAAGCCATCGCCGGAAGCGAATCGGTACACATTGATTCGTCGCTTGTCGCTCGATTTGACCGGTCTGTTACCAACGATCGAGGAAGCTGATTCGTTCGTCAATGATGCTTCACCGGATGCGTACGAAAAACTGGTCGATCGCTTGCTGGCATCACCTCATTTCGGCGAACGCTGGGGACGCCACTGGCTGGACATGGCGCGGTATGCAGATTCCGACGGGTATGAAAAGGATAATCCTC
>JBILXT010000124.1:0-17981 GCA_044378235.1 Planctomycetaceae bacterium
ACGTCCGGGCGTTCAAATGAAAAGCCGCCGTTCTTCCAGCTCGTAACAAACAACCGGCCGCTGGCATCGGCGTCGGCATCGGTTGGACGAGGAATCTTCAGGAACGTGTCCTGCTGTGCGTCGAAAGTTGCGCCGTTGTGTGGCAGCACGTGGCTGAAGACCTCACTGCGCCCCCAGTCGCACGTCAGCAACATGTCGTTGTACGGAGTTGGCCAGCGATCGTCCTGAAAGTAGAGAGCACCGCATCCTGAACCTCCGCCGTAGTCGGCCAGCGGCGGCATGATTTCTTCGCTGAAATTAATGTACTGAGACGGATAGCCGTAGTTGGCCGTCTGCATCACGTGCGACAAACGGATATCCCAGCCGCCGCCATCGTTGGTATTGTCGCGAGTGAACACGTTCATCGACGGATCAATCGCGATGTCTACGATGTTTCGCTGGCCCCACGAGAACACTTCCATCTCGGTGCCATCCGGCCGAATTCGCACGATACCGCCACCGCGTTTGCTAAGCGTTGTGCCATCTTTAGCCACGGCCTTGTTAAATCCAAAGTCGCCCACAGCGATATAAATCCAGCCGTCGATGCCCATGCGAATGCCGTTCGTCGTGTGGTCAGCACCTCGCTTATTGACTTCATCCGTGCTGATGCCTTCGATCAGAATTTCACTTTCGTCCGATGTGCCGTCGCCATTGGTATCTCGGAAAACCGAAAGAAACGGCGGATGCAAAACCCACATGGAGCCGTTGTCATACACCAGTCCGCGAGGATGATCCATCTTTGCGAAGTCGTTGAACTTGTCCGCCTTGCCGTCGCCATCGGTGTCGATGCAACGCACGATTTTTCCGCGCCCAGGCTCTTTGCCCAGCGAGCCTTGTTCATCAACCCCAACGAACACTTCTCCGTCGACCGATGTCGTGATACAGACGGGATAAGTGACCTGTGGGGGACCAGCGAACAGACTGACATCGAACCCTTTCGGAGCTTTCACATCCTCAATCGATGCAGCGCCGTCCGCGCCTGACGAAACTCCTTCGGGCAATGGCGGCAGATCGCCCGGATAGGCTTCAATTTCCCAAAGGCTGCCCCAGCCACCACCGTTCGATCCGTGAAACGTGATCTTGAGATAGCGAGCATCGTCCGTCTTGACGGCATCGACCGACAGGCCATTGCGTTCTTTGTTCTTCGAGTGATCCGCCAACAGAGTCCACTCTTTACCGTCTGACGACGATTCGATGGTGTACTGGTAAGCCGTGTTTCTTGACTCCCAATGCAGTCGCACGTTGCGTACGGACTGAGGTTTCTCCATGTCGAGCGTAATCGATTCGCCATTTTGCGGACCGCTGGCACACCAGCGTGTATCAAGTCGACCGTCGACAGCGTTCTTAGCGAAATTATTCTTCCCAGTCTCTTCGCTGCTGGCGGTTGCCGGTTTATTGAAGACATGATTTCCTTCGCCACAGCATCCCTGAGTCAGCACAGGCGAGTTCTTTTCAATCTTCACCGCAACCAAGGCTCGCAGTTCTTCGTCGACGGCTTCCGTTGTCGGTCTGAAATGCTTCTCCGGATCGCGGCCAACCGCCCAAAGAAGTCCGCGAGCCATCATGTCCAGATACGTCGGCTCGACCATCGTTTCGTTGTAATGACCGACTGTCGTAGCGAAGACTCGGGTGCCGTGATAATCGTTGGTCCAGATGCAGACCTGCGGCTCATTGTTATCCTGGCGATTGGCGATGGCCAACGGAGTCGCCGTGTCGAACACTTTCGCCGCGTGGTACAGCTCACCCTTCGGCACAACGAATCGCTCACCGAACCCTGCCATAATCGGATGATCGGGTTTCTGATTGTTGATCGTGTACGAATAGTGCGGACCGTGTCCTGGCGATTGAACTCCGCAGAACTCGAACCAGCGATCATCATCAACGCGATAACAATGCATCGCGCAGTGGACAAGAATTGCAGGCAGGCCTTCTCGATGAGGCTTCAGGATGCGATCGACAAATTCCTTGTCAGTGACATGAGCAAAACATTCGTTGTGAACAACGATGTCGAAACCATCGGCCCAGTTCGGATCGTTGTAAAGCGGAATCTTTGTGTCTGTGGAAGTTCCGCCCTGATGCACCACAGTCCAGCGGACGTTGGCTCTTGCGCTGATGCCGCGGGTCAGGATCAGTTTCTGGCGATCGTAATCATGGCAACACCCGCCCGTGACAAGCAACGCCTGAATCGGTCGATCAGCAGACTCGACCTTCGTTGATGTTGCTGTCTCCTGAGCAGTCAGCGAAGACAGAGAACCAGGCATCAATGAAAGGCACGACAGGAAGGTACACAAGAAACGCATGGAAGGAACCTGAGTGGATGGAAGCAGGAGAAGAGCTCGTTACGAAGTAACTTTTGGCAGTAGCCGCGACTATTTGAAATTTCAGATTTTGAAATCCCGAACGCGCACACATTGAACATGTGTACGTTCAGGGCCGAAAAGCTGCCAAAACTACCACGATTCAGGGAGAATGCAAAGTGTTTATGGCATTCTCAACCAGCATGAAGTGTTCGCCCACTCGGAATTTTCCGATATTCCCGCGGTGTTCTCCGTGCATGAGATTGCGCAACGGGGGCGACAATCGAACAACGCCCATTGTCAGCTTGCAGTGCGACTTGTTAGACGGCAACTTGCTGGCAAACCGTTTTCTCGTAATCTTGATCTAAAGCAGATTACTAGCCAACTCCGCGAGTTCGCTGCGTTCGCCTTTCTCCAGCGTGACGTGAGCAAACAGGGGCTGGCCGACCATGCGGTCGATCAGAAAGCTTAATCCGTTGGACAATGAATCCAGATACGGATGATCGATTTGCTGAATGTCGCCGGTGAAGATGATCTTCGTGCCTTCGCCTGCACGAGTAATGATCGTCTTGATTTCATGGGGCGTCAGGTTCTGAGCTTCGTCCACGATGAAGAACACTCGCTGCAAACTGCGGCCACGAATATAGGCCAGCGGTGTGACTTCCAGGTGATTGGCTGCCAATAAATCCTGAACCTTTGGAGCAGCTGGGGCATGAGAATTTCCGGCCAGAGGCTGTTGCATCACGGCCATGTTGTCATAAAGCGGCTGCATGTAGGGATCAAGCTTTGCCTGAATATCGCCCGGCAGAAATCCCAGGTCTCGATTGCTGAGCGGTACGGCTGGCCGAGCCAACAGGATTTGACGATAATGGCTCTTTCGTTCCAATGCGGCCGCCAGCGCAAGAAGCGTTTTTCCCGATCCGGCTTTGCCCGTCAATGTGACGAGTTTGATGTTGTCATCGAGTAAGGCCTGCAGAGCAAAGGATTGTTCTGAGTTTCGCGGATGAACCCACGACGCCGAGATCCTGTCGATCCGGACGAACGATTTTTCCTGAGGCTTGTACGTTGCGAGAACCGATTTAGAACCGTTGCGCAGGACAAAGTTTTCGTTGGCGATCGGATCAGAAACAGCACTCAGATGTTCGGCCGGGACGTGACCATTCCCCGTGAAGAATTCATCCAGCACTCCACTTCCTAGCCCTTCAACCAGCCTCTTCCCGGTGTAGAGCTTGTCCATGCTCTCCACTTTGTCGGTGCTGTAGTCCTGAGCTGTCAGGCCCAGTGACTTGGCCTTCATTCGCAAGTTCGTGTCTTTGGTGACAAGAACAACCGGCCGCGGCGATTCATCCTGCTGCAACGTCAGAGCAACGTCCAGAATTCTGTGATCCGGACAGTCTTCAAGGAAAGCTTCTTTGAGTCGCTGTTGATGGGAGGCTTTAATCACAACACGAACAGAGCCAAGGCCCGGGCCCAGGGAAGTGCCATCCGAGGAAAGCACGTCTCCGGTCAATTCATCGAGACGTCGTAAAAACGCCCGCGCCTGGAAGTTGATGTCTTCGTTGCCCTTCTTAAAGCGATCAAGTTCTTCAAGAACTGTGATTGGGACGGCAACGTCATGCTCTTCAAAATTTCGCAGGCAGCCAGCGTCGTGAAGGATGACGTTTGTGTCGAGCACAAACAGCTTCGACTCCACTCGCGAAATACTTTCCGCCATCTCGTCCTCCCTGACAGGCACTCACCATTCACTGGTACCGCAATCCCGCTCGGCTCTGGGATGCTAACCGGTGACGCAAAGATGGTCAACGACGGCTCGAATGAACCGCCTGAAGAATTCATTATGACGGTTAGGTGGGGCATGGCATTGGAGCAACATGTGATGCACTTCTGTTGCCCTCGACTCAAGTGTCTGCAAACACACGAGTTGACGTCGTAATTCACTAAATCTCTTCAGCCCCACGTTGACTTTCGGCATCATCGCTCTGGCGGACCGTTAACAGAATGTAAACATAGCCTCCACCGAAAGAAATTAACGTAACCCTCTACCACAACTTGTTTTATGGCACACGACATCCGGCTCCAAATATTTTTCTTTGCGCGCCAATCATGTTTGGCATACAGCCTGCTTTACATCTCCTGCATCAACGCTGATCAAAGTGACCAGCTAAGACAGACAAGTGTGAAACTCATCCGAAACTGAGTTTCACAACAACGACACAGGAGACGAACGATGAACATTCTGAATGCACTGAAGAACGACGAAAACGGCTTTGTAGTATCTGCGGAATTGGTTCTGGTTGGAACCATCTGCGTCCTCGGCATGATCGTCGGACTGAGCGAACTGAGCTTCAACGTCAATCAGGAACTGGAAGACGTCGGTTCCGCCATCGGAAACATCAACCAGACCTACTACTACACACTCGCCAGCGGCAAAAAGGGTGAAGTCGTCGGAAGCACAAACCTCGACTTCCAGGACGAATGCGACAACAGCTGCGATATCAACTGCGACTCCCCAGCTCAGGGTGAGAACTGAGAAACAAGCGGCCCGAGACTATCGGCTTGAAAAGCACTTTGCTGAAAACTGAACACCGAAAACTGAACACTGACTTACCGAATCCTGATTCTCTGATTCCAACTAATCAATCAATAACCTGGAGTAATTTCGATGAACCTGATCACTGCCCTGAAGAACGATGAAAACGGCTTCGTAGTTTCTGCTGAACTGGTCCTCGTCGGCACCATCTGTGTGCTCGGCATGATCGTCGGCCTGACAGAACTGTCCTACGGCGTCAACGAAGAACTGGAAGACCTGGGCTCAGCGGTTGGCAATATCAACCAGACCTACTACTACACACTCGCCAGCGGCAAGAAAGGCGAAGTTGTAGGCAGCACAAACCTGGACTTCCAGGATGAATGCGACAACAGCTGCGACATCACCTGCAACAGTCCTGCTCAGGGTGAAAAAGGCAGCTACAGCTCTTACGACAACAGCTCTTACTAAGCTGAAGGCGAGCGGCAGGGCAGCAGCCCTCCGAGCTATCACGACATACTGAACGATTTGTTCCACCACAAAGGTCGACGAGTTCACAAAGAGGAATCGCAGAGGCAAGCAACACAAGCTCTCTTCTGCGTTCCTCAGCGACCTCTGAGTTCAAAACTACGATCGGATTCGTGGTTTTCAGACCCTGATCAATCGACACCCCAGAAAGCAACCTCCCGAACACCCGTGTCTCCTGTTTCGGGACAAACAGCCCGCATTCCTCGCGAATGCCGGGCTGTTTGTCTTTTGTGGGCGATATCAAAGATCATCGTCGACAATGGCCGTCGTTCTATCGCCGTTTCTTTGGGCGAACGATCCAGATCACAATGCCGATCACCAAAAGAATTGGGAAGAGAACCTTGATTCTGTTAACGAAGACGGCAATCAGCACAAGCACAGCCAGACGTCCTCGTCCCAGTCCATTCCAGACCGTTGGTCGTCGGCTCACTGGAAGACACAGCCAAAGTGCTCCGAGGACGATTCCGATGCGAAGACAGGCCGCAGGCCAGGCAGAATCCTGATAGCCACCCCAAAGACCGAAGGCGGACAAGAGCCCACACGCCAAAGCGATGATTCCAACTCGGCGACGGCGATCAACTAAAGTAGCAGGCTGATCGATAACAGGGGCTTTACCGGACATCGTGTTTACTTTTCGAGTTCCAGGTAAAGCGGTAAATGCCGGTAATAGACTTCCAGCATCAGCAAATTCAAACATGTCAGATAATGACGACCACCGCCACTAGCCCACTTGTCGGGGGAAGGTCGAGCTGGATCCCAGCTGCCACTAACCGCACCATCCCGACTTTGAGTCGTCACGAGCAGATCTCTTAAACTATTGTTCCACTCGCCCCAATGATCACCCTGCATGTGAAACATCACCTGCGTGGCATAGTACCAATAATAGGCGTCACGCTGCCCAAAATCCGGCAGACGAGTTCGCAGATAATTTGCCCCGGCAATCAACGGAGCGTCGTCGCGTTTGGCTCCCAGATACTGTCGCATCAGCAAACCCTCTGCTGTCATTGCGGGGCTGACTTCTTTTGTCGGATGGTAACTAAACTGCCCGGCAGCCGACTTACTCTCCACGGAATCAAGCCAGCGACTCACTCCCGCATAGGCCTCTTTGGGCACATTCAGTCCCGCCATTTCACCACTCTTCAGAGCCATCAATTGCCAGCCAGAAACAGAAGTGTCAGATTCAAACTGAGGACGGTATCTCCATCCACCAAACTCTTCATGCTGCGACTCCACGATAAAATCCAATGCCTTCTGGGCAGGGGCTTTCAAATCCGGATCCTTCGTCAGTCCATAGGCTTCACACAGAGCAATTGACGCGATTCCGTGGCTATAAAACCAGACAAATTCAGTTTCATCGGCGAAGAGATCTCCATCCGGCTTCTGATGTTCTACCAGCCACTTCATTCCTCGCGAGACGACTTCCTGATGCTTTCCGGACTGATGAGTATATCCGGCTCCCAGAAACGCCAGCAGACTCAAACCTGTCGCAGCGCTGTTGGAAACAAAGCTGCCTTCACCGAGCGACTCAGACGTATCGCCGGGAAAATCGTCAATGCTCCAGTGGCCATCAGGATACTGATTGCGGGCAAGCCACAGCAGACCTCGCTCAACAGCCTCTTCAGAATCCTCCGAACCGCCAAGCGTCTTCGCAGCTTCGCGACGTGCATCAGTTGTTCGCATCGAAAGGCTCTCAGGGATCGACGCTTCCGGTGAACTACCGCGTCCCTGAACCGACCGTTTTGCTAATCCGGCAATTGCTTCAGCCGATGCCAATGACGGCCGATCCGCACCAACACCCTTGCGTCCAGCTGAAGGCGTCATTCGTGAAGTCAACGAGGGATCTCCAGCAGCGCCAACTCCGGAAGACGCCGGAACTGGTCCGCTTGCACCAGGCAATCCGGCAGATCGTCGAGGCAAAGCACGAGTACGAGGCCCGGAAATGGCAGCAAGTCCCACAGAAGCGGATTGCGGGCCAGCAAGAACAAGAGCACCACCTTGTTCCGCTGCAACAGCTCCATCCGTTAGCCCAGGCAAAGCCCCCATGGATTTTGATCGCGCAAGGCCGGGACGACTTCCACCTGCGAAGCCGTCAGTGGCAGAGAGACGTACATTGGGTTCAGTCCCACGTACTCCGTCGATGCCTCCTGTTGCCGCTTTCATCGTCCCCGATGCTGCAGTCGATGGTACTCCAACTCCATTGGAACCGGTTCGACTCTGGATCAACGCTCCCGGCTCATCAGTTGCTTTCCCAGTCGGTAAACCACTGCTCTGGCGGCCCGTGGAAGTTCGAGCCGGTCCGGCAATCATTCCTTCGGCAGATGGTTTTGCACCAACCCCAACACCACTTAGTCCGCTTTCACTCGCCGCAGCTCCCACAGCTTCAGCATCGGAACCTGAACGTCGTCCCGGAGCAATCGACAAGCCTGCTTCGGTGCCCAACCCGGGCCTGGCCGCACCAACAGACTGCGATTTAGCAACCTTCACTCCCGATGGTGAATTATCCGCAACTCCAGTACCCGTCGGCCCAGTCGAAGATTCCAACTCGCCCGCGGCCATCGTCCCGCCCGGTACTTTCGCTGCCGTAGTCCGCTGTCCGGATCGTGAGTTGGCGGACTCAGCGAACGTCGGCGAGGAAACCTCACCAGTCGACGAAACCTTAACACTTTCAGCTGCCCGACTTGATTCTGCCTGTGCGGCGGATACTGTCGAGCGTGCCATCACGGCAACTCCGCCATCAGCCGGAGCACCTCCAGCAGCCTCCTCAGCGCGGGCAGACCGAGATGGAACTTGCGCTCTGACACTCGGCTCTACAGACGGAGAAGCCAGGTCGGCCTGCATGTTTGATTCCGCGGCCGAAGCCGGATTGGCCGAGGCCCGGCGACTAATCTCTGTGCTTCGCTCTTTTAACGTCGATTGAGCCGCCTCTTTCGATGCAACTTCGATCTCTTCAAGCTTTGATTCAACGGCCTCTGCTTTTGCAACCTCTCGTTCGGAAGCAGCGGCATCCACCATCTCCGGAGTCACCGCGGCTTCACTGCGATTCGCGCGAAGCTGAGCCGCCTCAACCTGCATTTCGGGTGAATCACTATTGTCCAACTCACGTTCAGCAACTGCAATCTCCGCCGCTGACTTATTCTGTTCGACCTGATCCTCCAGTTTCATTTCTTCAGCGGAGGCTGCTGCTGCGACATCCGGAGACGCGACGGCTTGCGGTTCTTCAACTGCCCCAGCCGTCGCTTGACGTTGCATTTGCTCGGCAGCATCAGCAGCAAGCTCGACTTTCTCACGACGTTCCGGTGTCTCCGCTTCTTCTGCCGTTTGCGACAACTCAACAGCCTCTGACTCCGCTTTTTCCGCTTCAGCGATCATCATTTCTGCACGCTCAGGCTCAAGCTCCCGATCAGGTGTTTCTGTCTCGTTCTGCTGTCGCCAAGCTGCAGCAGGATCCAGGACATCACTGGTGGCGTAGTCCGGCAATGTAAATTCTTCACGAGGAATCTGAGACAGATCAGCAGCCTGAGCAGGTGTCGGCAGTGGCCCGCGAAAATCCACGGTCGTCATCGACAGACACAACAGAAAATGAATCAGCAGGCTCAGAGCAATCGCCCACTGCAATCGGCGTTTGATCACTCCTCGAACCAGGAATGTGACCAGCAGCAACATCGCGATCAGCGCAAACGCCCACGCGATTTGACCTGATAAATATTGCATGCCAGGCAGGGGAACAACACTGGCGTCGGTGAAAACTGCCGCCATCCCCTGCAGAGAAACAATTCCACAGGCGACAGAAACACCAATGGCGACGAACATTCTCAGTCGCTGAGCAGTTGTCAGCTCGTTCAATTCTTCATTCGAAAGCTGAACAAGATCTCTCACTGCTCGGGCCCCTCCTTGGCGACCTCCGGCGGAATCACCGCCACTCGATAGTCACGAATACCGGCCTTGTTGCATAGACTCATCACTCGTGCAATATACTTCCAGTCAGATCGCTCGTCACCACGGATCACCACGGGCTGGTTTCCCGGATTATTCGTCCCCGCCCGCTGAAGTCGTTCCGCTAACTGCGCTTCGTTGTGCAATTCACCAGCGACATAGTAGTGCCCATCGACGTTGATGTTGACGACCATTTCGCGTGGTCGCATGACCATCGGCATGGCCGCAACAGCATCTGGCAACGTTGCGTCGAGCGATCCTTCACCGGACGCTTTGGACTCTTCTTCAAATCGACTGGCCACCATAAAAAACAGCAGCAACTGAAAGACGCAGTCGATCATTGGCGTCATATCAATCAGACGCTTACTGGCTCCCTGTCGATTTTTATAGCGAAACCGCATTGCTACGACTTCTCCCTGAGGCCAGACGCAGAAGGAGCGGTCACCGTTCGAATGGTGTTGCGATCATCGAGCGTCGAAGTCATTTCTCCGCTATTGCTCTTTGAAGATGCTTGCGATTCAGGACGTGGCCCGGTTCCTTTGAGCAGTACACCCGACGCATCACTTTTTCTGGTGACTCTCCATTTGCCTTCGAATCGCTCAAACAACGGAACGATCTCATTGAAGACGTCTTCCATCCCTCGCAAAAGTCGTTCAATTCGCCCCTCAAGCATATTGGCAATCACGATCGCCGGTATGGCGACACAGAGTCCCGCAAACGTCGTGATCAAAGCCGTGTAGATCCCCTGCGCAAGTTCCTGCCCTTTAGCTGCGCCGGTCGAAGTCGAAGTACTGATGACCATAAAGGCCATGATCATTCCCTGCACGGTTCCCAGAAGTCCCAGCATCGGCGAAATGCTGACAGCCACATTGATTGGACGAATATTCTGAGCCATCTGGTCAGCTTCCCGACTAACCGCATCTTCAACAGCTTTCTCCAGTTCTGCCTGAGGTCTCCCAACTTTCAGGATTGCGGCCTGAAGAACTCGAGCTAACGGAGATCGATATTTCAGACAGACGTCATAGGCGAGTCGTGGATCAATGCCACTGCTTTGCTGATTCAATTTCTGAAGTCCCACCAACAACCCAGGAGGAATGATCAGATTTCTGCGGAGACCGATTCTTCTCTCAATGGCATAGGCGACAACAACAATTGAGCATAGCGCAATAGGGATCATGAACAGGCCGCCCTGAACAGCCAGGTCCCATAAAAACGGCAGCGGCTGAGGAATCCCCAACCGCACAAGTTCATCAGACACATTTTTGGTAAATGATTTCGCTTCCGTCGGCGGAGTCGAAGAAGGTGCTGCACCCGCGACGTCTTCCTGTGGCCCATCGGTGATCTGGCCAGCCTGGCCCGATTGATCCAACGGTGCAGAGGACTCTTGTGCAATCGCTTGCGGCTGACTAAGCGCCATGCAGATTGCGGAAACGCACAGAATCAGCGAGGCTCGCATGGGACACACTGTGAAGAACTTCGTCAGATACTTCATGGTTCAGTTTCGCCTGAAACAAATTGCTATTTATTTCCAGTGCTGACCAGCAGGTCACAAAACTTTACGCAGCAAGCCACTCCGCTCGCCACCAACGTGACTGTCATCTCCGTGACATTCCAGAATGAAGACGATTTTCTCCGATTCTTCCCCGGCAGATTCTCCGAAGCGATCCACAAAAGGAGTGAACTCAATCTCTGACAATCTTCATCGTCGACAACCCGGTTACGCAACCAACACGAGGCACCCACTCAGCAGTAACCTGAATCGTTCGTACCTTTTACAAGCTTTTTCGTGAATTCCCTGATTTCCACTATCTTTCAACACGACTGTCTCTAACAAGGGCGAACCTGCGAAACGTCTCCCTATTTTCGGCAACGCTGAAGCCGTACCCCATTTCCCTCTACGACAAGTTCCAAAAGGATATCCTGCAACTGGGAGCAAAGTCGAGTTCTATGGCGTTCAAGATACGTGTGCTTACTGCCCGGGTCAATTTCCAAAAAGGCTTCGGTACTAAGACGATGTTTGGGAGCACGCCAGAACGCCAAAAACATCGGAATGTTCACCGTCCCACGCAGCTTAATGCTACCATCCTGATCGGTCCGAACGATCAACTCTTCGCCGAGTTGCTCAATCGTTGTACGCAACAGGTCACTACGAAGCGGAATCTCAGCCGCGCGAAACGCCTGCCTTTTTGCCCAGTGCTCCACAGCGACCACTGCATCTTCAAGTTCAGCAACTCCGGAAAACTGAACAGCGACCTTCGTCTCGACAGCCTGTCGCAGCGTTTCGATCAGCGGCTGCAGCATTCTGTATTTGACACGAGTCTCAGGAATAAGTCTTCGATATTCCCATAGAGCACTGTCGTCCGCTTCAAGAACCTCAAGGACCTCTGCCGCATTCTCGGGGGCAATAACACAATCTCGATTGCTGACGCCAACCTCGGAACCAGGTGTTTCGAACGCGGTCTTCTTTATGAGGTCCAGCCGTCTCCGAAGATCTTCAGCAAGGATCTCCGGCGACTCAACCCACTGCTTGCCCTGTGACTTGGCTTCTCGATTTGACATATGCGAACTACGGTCTGAAATGGCCTATAAGCCCGCCGGACAAATACAGGCGGCTTCATCCGCGATTGACTCTCATGAGTCCGATGAAGATGGCCGGATCTTACAGACTCCCATGATCCAGACGAAAGGCTCGAGGTAAAAGTTCGCTCAGGAGTACCACTTCCGGGGCTGTCCCCCCCGGAGAATCGAGATTATCAAGGAGAACTGGCAGTTCGGGGCTGAACTCCATCAAAAACTGACGGCAAGCTCCACACGGTACCGGCACACCAGTCAGAGAAATACAGATGGCTCGAAATCTCCGATGGCCCTGAGCAACTGCCGAACAAATCGCAACTCGCTCCGCACAGATCGTCAGACCATACGATGCATTCTCGACATTGCATCCAGTGAAAATCACTCCCGAGTCCGTCAACACCGCCGCTCCGACATGATACTTTGAGTACGGAGCCCAGGCCTTTTCGCGAACTTTGCGAGCCGCATCTCTGAGTGCCGCCCATTCCGGAATCTGCGCCAGCTGCGGGTTCATCTGTCACTCTGAGGCAAAGGAAAGTTGATGTCGTCCATCTCGGAAAGTCAGCGGCACGGGATGATCGGCGACTCGGCATTTCGGATTCTGCAACAGTTCTTCCCGCAGGTCCTCACTGACGTACAACGATTCAAGATGCAGTGTATTGGGAATGAACATCCAGCGGCGATCACCGTAACGATCGGCAATCATGCTCATCAATGATTCGTCATCTCCAACGGTCGCGGGAATCTTCGCTCGATCCATATCGCCGGTTGTCAGAGTATTAATCAACGTTTTATGCTCATCGATTGCGGACCTCAATCGCTGAGTAATGAAGTCTGCATTTCCGACACCAATCGCGTTTCCCTGACTTGATGCAGAAAGCGACAAGGCTGCAATCGTGCGAATGCGAGGCGTTGTGAGATCCTCAAATCCCGGAAGCCCTCGACGTCCAATCACGTTCGTGTCCATTCCAGTCCCGCTGTAAGTCTTTCCAATCGAATCAACGACCAGCACGTTCAGATCTTCAGCCGGCAGTCGCGGAAAATAGCTGCGATGATGTTCAAGGAGCTCAGCCTCTCGCCGCAAAATGTCCTGAGGAGCAATCGCGTGAATCTCAGCGGTCTCATCGTAACCATCCTCAAGGATTCCGACGCCGGCAAAGATCTTCCCCGAATCCAGAACAAACTGCCCCATCTCCAGCAGCATATCTTTCATCGCGCCAGCCCGAGCGGAGTGAAACGTCCGCGCCGAGCGAATCTTCCCCATCCCGACGACCATCATCTTGGTCAAACCACTTTGAATCGGGCCGGCAAAGCACGTGTGCAGCTTGATTCGGTTCAATACAAGTACGCCGTCAGATTCCAGGCAGTGCCGATCCATAAATACCGAACCGGTTCTCACCTGACCAATCTCAGCCACTTCCATACTGCTGCGAATTGGCATGCCCATGGCCGCTTCAGTGATACCCAGCGACTCAACCATCGCTCGCTGGCCCTCAGCGGTGGCTCCATTATGGGAACCCATCGCCGGAACAATGAAGGGCAGGGCACCATGATCTTTGAGCCACTGACCACAGGCTTTCACAATCACGGGCAAATTGCAGATGCCTCGACTGCCGACCGTAATCGCAATATCACCTTGCGGAACCGGACGCTTCAACTGCTCCAACTGCTGAAAGACAGCCTCAGGAATGTCCTTCAGAGGACGTGACACCAACCGCTGTGAGACCTTATAAACATTCATCATTAGTGCCACGTTCCCGTCATGCGGCCAACAACAGGTTGTGATTCCTGCATATGAGGCGAACTGGCCTGTACCTCACGATACAACTGAATTACTTCATCCAACATTCGAGTTTCGTTGAACCGATCACGGATCAACTGCTGCCCGGCCGCCGCAATTGTACGGGCTCGCTCTCGATTCTGAAGCAGTTCAATAATTCGATCAGCCAGGCTTCGACTGTCCGAAGGCGGCACAATCAAGCCCGTTACGTTGTCTTGAATGACACTGACAACGCCGCCAACTCCCGATGCAATTACCGGACGCCCCAACGCCATGGCTTCCAGCATCATGACCCCCAATCCCTGCTGTAGCGACGGTAAACAGAAGATGTCAATGGCAGAGATATACCCGGCCATGGACACACCACCGTCCACGAACGTGAGTCGCCGCGACAACTCAAGAGACGATGCCAGTTGACGCAAACTGCGTTCTTCCGGGCCACTTCCGGCAATCACCATCCGAATATTGTGCCCGGCTTCGATCACGCGATGACAGGCTCGCAGAAAAAAGGCGGCTCCTTTAACGATTTCTAAAGGCCCCGCCATTCCAATCACGGGCGGACGGTCATCATCCAGAGGAAGATCGACGGTCGAATTCTCCGGCACCGCTACGCCCGGCAGAATCACTCGTCGCTCAACACCATCCAGCAAAGGCGATTCCGGAATCTGCGCCTGCACGCTTTCGCTGACACTGATGATGGCCTTCAGCTCCGGCGTTTTTGATTTCAGTATCAGCGATGCCGCGTCGGTCTGATCACCGAGACTGACAACGAGTGGTCGATTTAACTTGCGAGCAAGACGAATCCCCTGAGGCAGCAATCGGGAATCCTGCAGATGAATCACATCGGGGCGCTGTTCCTTTAAATCTCTGTACAATGTCCTGAGAACCAGATGTCCCCAGACCGGAACGTTGTAGCCCTGGATCGTGTGCATTCTGACGCCATGCAGCAACGACTCATTCAAGCCCTCACAACTGGTGCACACGAGAGCTGTGTCAAACTCGCGTTTCTCCAGCCCATGAGCGAGCCGCAGCGTCAGCAAGGACGAACCACGAAACGACATTTCGGCGTCGAGCAACAGAATGCGTTGAAGACTGTCAGCCATAAGATTTGCCGGAGTGCGGTCTAAATCAGACTCGTTGTCGAAACTCGGGAAGAGGATACTCGGGCAGCGGAATCGTCTGAGCCAGCTCAAACAGCTCCTGAAGCCTCAGCCATCCACGAGTGACCAGTTCTGCTCTTTGTTGTGAGTACTCCGCGTCGAATAATCGACGATCAAAATCACCCTCAACCACGACAGGTTCAAAATCCGGATGGTCAATAAACTGGGCTGTCACCGGATTACATCGAAGATGTCTCTCTGGCGCAGCCAGCAATGACTTTGCGGCTATTTCCCCGATCACAAATCGCAGGTACAGATCACTCTCGCGAATGTTTTCTACTTCATCTCCGCAAACATCGCAGAGATATCCCTGATCACAACGCGCCATGGAAACAACTCTTTTACATTGCACTCAGTAGACTCCAGCCCTGACGACCGGAACCTGACTGAGCTTATGTCCCCAGAATCTTCTCTCGCAGAGTCGTCAGAATCTTAACGGCTTGGCCGATGTCAGCCTTCTGACGTACGGGATCCTGAGGAATCTCGCGTTCAATTGTCAGCGGACCGGTATAACCGATCGCCAGCAATGTCCGCAGATAGTTTTCCATCCCAACATCGCCGTCGCCCAAAGGAACTTCCTGTCCCCAACCGGTACCGCGAACTTCAACAGGTGCCCACTTGGCATCCTTGCAGTGAATGCTTCGAACCAGGTGGCCCACTTGCTTCAACGCAGCGATCGGCTCACCAGTCCCGTACAAAATCATATTAGCCGGGTCAAAGTTAATGAACAGATTATCGCGCTGAACATCACTGATAAAATGCAACAGATGATCAGCGGATTCCTGACCAGTTTCAAGGTGCAGGTTCTGTCCGTTGGCTTTGATATGGTCGAGCAGATCCCGAGTCACTGCGATCAGATCTTTGTAACTGGCGGACGCCGAATCTTCTGGCACGAAGCCAATGTGCAGAGCAACCGTCTTACATCCCAGCAACTTCGTGAAGTCGCTGATTTCTTTCATTTCCTGCACACGTGCCGCGCGAGTGGCTTCCGGAACGAGTCCAACCGTCTTTGCGGTTGTTGCGATGTCAGCGTAACTTTCGCCCTCAAATCCACCAAACACTGCCGTGATCGTAATGCCAGCGTCAGAACACTTCTTCAGGAACGCAGCCGCGGCAGCGGGGTTTCGAGTTCCCGCGTGCGGCGCATGAACCTGAATCGTCGGAACTCCCAGTTCCCGAGCAACTTCCAAATGAACCCCTAAACCTGCATCAATTGAAGCAAAAACACCAATTTGCCATTTCGACATGAATCTCTCCACTGCCGCTGAATGAAGTCTCAATTTGTTTCAGGGAGCGCCGCTCCGGCACGTCCACTCCGCCATGTTGGCGTGCCTCGCCCGGGAACGCAACCGTCGGCGAGGAATTCCGACCTGAGCAGTGTTTGGATCAGTGTGAGGGAATTCCGAACTGTATTAGGTCCAGAATCCTATCAGCGACGTTTCTGACGCTGTTTCTCGGCCAGACCGGACAAGAAAGCCCACACACAGAATCATCGGAGATAACAGCACTTATCGCCGAGTCTTTGGCGGCGTACGGTTCTTCACTGACAACGCTCCGCCAAACTTCGACACGGGGAGCTGTAGATTGGAGATCACCTTCGACGAGTATCAACCGGCTGTCGGAAAACAGAGATTCAAACTGTTCGTACCGTCGCTCTCCACGTAGTTCACGATCCGAGGGAACAAACATCGCTGTCATTTGTGGTGACAAAATCCCTACCGCTGCAGCGCCGGCTTCGCGATGTAAATGAGAATCCTTGCCCGGCGTATCAAGCTCGTGATGGTGATGCGTATGCTTAACTGTCGCGACGCGAATCCCACGCGATGTGAATTCACGGACCAGTTCACAAACCAGGGTTGTCTTCCCGGAGTTTTTTCGCCCCACAATGTGCACACGAGCCGGCGTAGACCGTGATTCTGATTGCATACAACTTCTTTCTGAGTTCCCTGTAATCAACATGTCACCTTGAGCCTGAGGCGCTAGCCGATTTGACAGAACAAATCGGCTAGCGCCTCAGGCTCAACTTGCAATTTAGTTTTTGCCGTTCGGACGGAACATCTGTCACTGATTCTCAAAAGTGTACCGATGGCAAGTAAGTTCAAGGTCGTTTAGCTCGGGGATTTGGCGGAGATATTCCGAGAACTCCGGTTACGCTAAAGAAAGCGGCTGGGCTCGTTCGATGAAGACGAGGAATCTCGCATGATGCGAGACCGGCAGTTATTGCCGATCAGTGTGTCGGCCACGGACGCGGTGATTACTCTCCGCACGATGAAGTCCGAGTCCGAGTGTTCGCGGGATACCATGTAGAAGTTTAGTCTCATTCGTGGACGCGCACCGAAAATGTACGAAACAAATTTTGGATTCCATCGCCAGCCCTTTCAATGTGCTGATCTGACTCGAGCATTCTTTATCTCCGAGTCCATCCGCAGCATTCTCCCCCAGCTACTTCACGCCCTGCGTTCCGATCTCGGGATCGCAGTCCTGACAGGACCAGCGGGTGTCGGCAAAACATCACTGTTGAAACATCTGCAGATGCAGCTCGCTCATGAAGGGCGAGCCGTTCTGTGCTCAGGCGCGGGTCTTGAAACTCCAGCCGAAGTTCTGCAAACCTTGCAGGCCGCATCTCTTCTAAGAGCCGGAGAAGGCTCATCAGAGTCAGCCTCGTCAGTCGCTATTCGCAGTCGATGGACCGTCGTCGAGCAGATGCGAAAAACAACGGAGTTCTGGGGACCAATTCTCCTGCTGGTCGATGATGCTCAACTTCTTTCCGTTCCCGTACTGAACGAACTTCGAGCCTTTACAGAAGAGGAATGGAACGGCCGCGCGCTAGTTCGATGTCTGATCGCCGGACCACTGAATCTCGAAGAAGAATTGGCACGGCCGGCTCACGCGGATTTCAGCCGCCGCGTTCGCTGCCATGCCTTTCTGGAACCGTTGTCGTCCAAAGAATCGCTCGAATGCCTGAACCGCCATTTATCGGTCGTGGGCGGGAAGCTCAGAGACGTCTTCAGTCCTCAGGCGCTGGACCTCATTGCTGTCGCGAGTGATGGATTGCCTCGCTGCTTGACTTTACTGGCAGATGAGTCGCTGGTTGTTGCGGCGGAACGATCAACAAAAGTTGCCGACGAAGATTGCGTTCGCACGGC
>JBILXT010000491.1:0-5017 GCA_044378235.1 Planctomycetaceae bacterium
ACCAGTGGTCCTGTCAGTTCTTCATTGCAGACCTCCGTCAATCAGCCACTGATCCCGATTCCGGCCCAGGTGATTTCACCGTCGGAACGTTGCCGCGAAGCGTTGTTGAATCCTCTGGGGTATCCTGAACTTGTTAGATGCGTGGTGCCGGGTGATCGAGTCATTCTCGTGGTCGATCCGGAGACGCCCTTCGCTGCCGAGATTGTTTCAACCGTCTGGGAACAGTTGCAGTCGGTGGCCGATGGCGGTGTCCTGTTGACTTTGCTTTTGCCCCCCGATTATTCCGGGACTGGCTGGCAGTGGCTTCGTGATCAGTTTCCGCTGCATGTCCAGCAACAGATTACGGTCCACGTGCATGATCCGGGCGATTCAAGTCAGATCAGTTACATCGCCAGCACCTCTGGCGGCGAGCGAATTTATCTCAACCGACTCTTGTCTGACGCAGATCTGATTATCACCGTCGGTATTATTGCGTTCGATGGGTTGTTGGGATTTCGAGGTACGTCCAGCATTCTCTTCCCGACATTCTCCGACATCGCGACTCAACAAAGCTCGCAGTCTCAGGGCCACCCGGAGCTGACGCCTGAACAGCAACGTCCATTTCGCGAGATGATTGATGAAGTGGGCTGGCTGCTGGGAACTCAGTTCACCGTTCAGGCCATCCCTGGAGCTGCCGGTTTGCCAGCAGAAATCCTCGCCGGGCTTCCAGAGGACGTCTTAGCACGCGGCAAGGAACTGGTCGAGCGTACGTGGCGTGTAAGCGTTGAGGAGATGCTGGAAGGCGCGGTGATCTCTGTTCCGGGCGGAGCGTTCGGCTGGAAGCAATTGGGACAGGCCCTGGAGAACACGACCAACATTGTGCAGCAGGGTGGTCGCATCGTGATCGTGGCTGATCTCCCGATTCCGGAAGGGCCAGCGGCGACAATGCTGCGACGATGTCAGGATCCGGAAGAACTCCTGAAGCCGCTACGGCGCGAACCCACAATTGACTCGGTCGAGTTTGCTCAATTGATTCAGGCGTTGCGGCGAGTGCGAGTTTACTTGCTCAGCCAATTGCCCGCAGAACTGGTTGAGGAACTGGGAATGATTCCCGTTTCAGACTCTGCCGAACTACAAAGACTGGTCGCTACCATTGAAGACTGCAAGTGCATCCCATTTGCAAACTACGCCTGGTGCGAAGTTGCATAGCCGAAAATGTTTGCTCAAGTCGTTGTGCGCAATCCGGCTTGCGCGAAGAATGATTCCGCGATCGGATGACAAGGAGTGGTGAATTCTCTACTTGCCTTCTTCCTTGCTGGCCGCTTTGCTGTTCTTTGTCGAGTCCACTTCCACGGTCGGTGGGAAGCCGTTCAGCTTTCGCCAAACTTCAAACCACAGCGGTACCTGTTCCAGCAGAACCCAGCCATTTGCTCGCACGCCCTGGCGGAGAAATCGTTCTTCAGGCCATTTCACGGTTTCCGTCGAGTCGGGCAGAATCTGACAGCGAAATTTTCCTTTGCCGTTATCAACCATGTCCACGGAAACGACAGTTCCCCCGAACGTGCCTACAGCGACAGACGGCCATCCGGAAAACTGAATTGCCGGCCATCCTTCAAACTGTAAACGCACGTGTCGTCCTGCTTCAACAAGCGGTGCATCGTTACCATCGAGCCAGACTTGCACGGCACGATCTTTGGTGTACGGGACCAGAGTGCAGATGGGATCCCCCTTCTTCACCAGCTGAGAACCACCATTGGAAGAAATATGCACGATGTAACCATCAAATGGAGCGGTGATCAGCTGATCCTGGCGTGCAACCTTGGATTTCATATCGTTCAGGTCTTTGTCGGCTTTTTCAGCTTCTGCTCGCGCCTTGTCCAAAGCACCTTCGTAGTAGCTGACGTCAGCAGACGCTTTGTGAATGTAGGCTTCCCGGTCGCTCTGCTTCCCCATTAGCTCCGCTCTGGCGGCCGAGAGGTTGGCCGATTCTTCCTTCACTTTTCCCTGAGACTCCAGCAACTTGCGTTCGATTTCCTGCAGCTTCTCCAACGCAATATTGCCAATGGCGTGCAGTTCTTTCGCACGATCAAACGCGGCTTTCAGTTGCGGAATTGCTGCATCTGCAATCGCCAGTTTCTGCTCAGCAGCGGACACTTTCTGCATGGCCGACTGCACGTACGCATTCTGAGCGGCTTCAACTTCCTTCTGCACTTGACGGTATGCGTTCAGCTGGCCTTCTGTCGCATTCACGATCTTCTTTGAAGACTCCAGAATCGACTCCGTATTTGCCAACTGCTCCCCCAGTCGTACTGCATACCCCGCGTCGATATCACTAATCTCCGCAATAAAATCGCCTTTCGCGACACGAGCGTTCTCATAGAGTTCTTCATTCCAGCGAATGATGCGTCCCTCAATAATCGCTTCCAGCGTCTGCTGACGTTCGCGTGGAGCATAAGCCACGACATAGCCTTCACCTGTAATCGTCTGCTGCCACGGGGCAAAAGCCATCAGACAGATTGTGGCGATGAGCAGGATAAGCAGAACGACCGCAATGCGCCGTGCCTGTCGTGAAGAACGAGCAAGCTGCAATGACGGCATCAGGGCCTCACTGTAAGCCACTGGCGTCAGAATTGATCGGCGCTGAGATTTCGCAGGAGCTGTCATTGTGCTTCCCTTTCCTGATATTCTGAGGTCAGCATCACGACGTTCTTCATCATGGCTTTCAACTTTTCGCGATTCGTGACAAGGACAATTGATCGCTCCGAGTCTGCCTTCAGCAGAGACTCCAGAATTCTTTGAGATTCTTCGTCAGACATGGTGTCGAGGAGTTCGTCAATCAGCAGGACTCGAGGATTGGCAGCCAGTGTACGAGCCAGCATCATTCGACGAAGTTGAGCACATGTTAACGGCGACCCCGTGGCATTGAGTGGAGTCTCAAGGCCTTCAGAAAGCCGTTGAATAGCGGGCATCAGACCCACAATCTCAGCCGCAGTTCTGACATCATTGATACTGATGTCAGGACGCTCCAGATGAATATTCTCCAGAATCGTTCCGTCAAAAATCTCTACATCTCTGGCCAGAGCAACCTGCCGCCGCAGAACATCCGGACGTACGTCTCGTGGATCCACTCCGTTGAGGCGAATTGAACCCGAGGATGGTTCGCGAAGTCCAAACAGCAGATCCAGAAGCAAGCTCTTACCGGTACCACTTTCTCCCGTCAAAACGACATGTTGCCCCGGAGGAATTTTCAGCGACACATTGTGCAGCATTTCCCTGCCATCCGCGAGGTGATAGCAGACCTGATCTGCTACGATTCCAGCGTGTTCTGGTGAACTGGCTTCGGGTAACGTCAGCAGGCCATCTGTTCGCTCCGTTGGCAGGTCCAGAAGAACACCCAGTTTGTCGATCGATGCCATCAGATCGTAGAAGCTCTCGATATGCTTCCCGAGCTTGGCAAAGGAACCAACAACCACCGCGACGATCAGTTCCGCAGCAACCAGTTGCCCAAGGGATAGCTGGTTGCTGATCACAAGCCAGCCACCAATGGCCAGCAAAGCGGTGCTGGCCAGCGCCTGAAGCAGCAGGAGAAACAGGATCTGCCGCATGAGCACCTTGAAGTGCTTTTTTCGCGCGGTAAGGTAATTGAAGACGAGTTGATCAGAACGCTCCAGAGCGAATTCCGAGGCACCGTCGTAGCGAAAGGTCGTACGACAGCGAGCCAGGTCTTCAAGCCATGCAGCCATCGCGTACTTTGTTTTCGATTCCTTGATGCTGGTCTTCACGGCACCGCGTCCGAGCACGAACATGCTAAAGAGCAGTAACAGAATCAGAACAACGTCAAAGGCCAGCAGATAAGGATGGTAGAATGCGAGCACCACCATACCCACGAAGATGCTCAGGATCACGGAGATGCCGTCTAACAGCAACTGCGCGCTGATTTTCTGAACGGTCACGACGTCAAAGAAGCGATTAACAAGTTCCGGAGCGTACTCTTCATCGAGAGCCTCAACACGAACTCTCGGCAAGCGAAAAGACAGATCTGCCGCGACCCGCGCAAAAAGTCGCCGCTGAATGATCTCAACCACAAGCGTTTGTAAGGCCTTCACAGCGGCCTGAAACACGAGAAACGCCATGAGCATAATAGACAGCACAATGACCGGCTGCAGGAAACGCCCAAACGCGACGGTGTTGACGAGCGCTTCCACCGCCAGCGGCGTCGTCATGCCCAGCATGCCGGTCACGAGCGCAAAAATCACGATCACCCAAAGATCGGAGCTCTCCGCGACCAGGAGCGAAATCAGACGGTCAATTGGCTTTCTCTCGCCATGGGGCGTCGATTCAGCTGTGCGTGGCGACAGTGAAGGTTCAATGACGACGCAGCGAACAACGCCCTCAAACCCGCTTAGCCGAAGTAAGCCGGCCACACGATTTCCCGACACGTTTCGAAGGGGAAGAACTCCGCGAGGAGAACCAAACTGCAGCTTACGACCTTTGCCCGGCATGATCGAGTGCCAGGTACTTCCGTCTCCGGATCGCAGGATGACCGTCAGGCCGTTGCGAGCCATCTGGATCAAATCGTGCAGCTCTCCGTCGATAACACGGCAACCTCTCCCAAGGCTATGGGCGGTCTCAATAATCCAGCGCCACCAGCCACCGTCCTGAATACCGAAATAGGTCTCAGCGGCTTCGTCGACAGCTCGGCGAGTTTTCGAGCGATCGACATGCAGCCCTTCCTGTAACGCTAATTGTTCGAATATCCAGGAGGCAGACATAAGGTCCGCTTCACTGGCTCTGTCGGGCTTTGCAGGGTCAGCCATAGCAGGGTCCGAATCCGGATCGTAAGGTCTGAAAATTGGAAGTTTTTGTGTAATTGTTCAGCAGTGTCGTGTTGGTTCCATCGACTGTAGACGGTGTGAACGTGAATTCTCACGAAATCGTTCACGGGACCTTCAGAAAATTCGTGGAATTGACAAAATTGAGTGCCCCGGTTCAAAGGGTGGCTGTCACTACCCCAATTTGAGCAGAGGGTTTGATGACA
>JBILXT010000492.1:0-5001 GCA_044378235.1 Planctomycetaceae bacterium
GAAGATTTCGCCAACGATGCCGCGCGCCGTACTTCGTGATCGGAAACCACTCGGAAACCCATACTGCATAGCCTTTTTCAGCGAGATATCCGGCCATCTGCCTAAAATCATATCCGAGTGGAAGAGTCTTGCGATCTTCAAATTCGCAAATGACCACGCGAGGTCGCTGATTTGGTTCCTGCCAGTCAATTCCTTTGAGGACAAACAGGTCATGCCCTTCGGTGTCGATCTTCAGGAAGTCGACCCGCTTACCCGCAGCATGCTGGCGAAGACATCGATCAAGAGTGTCGGTGATGACAACTTCGGCGGCCGCCTGATGACTCTCCAGAAACGGCGTGAGTGATGACACGCCACTCGACTCCGGGCTGACATAGAAGGGGACCTCCTGGCCGGCCTTATCAGAAACAGCACAGCGAAGTTCCTTAACAGCAGCCGTGGATCTGGCGCGAATCATCGCGTGTTTGATGGGCGATGGGTCTGGCTCAAAGGCCAGAACGCTCCAGCCACTGAATGCGAAGAATCGAAAGCTCTCTCCGTGATGAGCTCCAACATCCACCATCAGACCATTCCGAATCTGTGGCAGCAGGAGATCTTCCACCAGCAGAATCTCATTCAGGTTCGAGGCCCCGGAATTCGAAATCCCGCGCAGCTTGCGGTAGACTCCAATGCCAAACACCTGGCAGAAGTGCTTCTCGCACCTCATTAGAAGAGTTTTCAGGCCTGGTGGCATTGCCATGGATTACGCTCTCAGCTCACGGCTTGGTTCAGTGAATGTCCCTGAGGAATCCCGAGATCAGATCGATCGCTTTCAGCGATGTTCTGTTCACGGCATCCACAGTGTTGGAAGAGTTGTGAGCACCGAAAATGCAGCGGTCAGAAAATCCACGCAGCGGTGAATCAGCAGGAAGCGGCTCAACCTCAAAAACTTCCAGTGCAGCGCTATGTACGTGTCCGGAACGCAATGCCGCGATCAATGCGGATTCATCGATCAGCGGACCGCGAGCGACATTGATGACTCGCACACCAGGCTTGCAGCG
Source organism: Planctomycetaceae bacterium (assembly GCA_044378235.1). Classification (GTDB taxonomy): domain Bacteria; phylum Planctomycetota; class Planctomycetia; order Planctomycetales; family Planctomycetaceae; genus SXXK01. The sequence goes on from JBILXT010000492.1 coordinate 1,038, forward strand.
TTCCAGTACGGAAGCGTTCAGCATGTGCCTGTTCTGAGGTGTCAGGGCACACGTCATCACGATGAAGTCGGCCTGTTCAATTCCCTCCGACCAGTCCATTGCCTTATAGCCCACGGCCTCAGCCTGTGCCTTCAGAAATGGGTCATAGACAACCACGTTCATATCAGCAGCGGCGAGTCGCTTCGCGGTGTTTCGACCGATGTCGCCGAATCCCACCAATGCCACAGTTCTTTCCGACAGTGAGATGCCGGCAGGCTTTGGCCATTTTCCGGCTTTGACTCCCGCATCAACCATGAATGTCTGACGAGCCAGTGCAGTCACATAAGACATTGCGATGTCTGCGACTTCGCGACCAAAAACACCAGGAGTGTTGCTGATCGGAATTCCCAGACGCTGACACGCCTTGAAGTCGACGTTATCAACGCCGACTCCCCACTTAACTGCCGCTTTCAGCTTTCCGGCTTTTCCTGCCTCAAAGATCTCCCCTGTGGCAGGATCATCCCCAATAATCCAGCCATCGAACTGAGGAATCAGTTCGAGCAATTCCTCTCGAGTCAGGATCTGGACCACGTTTGGCGTTTCAATTTCCAGACCGCGTTCCGCAAAAATCGAGCGAAACCTGTCGATTCCACGCAGCATAGGCGGGCAGGTGATGACAATTCTCATAGTAAAACCGAAGCCTCCAACGTTCTGGTCCAGCCTTTAGATTTCCTCATATCGGTCTGGTCGTACGGGCTCTGCACATTGTTTCAGCGATATCCCAACCTTCCTGATCATCAATATCTGCAGATTCAGCTCGAGGAACCTCCCACATCATTGGCATGGAACCAATGCGAGCCGCCGTCGATGCAAAGCTCGGTCGGTTAAAGAGATAGAGATTGGAGTTTTCTTCAAACCATGGTTCCAGATCCTGGGTCCGCACGAGATTTTTGGGATCGTGATTCACTGGAGAAGCGTCCGCTCGATAGAACCGAGTCTGGAATCGATTTACCGTGAAAAGACTGTCGCAGGTGCCCGCAGCACGGCCCTTTTCATACGCTGCAATTGCATTCTGAATCGTTCCCGCCCCCAACAGTGGATTGGTGGTATGAGTCATCAAATAAGACTGACTGGAGACCGCTGCCACATCATCTGCAAGGACAAGATTCATACTGACAAAATCACCGCACAGCTCAGGCTTGCGATCGCGAATTCTGATTCGGTCTCCGTCGACCAGACCATGATCTGCCAGAATGCTGCGGGCATCCGTATTAATCACGACCTGCTGGATCTCCGGAACGCTCAACAATGTATCCAGTATCCAGCGAAACAGAGGCTTGCCCGCGAAGGGTCGGAAATTCTTGCCGACGACACGAGCACTGTTGGCTTTCATGGGCAGCAGAGCCACCAGACGAAAATCCGCGTTGTCCATAAATATGTTCCCTGTGATTGTTCAGGAAAAGAAATCAGCGAGGATAAAAGTAACGTTCTTTACGTTGTCGGGACAGATTGCGATGCAGGTGATTCCCGCGCCAGGCACCGTAAAACTGACAAAAGCGAAACGCAACGATCTGGAAAGCTTTTGACAGAAACACTCTTTGCTGCAGAGCATCTGACAGATCACTCAGGACACCCGCCGAGAAATAGCGCACCGCATCGTGCCACTGCACATGAACCTCCGGCATGATCTCCCGGAGCGCGAGCGCTTCACGTTCATAACGTCGACGTACCTGTCCCCATGATTCATGATGATAGTGATAGACCGACGCGGACGGGGCGTAGACAATCTTCCTCTTCTGCTGCCAAAGCTGTTTGGCAATGTACATGTCTTCAAGCCCCGTCAGCGATTCATCAAATCGATGTTCTTTCCAGCATTCGCTGCGCAGGGCCAGATTGGCATTATTGCAGAAGAACGGAGGCTGATTATGCTCAGGGTGTTCCGGAAAGTACTTCGCAAACAGACTGTGTTCACTGAAGCGGGTCTCGTCACCACCGACCTGACGACCAAAAGAGATGGCCGTGTTCGGGTCGCTGAAAGGCTGCAGCAGATTGCTGAGCCATTGATTGTCGACCGGTACGCAATGTCCGCTGATAAACACCAGGAATTTGCCGCTCGCCGCATCACATCCGATGTTTAATGACCTGCCAAAGGAAAACTCACTGCGTTTCAGGTGCAGGATTTTGCATCCCCCTTTTTCCGCAATGGTTAACGTGTCGTCGGTAGACCCGGAATCGACAACAATGATTTCGATACCCGACTGCGAAAACTCCTGCGAGCGAATCCCCTCCAGAAGTTGTCCCAGATATCGCCCCTCGTTCAGAGTGCGAATAATGATAGAACAGTCACTCATAACGAGTTTCTAAGCACAAATTCACGAATGATCCACTGGCATCCACAGCAGATTCCGTACAGGGCAATCGCCGGGATCGTGCAGCGCAACTCAAAATTCCAGAAGGTAGTTCCGATCGATCCAAGTGATCTTCTGACCGAAACCTGAGTATAAATGAGGCAGTTTGCGGCGAGAAGACCAACTGGATAGGAATAGACACCGATCGAAGGCGTCAAGAAAACCATCAAAAGCACCCAAAATGCCCCGGTAAAACCGTTCAGCCAATGCCAGATGATGTGATTCGTTGTGCTGTACGCCTGTAAATGCATCGCTCCCCAGCGTTCAACGAGCACGGCTAAACCCAGCACGGACCAGAACTCAAGCACTGGAAATCCCACGTGACTGCCGACCAGGGGCAAGACAAACGAGGCGGCAGTCGGCGCTATGGCGAAGGGAATAATGTAGGCGACGTGCGCTTTTGTCATGTTTCGACGAATACTCGCCCGAAGCTGCTCCATATCACCTTTCGCACGGAGCCGATTCAGAACTGGCAGATGGCTATAAAATGGAGCCCTGCTGACTTCAGCAATCACCTTCATGATTCTCAGACCCAGCTGGAACTGAGCCAATTGATCTGTGGGCATCGTTTCGGCAAAAGCCAAACCGCTGGTTTCAGCAATACCCGCAGAACAAAGGACACCAGTCAGAGATCGCCAGGCATTCGGCCAGACCGCCCGAAATATCGAAGCGGAATAGCGATCTTCAGAAGCCGAGTAGGGCAACCGTCTCAGCGTCCGTGATGACAGCCATGAGAGACGAAAGAAGGCCACAACCTGAAACGTCTGATTGACTGCAATCAGAACAAGCAGATTGCCGCCCAGGAAAAGCGAAGCAAGGGCAACAGCAGCCCCGACTGTCGTGAAAATTGCTGACCAGCGTTGTTCGGTTGCAACCTGATTTGCGCCCTGGAGGATCGCACTGAACTGGCTGGAGTACAGGACGAGTGGTGTTACGAACGCCACAATTCCCCAGGCGATCCATGACAATTCAGGAGCCGAGGTTGCCTGGACAGGCTTCTTCAGCAACCAGGAACCAACGATTGCCAGAACAGGAAAACTCGCCAGCGCTAACGTCAGAAAAATGCGACGGAGCGTTCCAACAATACGGCTCAGCACCCCACGATCCACATCATTCAGGGCAACCGAAGTGAATCCACCATGGAATTTCCCTAACTGATCTTCCGGAACTCCAGCGAGAGCGTGAGCGATAAACCGTGCGAAGGTCGGGACGAAACCACCGCCCACAAGCATTTGCACGCTGATGATCGAAGTCAGAAACAAATAGAGAGAAACATCTCCCGGCGAGAAACGATTCAGCACAAGAGGAATAATGATCGCGAATGAACCGATCTTTGCGCCCGTGTTGAACAGGCTCATCAGCGCAGCAGACTGCCAGACTTCATGCCTGAAGAGGCGGACAAATGGCGGAGCTATCCCCATGAGTACTACTTGTCATCCGTAACAGGTTCGCACAACGTCCGCATTGCGATTCACTTCGGGAACGATTCCGCAAGGATATCCGATGCCATGAACAGCGCAGTGGCCGGATATCGATCACACAAGTCAGACGATCAATAACTGCCTTCTCGCAGTACA
>JBILXT010000493.1:0-4993 GCA_044378235.1 Planctomycetaceae bacterium
AGCTGCGACTCTCAACAATGTACTGCAATAGTCGTCAGCGTTCGTCAGCCCGCTTGCGATTAATGTGTCGTCGCAACAATCCTCGCGAACTCGACGAAGATGACGATGCAGCATCCAGAATACCGGATGAAACCACCAGGCCGCCATCAGCAACAATTGCAGCCAGTTTGTCCATGCGTCTCCTTGACGAAGGTGAGCCAGCTCATGGCCAAGGATTGTTTTCAAATCATGATCAGCAAGTTCCTCGGCATCAGCAGGCAGAACAATCGTCGGTCGAAACACTCCGAACGCTATCGGCGAGTCTGCCGCGACACTTTGCAGTACCCGAACCTGACGACGATAGCCAATCGTCTGTTGTAATTTCTGGCAAATCCGAATCACAGATTCAGCAGCAGGATGCGAATTCAAAACGAGTCGTCTGAGCGAATTCAATTGCCGAATCACCAGTCCGAACACGATCAGCATCCCCGCAACATGCAACAGCATCAACATGGCTCGCCACGTTGGTGCGACCCAAGTGGTTTGCCCGGGAATCGCAACTGAAGGCAACGGATCTGGAGTGGAGAGCGACGGCTTACTCGAATCCCGATGCCGCATGTTCGCTGCAGTTTCATTCTCGGTGACTGGGAATTCCTCCCGCGACACATCTGAAACGGTTTCGAAGTTCTGCGATTCACTCCTCGCCGCGTCGATGGGAAACAGCGGCTGATACCGCTCCGTTGTCTCCAGAGGACGGCGCCCCGAATCTGCCCGCGAAATGATGGCACGAAGTGATTTGTCGCTATCCTGCTGCACGGGTCCTATATGGGTCAGCAATCCTGTTGGTGACGACCACAATGGCGGCACAGCAAACTTGATCAGCGCCACAAGCAACAGGCCGTAATGCACATGCGAAGACCATCGCCTGCTCAGCCAGACAATCGTGAGCAACAGTCCTCCGACAACTGCTGCCTGCCAGCTTGCAGACACAATCCATCGCCACCAGATTTCCGCCGCCGAGTTCACTGATTCAACGATCGGGTTCATCACTTCGCTCCTTTCTGCGACTGCTGTGTCCGAAGCTGATCGACAAGTTCCTGCAGTTGATTCAGCTCGTCTGCTGTCGGACGTCGCGATTCAAACAGAGAAGAAACCACAGCGATGGGGTTGCCGCCGAAGACTCGCTCAAGCGTCTCCGAGACAACACGTATCCCGGCACGTTGAGCCTTTTTGACCGCGCGATAGGCAAACGAACGGCCGCTCTTTCTTCGGGCCACCATGCCTTTCTCCAGAAGCCGGATCAGTAATGTGCTGACCGCGCTGTGTGTCATTGGCCGCGACAATGCAAGTTGCTCGCGAACTTCTCGCGCCGTGAGATCCCCGTGTTTCCACAGGCAACTGAGCACATCGAGTTCTGCATCTGGTAATGAGTCGTTGGTCATCTTTACTCGGTCACAACTAAAGAGGTTTGAAGTTCCATGCGATCCGCCGGAGCAGGTTGCCAGCGAGGTTTCTCCTGCGTGGTGGCAGCAATGAATCACCCCACACTCGCTCAGGTTTGAAGTGCCATCAAACAAACAAACTCACATGTCCGACAATCGATCCGGCGGTATGTTTCCGAAAACAGTCTTGCCTGTCGGAGTTAAACAGCATTGAGCCTGAACACACCTGATTCCAAACCACGTAAAGAATAGCGAGCATTGCCAAAACAAGATTCCCGACCTGAGGACAGGTCGGGCGACAAGGGTCGCTATTTGGCTGCAGTGGCGTGATTTGCAGAACCGAAATGGAGAATCCCTGCCCGGCACTACTAACATTGTATTTACAAATGTAGATTCGTCAATCGTTAAATCTACATTTGTAGATTGCTATCTGCCCAACGCGCCCAAACCGAGCATCAGGATGAGTTCGGCAATGAAAGCTTGCCGACCCCCGCGACCACACCCAGCTGGACTTGTGGCAACAGGATGCTACGTACCGCTGCGGTTTCTGATGCCTCAACTATCCTGGAGGTCGCTCTGATGAAATGTCTGCTCGTATTTCTGCTGCTGACGACGAGCGTTTCGGCGCAGGTTGTGGATAGGACTTTTCCGGTCGTCTCGAATCTCAAGGCCGGTGCGGCGAAGGTGGATAACACGCCAGAGGAAGTGAAGGACCGGACTGTTACCGGGCATACTTTCGTGGTCAACGGGGTGCGAGATTTACTGCGAGCCATTGTGCTCGTGGTGGATGACGGCGAGACGAGAGCAGCGATTGTGACGCTGGATGTCATCAGAGCGTGGGACGATCTGGTCACTCGGGCGCGGGCGGTGATCGAGAAAGAAATCGACGTTCCGGCTGCGAACATCATGGTCTGTGCTTTACACAATCCCTCTGGGCCAGGATGGGAAGAGAACCCCAAATGGGCCTCGGATGTGATCACAAAAATTGCGTTCGCGGCAAAGACCCGTCGCCCTATCCGAACGGTTATCCAAAGTTGATGCCAGAGTTTCCCAGCGAAGCTCAGACGTTTGCGGAATCAATCTACGCGCACCAGACCGAATCGCTATTTACTCTGGGCTGTGTCAGGCGACATCCGACCGAATCGGCCCGGCAATCCATAACGCGGCGCCAATGGTGCCATACGGGAGACTCTACTTTGTTTGAAACGTAGAATCTCACCTCCTTTACTCAGGATGATTTTGGCTGCATGTTGTCGACTATGGTTTCGCGGAGCCCGGATTTGATTTGATCGGCGAACTGGGTTTCGAACTGCCCTCGTGCGCATCGTTCCTGCAGATTTCGCCGATACTCACAACAAACTTCGCCAGCAGTTCGCAGATTCTGTGAAGAACTTGCTGAATTCGCCGGAAAAAGCCACTTGCCCTTCAGGCTTGTCCGGCAACCGGTGCTCAGCTCCCGGACGCCTGTTGACCGCCAGGGAGATAACTGAGACAACCTCTGTACGGAATCAGGCTCTGCGCGTTCGTGCGGCACGGTCCGCTGTGAATTTATCCCGTCTTGTTGATCCCTCCGACGAAACTTCAGCCACGCCTTCGAAACGGTGTGTCCGAAATCCGTCAGTTTTCCTTTCCCCTTCGTTGTCTGTCTGGCCACGTGGACACTGATCTTTTGCGATCAATCCTCCGATGCGCTGGCAGGAGTGTTCTTATGCTCCGCTCATATCGACTTTCGATGGTTCTGATGCTGGCCGGCGGTCTCACTGTGACGGCGACTGGATGCACGAGTTCGCTGCTGAACACGGAGATGCTGAAGCCATCCAACTTGAAACCGTCTATCATGGACGGCCACGGCACGGAGCAACGTGTTGTCGGGCTGTTCACCGATGCGATTGCGGAGAACAATGAAGCCGCCTTTCGACGGGTCGTTTCGACTCGTTTCGAACAAAAGGCAATGCGATCTCCGGACGCCTTCAAGGATCTGGAAATCCTGAACCTTCCCAGAACGAAGCTGGAAGTTGTTGAATCCAAAGAACTGGCCGAGAAGCGTCTCGAAGCAGTTGCGAAGGAAGAAAAAGACGGCACCAAGTATCAGTTCATCATCGTTAAAGACGAAGTGAAGAATCGCTGGGTTGTAGATGATGTGATGCTGCGTCAGCAGAAGAAGGGCACTCGCGCCACAAAGTCGTCCGTTGAAGTCATGGACCTTCTTCTGACAATACGTGAGTTCCTTAAGACCTGGGAGTCCGCCGATCGCAGTGCCGTGCTTCAGGCAGTAAACTCAGAACTTAAGGGCCCGCTTGAAAAATTGCCTGAGCCGTGGTTACAGCAGATGATTGCTCAGATCTCCGCCGAATGCGAATCCGGGATGGCTCGCCGCCCTGAAGCTCAGATGAATGAATCGGATGCTGTCGTTAAGATGCCATCAAAGAACGGCTTCATGCTCCTGAAGGTTGCACGTCAGGACGACAAATGGCTGGTCTCCGATCTGGAGATTCGAAAACGTAAATCAGACGACCATCCGGGCTCCGTGCTGCGACAGGCCCGAGCCATGAACGCCGTCACGGATTTCCTCGCGGCCTATCAGGAAGACAATCAGGAACGACTCCAAAAGCTGACGGAAGAAAAATTCTTCAAGAACGCGATCAGTGTCGGCGACCTGACAATGATCAAGCTGCCAACGCCTGAATATGCACCGAAGGATTTCGAGATCCAGTCATTCGCGGGACAATTGACCGTAATGATTCCCGACGATGCCTCCGTCGTTCGAATCGACCTGACAACTCCCGAAGTCGCGGATGCCAAAGACGACCGTAAACGTCCTGTCACGGCCGCCGTGGAGACCGAATTCATCATCGAAAATGTCACGATCTATGATCGTCAGACACAACAGCAGAGAACTCTCAAGTCAGCATTCACGGCTCCTGCACGGGGTGCACTGTTCCTGTCGGCTCTTCAATCGCATGATCTTCCCGTCTTGCGACAGATCTCAACCAGAGATCTTGTTGAATCCGTATGGAACCATATTGAACCATCCCTGATGGCTGGACTGCCAATCACTGGAATCCCTGCCGGGGAAATGAGCTTGCAGAACAGTAATGTTCGCGGCGAAGTCACTGAACTTGAGTTCCAATCAGCGAACGGACAAATCTGCAGCGTGTTGATGCGAGACGAGAACGGTGAGCTGAAGGTGGAAGATGTTCAGTATCCGGATCCTTCCGCCGGAGTCGCTTCTTTGCGAACTCAGTTGATGCTGACTGTTCCTGTTATCGAACTGGCAAACGCATGGGAGAATCAGGACATCCAGTCAATTCGAAAGAACAGTTCACTGGATTTCAATCGCCTCGTATGGAGCAATCTGCCTGCCGTTCCGGAAGAGTACGAGACGCTGCCGGAACTGCTTCGCATGCCGGTTCAGCGAACTCAATCAACGGAGCAACGAGCAAAGATTGAACTGGCTGGTGCGGGACAGCCACCGGTGACCGTCCTGTTATTGAAAGAGAATACGTCGTGGGTGATTGATGAAGTCTCAATCAAACAACCAGATGGAACTCAACTCGAACTTCGCAAGACAC
>JBILXT010000125.1:0-17824 GCA_044378235.1 Planctomycetaceae bacterium
TTCGCGGTGAACGGATCGAACAGATCCCTGTAACAGCGACTACTTCATAAGAGAAGACGCACTCGCTGTACTGCTCAAGAGAGTCACGCAGCACGTCTGAGGCCGCTTCCAACCTAAATATAGCCAGATCGTCGGGAAAATCCCTGTATGCCGCTTTCTCCCGACCAGGCAATTCGCTGCCTGCTGATCAATCCAGAATTCAAAACGGAGTCATTCTGGAGTTTTTCAGCGTCGTGTGAATTGAAAGGGGCGAAGTCGATTTCGCCGCCGTTGGGACTTCTGACCGTTGCTGCAATCCTGCCTCAGCACTGGGAGTTCAGGCTGGCAGACCTGAATGTGCGTCCCCTGGAACAGTCTGACTGGGACTGGGCTGACATGATCTGCACGGGCGGCATGTTGCCACAACAACCGGGCCTGCTCGAAATCATTGAAAAAGCGGTTTCCGAGGACAAATACATTGTTGTCGGCGGAGCAGATCCAAGCAGTGAATCCGAGCTATACCGCAGGGCCCACACTTTGGTCGTGGGAGAGGGCGAAGAAGTTATTCCTCTGTGGCTGGAATCCTGGCGTCAGGGAAATCCGTATGGCGTTTTCACTGAACGCAACAAGCCCGATGTTACAATCTCACCGACGCCGCGATTTGATCTGGTTGAATTCGATCACTATCTGATGATCAACATCCAGTATTCGCGCGGCTGTCCATTCAATTGCGAGTTCTGCGATATCATCGAACTCTACGGTCGTCGTCCCCGCACAAAGACCGTCGAGCAGATTTCCAATGAGCTGGATGCACTTCTGGCCCAGGGATACTCCGGTGAAGTCTTCATTGTCGATGACAACTTCATAGGCAACAAAGTCAACCTGACAAAGAATCTTCTGCCAGGGTTGATCGAATGGAACAAGAGGAACGGCAGCCCGTTCTATTATGCCACCGAAGCCTCTTTGAATCTTATGGATGATGAGTCATTGATGGCTCAAATGCGTGAGGCCGAGTTTCGCAATGTCTTCTTCGGGATCGAAACGCCCGACCCGGATGTGTTGCGGATCACTCAGAAGAAACAGAATTCCTATCGCCCCATCCTGGAGCGTATTCATAAGCTCTACGATTACGGCATGGTGGCTTTCGGTGGGTTTATTCTGGGCTTTGACGGCGAGAAAGATGGAGTCGATGAGTTGATGATTGACCTCATTGAGGAGGCCTGCATCAATTTTGCGATGGTTGGACTGCTCGTCGCACTGCCCAATACTCAGCTGACGCGAAGACTGCTGAAAGAGCGACGGCTGTTGTCGATGGGCGGTCGCCTGATTGACTCAGAGCTGGAGATGTTCGCCGTCGGAGAAGATCGCAGTCTGGATTCGCAGCCCATCGATCAGACAATTGCCGGTCTGAATTTTCGAACGCAACGCAGTCGCAAACGGATTATGGAGGATCTGGTTACCGTTGTTTCCACCGTCTATGAGCCAAAGCGATATTTTGACCGAGTTCTTCGCTTGTCAAAACTATTGAAGGTTCGTTCAAAACATCGTCCACGATGGTTTGAAATTAAGCGAGACGTGATGGGATTCTTCAGACTGTCATGGGAACTGTCCCGCCACCGTGATACTCGATACTTGTACTGGCGAAATTTCTTCTCAGCGCTTCCCATGGGCGTCGCAGGTCTCAGCTCCATCATGAATCTGATGGGCGCCTATGTGCACTTCCGAAAGCAGGTCGTCTTCACTGTTACGGAAATTCGTCAGCAGATTCCTCTGATCGTCGAACTGGATCGTCGACTTGCCGAACAGGACATGGAGTCACCTCGACCACAGCTTGTGATCCTGAATGAATCCTGCAGTCCGCAGGAAGCGGCTTCTGTTTGAGTCAGACGCCGTGGAAGAGACTATGGAAGTGCAGGACGCCATTCTCAGGGCGTCGCCATTGGCAGCCCATTGTGAAGCATCGACGGCCTGAAAAGGCCGTCCTACGAATACGCTGACGGCCTCCTCGAGATCCCCGATATTACTGTCCCTTGAACCACGCTTCGCCGTAGTCGTTTCCGAATTCGCGATACATGGCGTGGATGTGTTCCGTCGGCGCGCCACCCATTTGCTGAGGGGCAAATTCCAGAAAGACGCCGGGCCCCTGCACACGGTAATACGCCGGGCTGCCGGAGGTTGTGGGACCTCGCCAGGAGAAATATGTCTCCGGCAATTGAGATTCAAACGATTTCATTCTTGATGTGGCATCGTCAGGATTCAGCAGATTCACACGTTCCGCGAGCAGTCTCTTAAGAATTGTCGCTTGAGCTTCAGTCAGATCCTTTCCGGCGATTCCTTCCAGATCCGGTTTGATGTCATCTTTCCCGGGGCCCAGAATCATGTCGGTAAACCGATCACCCAGGATAGCTTTCTTTTGCTGAGCCGCGTCCAGGGAATTCACCAGTTCAAAAGCCATCGCGACTTCATCGGCCATTTGAGTGACCTGCTGGCCGTCTCGCGTAAAGTGCATCGGCTGCCCTCCGGTCAGACTGGGGCCCAGAGTAATCCGATCCCCAACGATGGTGGCATTAATCGCCAGATGGTGTCCGCCAAACTGCCACATCCATGCGTCCGTGGATGACGGAGTTCCCAGGATGGAAAAGTAGAATTCATCTTCGCCAAACACAATGCGGCCGCGTTGACCTCCACGATTGAGCGTTTCCTCCGCGGCCACATTGTCCACGATCTGCTGAAAACCTTTCTCGCTCAATGTGGCCTTCAGCACGTTCATCACGGCTTCTGCCTGCTGTGGTTTCAGATCCCCCATGCGCAGGCCGCGACGTTCAAAGATTCCCGTCGGGAGATTGGACCAGCGAAGGCGCTGTTGTTCATCATTGAACTTGAACTGCACCTGGGCCTTTCCGGATTCATCCAGTGCGTTTAACAGTGCATTGGCCGCATTGACGACTTTGTCCGTTTGATCATCAGCCAGCAGGCCATGAACGCCGACAGAGGCCAAAACGACATTAATCACGACACAAAGAGCTATAGTTCGCATGAAAATTGATCCAGAAGAGTGGGACTCTATCGTGCAGTCATTACTTCAGAGATTCCGCGACAAACTCGAACAGCGCTTTGGAACCCGGGTCTTCCGGAATTCCAATGTCGTCATTGAGTTTGGAGTGATTCGTATCTCTTCCGCCATACAACCGAACGGGGACCTCAGACTTCTTCAGCACCTCTCCCAGCCAGACAGCCTGTGCTGAAGTGTCGGGATGACTGGAGACATACATGATCAGGAATGGTGGAACTCCTTTGTCTTTGGTGATGTGATGGACGGCTGAAAAGTCTTTGTGCAAAGCAGGATCATTGCCAAATTTTTCTCGGTGCCCAAACTTAGCTTTAGGAAGACCATGCAGACGCCAGCGCGTTTCTGCGAGTTCGATAATGGCCGGGATGTCGTAGGTATCACCATCCACCGGGACACAACCTTTAAGCACACTGAACGGCACGCCCTCGGCTTTCAGGTATCGTTCGTCGGTACAAAGCAGAGCAGCCAATTGGGCTCCTGCCGAATGCCCCATCACGAAGATCCGATTGGGATCTCCACCGTACTCGGCGATATGCTTGTGAACCCAGCCGCAGGATTTGGCGACATCGCGAACCAGCGTTCCCATGTCAACACTCGGTAACAGGCGATAGTTTGTGGAAACAAAGACGAATCCTCGATCCATAAACGCCTGCGGTTTCAAATTGACGTCTGTCTTGTCGCCGGTCTGCCAGCCACCACCGTGAATCCAGAAAACGACGGGAAGGTTCTTTGCATCAGTGGGAGCATAAATGTCCAGCACCTGCCGTTCGACCGCGGGTTCGGCATAGGGAACATCGCGTTTGATCGTCTGAGCCTCCGAGGTACACGCCATCGAGATCACCGCCAGCAGAAATGCAGAGACTGTTTTCATCACGATTCCTTGTTGCAAAGGAGATTGATTGTGCGGTTGCGAAGCCATTAATACTGGCTTCGGACCTCATGTCTTGAGGCCGGGTTTTCGAGCGATACACCGTTCAAGGTATTGCCTCAATGGTGATCAGGACCAGAATAACGTTGCGAATCCGCCCGTCAACACCGCAAGAAGCAACCGGGCAGGAACAATCCCGCCATCGCATGAATCATCAGGAACGTGATTTGAAGGCCCCTTTCGAAATCAACGTTGCAATCAGCGACAGAATTGCGCTGACGACGAATGACGTCAGCAAAAGGGTGCCCTCGCCGACCAGGCGTATCCCGAAGCGAAGATGGACGCTGATGCCAAACATCAGCCAGATCAGCAGATTCCCCAGCTGAGCGATCAGGATGACCCCCGGACCCGATGAACGTCGCCCCAGAAACCAGGCCATGGTGACGGCCATAACACCGCTCAGGAACAGATTTCCGATCGCATAGATATTGATGCCGCTCACTCGAGGTGATGACGAGTGAAAGATGATCATTATCACCGTCTTGGCGGCTTCGATTACAACGGCCGCGACCAGCCATTTCCAGACTGATCCAGGTGTCTTCGTACCGCCACCCAACTCAACTGGCTCCTGGATTACCAGAGCGATATAAGGATTCGTGACAAACGGATCTTCCGGCGAAGCAACCATGCGAGACCTCGTTAACAGGTTTGCGCCAGGCGCATGAAAACGCCCGCAGAAAAAAAATCTGCGGGCGTCGCTTTTCAATTCTATTTGAGATTTCAAATTTGAAATTTCAAATCGTTCGGAACGAACTAGTGACCTGCAACCGCGGCGATTCCTTCCAGGAAGCCCTGGAGCTGACGGCTTCGTACCGGATGCTGAAGCTTGCGGACGGCCTTGGCTTCAATCTGGCGAACTCGCTCGCGAGTTACCTTGAAGATCCGACCGACTTCTTCCAGCGTGTACGTATAACCGTCGCCCAAACCGTATCGCAGCTTGATGATTTCGCGTTCACGGTAAGTCAAAGTCTTCAGGACAACGTCAATCTTGTCCTTCAGCATTTCAGACGCTGCGTTGCTGACCGGGCTGTCATTGCCACGATCTTCCAGGAAGTCACCAAATGCGCTGTCGTCGCTTTCGCCGATTGGCTTGTCCAGACTGATTGGCTGGCGAGAAATTCTCATGACTCGACGAGCTTCATCAATCGGCACGTTGGCCACTTCAGCCATCTCTTCAACCGATGGTTCGCGGCCAATTTCCTGCAGGAGAACTCGAGCAGCTGCTCGCAGCTTGGTCATCGTTTCGATCATGTGCACAGGCACACGAATCGTACGAGCCTGGTCTGCGATCGCACGAGTAATCGCCTGACGAATCCACCATGTGGCGTAGGTCGAGAACTTGTAACCGCGGCGGTATTCGTACTTGTCGACTGCTCGCATCAGGCCGGTGTTGCCTTCCTGAATCAGGTCGAGGAACGTCATGCCACGATTACGGTACTTCTTGGCGATTGAAACCACCAGACGCAGGTTGCCTCCGGAGAGATCTCGCATGGCCTTATCGTATTCCGCATGTCGCTGCACAATGGCCTGCATGTGAGCGGCCATGGACTCCGGTGTTTCGCGAGTCAACAGGATCAGATCGTCCAGTTCCTTCTGCAGGTGTCGGCGTTCGTCGACAGCCGATGTCAGATTTCGCAGGCTGGAGATCTGTTCGTGCAGTTCCATCATGCGATTGGAAATCTGTTCCAGACGCTTCATGCATGGCTGCAGACGCTGAGTTCGCAAGCTCAGTTCTTCCAGCAGAGTCACGCAGCGACGACGGCGTTCAGCCATACGTTGCTGAATCTCTGTGCGTTCTGAGGCTGACAGATCAGTCGCCAGCTTTGTGTAATCGTCAGCATCGCGTTTGCGGATGCTTTCGATCGTCGCCAGGTTGAAAGGCATTCGACCCAGAATCTGTTCCTTCTCCAGGCTTTCTGTCATCGAAACCTTGATCGTGCGATCGAACGGAAGTTCTCCGCGATGCACTTTGACCAGCGTTTCATGGCAGAAGTTCAGAGCGAACTCGTTGCTCAGCAATGCCCGACGGAAGCGACGGCGAGTCACTTCGATCTGCTTGGCGAGAAAGATTTCTTCGTCGCGTTTCAGCAGTGGAATCTCGCCCATCTGGCTCAGGTACATCCGAATTGGATCTTCGGTGCCACGGGAGTCATCGTCGAGACGGATATCGGGCTTACGCTTTTTGCGAGTGGCCAGCGGTTCGGAAGTAACTTCCTTCACCGGGTCAACCACCAGCGGCATGTTGAGTTCTTCAAGATAGATGATCAGGTGATCCAGGAAGAGCGGATCGGTGGCTTCATCAGGCAGATAGGAATTGACCTGGGAGAAGTAAAGATGGCCCTGCTTGATTCCGGTTTGGATCAGGCTTCGCAGGCTTTCATCGAGGCATTGCATAGGAGTGTCTCCGAGGAGTACTTTTTCGACTGATTGATTCGTGGTGTGAAACGTTCCGTCAACTCATGGTCAATTCGAAAATTTAAATTTGAAATTTGAAATCTGAAAAGACCGGGATCTGATTTACTAGCGGCGGTGGCTGCTATTTCATTTCCGTAGGATTTCCCATTTGACTTTGACGAAATTTATGAAGGCGGCGAAGTGCGTCTATTGTGTCGTCGTCGAGTTTGCTCTTGGACTGTGCCGTTTGAGCTAAAAATTGTTTCGACACGAGGTTCAGTCGTTTTTCTCGCCGTTCCAGAATGGGGCGGAGGACCCGTTCCAGATGCGATGGAGCCGAAGCACCACCGGCTTGTTCATGAGCGTTCGGCTGATCGTTCATGAGTCTGAAGATTCCTTTCTCCTCGGCCGAATCCACCAATGCGTTGATCAGGCTCAGAAGATCTGAATCTGATTCAGCCGCAATGATCATTCGACCCAACTCCGGAAGGTCTCCGTCTTCCTTCCAGACATCAATGCACAGATCCAGCAGCCGCTGGTGTCGTGCATTCTCAAAATCATCCGCCCCAATCTGATGCCGGATGACATCGATTGTTTCAGGACAAGTTAAGATGATCTCCAATACCTCCCGTTCTGCACGTTCGAGGGCATTTTCGACTCGAGTTTTCAATTCGACGGGTTGCCTTTCGGCATCACGTCGCGTGAATCCCTTTTTCTGTGTCTGACCCCGCAATTCTTTCAATTGCTGGCGAGCCATCCGCTCATCGACCTGGACACGCCCACAAACATTTCGAAGAATCATATCTTCGCGAATGCTGCCAGCCAGCCCTTGTGAGGCTGCCAGGAATTCCATCATCTGATTCAAAACCTGCTGACGACCAGCGATCGTGTTGATGCTGATTCGCTGCAGAATCGAGTGCAATTTGTATTCCCACGCCTCACTGGCCGATGCCGTAAGGGCGTAGAATTCTTCCGACGTGTGATCTTCCAGATAATCCGCCGGATCTTTACCCGATGGGACGCTCAGGATTCTCAGGTCCAGATCTTCGGCCAAAAACCGCGATATGGATCGTTCTGCGGCATCCTGCCCTGCTTTGTCCGAGTCATAAACCAGGACAACCTTTTCTGCGAATCGCCGCAGAAATCGCACATGATCTTCGGTCATTGCTGTCCCGAGTGTGGCGACAGCGTTGGTGACTCCCGCCTGATGACAGGCGATGCAGTCCATGTATCCTTCAACAATTATGGCCGTCTTGCTGCGTCGAATTGTTTCTCGAGCCCGATCGAACGCATAAAGTGTTCGACGCTTATGAAAGATTGCACTTTCCAGACTATTCCAATATTTCGCGTCACTTTCGATGTTGCCTCCCGGCAACACTCGTCCTCCGAATGCAACCGGTCGGCCTCGCTCATCAATAATAGGAAAGACCAGACGACCCACTAAATTATCAAAGTATCCAGGACCATTGTTTCGCTCCTGAATCAAACCGGCCGCAACCAGCTGAGCTGGTGTAAAGCGGGCTCGAGCCTGATCGAGAAACCAGTTCCAGTCCTCCGGGTGATACCCCAGTCGGAAGTTCCGTACAGTATCTTCCGACAGTTTTCTCTTTTTGACGTACTCCCGAGCGTTCTCTGCCTTCGCGCTGGATCGCAGCGTTGAATGCATGAGATTGACAGCCCACTCGACGACCGCGAGCGAATCGGTCTTTTTCAGCTGATTGTCTGAAGTTGCGTCGTCACGTCTCTTCTTTGGAATCTCCAGCCTTGCTCGGCGAGCTAAAGACTCCATTGCTTCCGGAAAAGGAAGCTTCTCCATCTCCATGACCCAGCGGAAGCAGTCACCGCCCTGATCACAGACCCAGCACCGATAAGTTTGACGATCCGGATAAACGTGAAAGGATGGATTCTTGTCGTCATGAAACGGACACAATCCAATAAAATCACGTCCACCATGAATTGGCTTCAATGAGACTGTTTCAGACACCAGATCCACTAGATTGGTGCTGGACCGAACCAGTTCTTTGAAGTCATCTCCAAAACCAACCACAGTGAACTCCGACGTCGATCATCGACTTTGAACTCAAAACCACTGATCCGTCAGACAGCCGGAACCACTTTGTCTTTGTCCCTGCAGTTCATTGCTCAGCGCAGCGAAGAACGCGGCGATGAATCACGGGCTACGGGGAACTATTCAAAACAGTGGGAGCTTCAATCTTGCTCAACCACTGAAACTTCCAATGATCAACATAGGACTTTTGATTAGTGACGCCTGGAGCATGCATCCTGAACTCCCCTGTCTGGCGTCGGGCAATTCTAGCCGCGATCCGTTGGCGGTCAAGGACTTCGGTCGAACTCGCGGGCTGAAACACGACCCCTCCAACTCCCGCCGAGAACAACGGTGCAGGTCTTCTTTCGAGGCTTCTTCGGCGTGCCGAGCAGACTTTCTCAGACCCGCATGCCAGGCGATTACGGCAGAGTTTCCCTGAGAGATCCGCGGTTCAGCGAGATCTCCCAAACTATGGAATTTCCCGGAGAAGCCGTTTGACGCCTGAGAATCGAGCCGTTTGACGATTCCGTGACTGCGGAAAACTGGTGTGCTGTTCAGCATACAGATGAGCGGGATCGCTCACAAAATTGGGAAGTTTCCACAAGTCCGGAAGTCTGCCTTGGCGAGCGGTTGGGCGTCAGCCCTCCGTGTCCGTCCCTGTCTGTTTTCTGTTACTTGCCCATCACGAAAAATCGCTGAGACACGGATAGCTGACGCTATGCCGCTCGCCGGGGTTCCACTAAACCAGAGAACAGAAGCTATTCAGACTCGCGCGAACTTTATCCCCCACCCAAGAATGTTGACATGCCACAAATTCAAAGACCGTTCGAACCCGCGAAGATTGGCGTAATCGGTCTTGGGCGATTTGGCCGACTGCATGCGTTGACTCTGTCTTCACTCGCGGAAGCTGACTTGGTCGCCGTTGTTGCTCGGCGGCAGGAGAGCCTCGACAAACTCAAGGCCGAGATGCCCGATGTTCAGGGTTGGCTGGACGTGGATCTGGCGATCGCCGAATCGGGGGCCGAAGCGTGGGTTGTGGCATGTTCGACGTCGGAACATGTGCACGTCACGGAGAAGTTGCTGCGGGCCGGGAAGACGGTGCTGCTCGAAAAGCCAATCTCTGATTCACTGGCCGAGGCGGAGTCGCTGAGTCCACTCGTGAACCCGGATTCTTCAAACCTGATGCTTGGCCACATTCTGCTTTTCAACAGCGAGTTCCGCCAACTGCGCGAAGAAGTCGCAAGACGCGGCACACCGACATTCATCGACTGCGTGCGCCATCGACCGGCCAGCATTGTGCAGGATTTCCCCGGCGAGAACCCTCTACAGGCGGCGATGGTTCACGATTTGTATTCTGTCCAGGTGCTGATGAATCGAGCTGAGCCGAGTCGATTCAGCTCGCAGTTCCATCGCGTCGCGAATGGCTCTGTCGACGTGGCTCTGGCTCAATTGCAGTGGCCCGATGGAACATTGGCCGCGTTCGCAGCGGGCTACATTACGACGAATGGCATGGCTCCGCGCGGGTTCGATCGGATGGAGGTCTTCGGCAACGGCTGGGCAGCTCGCATTTCACCGAACCCGCGACCAATCGAAGTCTGGGACGATAAAGCATTGTGGCCCATGGCGCTGGAAATCCGAGCCGATCTGTCGGGGCCAACCGGCATGATGGCGGAAGAGCTCCGCTGCTTCTGCCGAGTCGTCCGCGGTGTCGAACCGGTTCCGGTCGGAGCATCATTCTCCGATGCTCTGCAAGTTCAACGCTGGATGGATCGACTGCTCTCAGAGCTACAGCCAACGTAAACGGATGACTGTGCTAAGCCCAACAACCACACAGTCCTTCCATTGAGTTGGCTCTTTAAACTATCGCGCATCAAAAAAGCGTCGCACGATTAACGTCCGACGCTCATTGGTATCCTTGGCGATATGAAGGATCGATCTGTTGATCAGATCATCTTCACAATTGCAAAGTGATGTTATTCGAGTTCAATAAATGGGCTCATGCGGCGAGCTTTCGCAAGCAGCTCGGCCTTTTCGCCTTCGTTCTTTGACGCGGCGTAGCGTGCTCGCACCTTGGCCAAACCTGTTTTGCGCTTCCTGCGGCGAGCGATCTCTCGTTGTCGTTCAGTACGTCCCATGAGCCCCAAAGTCCTGATTTGCTGAAAAAACGCGGTCAAGTCGAAGCGGAGTAGGATAACCGTCCGCCTTCAGATGTCAATCCGAGACAGAAAACGCTGGAAAATTCCAGGCTTTCAGGGCTTTATCGACATCCCCGCACGAATAAAGCAAGGAATTCCGGGGCTACCGAGACTTGCGGATTCAATCGCTCCGCCCGCGTGTCCGGGGGAATTGGCTTTGGCACCAACAAAATGAAGGCACTTTTCACTGGCCGGAATCTCCAGCTCTCGCGAGCCAGATTCCGCGGGGACATCCAATTTGGCAGCCTCGACGCCGTCTGAAAACCCTGAAAAAAGCCCCGATATAAGCATCCAGAAGAAATCCCGGAAATCTCCTGTAACAAATCCTGAGCATCTCCGCTGAGGTCATTGTCGGATCAATGGTGAACGACAAAAAGAAAACGAAACGAAAAACCTCAGAAATCAGGAGTATTCAGCCATGTTCGGAAAATCCTCACGCCGCAACGGTCGCTCATCATCTGTCTGCGAAAACATGGAATCATTGGAAGTTCGCCGAGTACCGGTCGGAAACATCACGGCTGCAGTACAGAACGGAGTGCTGACAGTCACTGGTGACAGCGCCGCAAACGATGTTGAGATCGCGGGGAATCTGTCAAACCGCGTTACGATCGCAGGGTTCAATCAGACAAAGGTGAATGGTGTAGCCCCTGTCAACGGGAAGTCAGTCGTGACCTTCACGGGAATCACGGATGTCGTAGTTGTCGCCAACGACGGAAATGACCGGATCGTGATCAAGGGCAACCCAGATCCTGTTCGCTTCCGGGACATCACAGTCGACAGTGGAGCCGGAGACGATGTCGTCGAAATTCGCAACGTCTTTGCCACGGACGACATCAACGTCACAACTCAGAATGGCAAGGATCGAGTCACACTGGTGGCGGTGAATGTTGGTGGAGCTGGCGTGGATAATGACCAGAACGACATCATCGTCAATACGGCCCGAACAAGTTCCAATGCCCCCGATAACGACATCGTTCAGTTTGTCGACGTGAGCGTCAAACGTGATGTGTCCATTCAGACGGGTGCTGATGGGGACGCCGTGCAACTCTTCGATCCAAGAGTGCTCAATCCGTTTCAGGCTCGGCAGGCCCGGCCGACGGACATTGGCGATGACCTGACGATCGACACAGGAGACGCTGACGACCGTGTCAATCTGAACCTCGTGAATGTCGCTGATGAGATCAACATTGAACTCCGCGATGGCAATGACGCTTTGTCAGTTGTTCGTACAACCGCCAATGAATTTAACGCCGACGGCGGATCTGGCCAGGACACGCTGTTCCTGCTGGACAACGTCTTCGCCAACTTCGACGAAGACAGCTTCGAACTGTAATCCGGAGTTGGTTTCAGATCGCGAAGGTCTGCGAATATACCACCTCATAAAAAATGCCGCTGCAGATTTCTGCGGCGGCTTTTTTGTTGAGCGGCAGCAATTCACGGAGCAATTCACGGAGCAATTCACGGAGCCACCCATCATCTGCGAACCGCCGGGCAGGATACGTGAGGCTCCCAACCTCCGATGAAAGTCAGCGACCGATTTGGCGAGAAGCTGTGCGACAAACTGGTGTAAACTGATGGCTGCCATTATCGTTCCGGCCAACCTTGTTGTCGCGGTCCTTTTCGGACTGTGGCAATTCGGCTCAGTCGAATCCGGGAGGCTCAAATGCAACGTTGTGACAGAGTTCGACGACGCGATTTGCTGAGCATCGCCGGTCTCTCGGCGCTCGGGCTAACGACGGTCGACGTCCTCCGAATGCGTGCAGAAGCAGTAGCCCAGCGTGTGTCAGCCAGGTCCTGTATCTTGCTATGGCTCGACGGGGGGCCAAGTCATCTGGAAACATTCGATCTGAAGCCCGAGGCTCCGGCGGAAGTTCGCGGACCATTTCAGGCCATTGATACGAATGTTCCCGGTCTTCAAATCAGCGAGTGCCTGCCTCTGACGTCTCGCATTTGCGACCGCCTGACGATCGTACGTTCCATGACTTCGCCGTTAGGAGAACATGGCCTGGCGAATCAGTATCTGTTGACCGGATATCAGCCGACTCCGGTCCTGCAGTATCCCAGTTTCGGATCTGTCATGAGATCTCTGCGGGCAACACCATCACTGCTGCCTGCCTATGTGGCGATTCCGGAAAGTCGCTCGGCCGGTGCAGGCTTTCTGGGCAAGCAACATGAACCGTTCGCAACAGGAGGAGATCCTTCGCAGAGCGATTTTCGAGTCAGAGATCTCGAATTCTCTCCAGAGGTTGATCAAGCACGCCTTCAGCGCCGTCGCGAATTCCTGAAGAGTTTCGACGACACACAGAAAGAATTTGAAGAGCAAAAGCCTGTGAATGATTCGGCTTTTGAACAGGCATATCGGCTCGTCACATCACCGGAAGCCAAACAGGCGTTCGATCTGCATGCGGAGCCTGAGGCCGTCAGACTTCGATATGGCCCGCGAATGTTCGGGCAAAGCTGCCTGATGGCACGAAGACTCGTGGAACGAGGCGTTCCATTTGTCTCTGTCATGAACGCCGGCTGGGATACTCATGAAAATCTCAAGTTACAACTGCGAGACGGCTACAGCGGTGCAAAGACCGGAGTCGGACTGATTCCGACATTCGATCAAGGGTTCGCCTCGCTTGTGGCCGACCTCACCGAACGAGGCTTGATCGACGAGACGCTTGTCATTGCGATGGGTGAGTTCGGGAGAACTCCCAAGTTAAATACTCGTGGCGGTCGCGACCATTGGCCTCGCGTTTTCAGCGTCGTTCTTGCGGGAGGAGGCATACGCGGTGGGCAGGTCGTGGGTTCCAGTGATCGGACCGGAGAGAGTCCATTGGATCGCCCTGTATCACCCAATGATCTGGCGCGAACGATCTACACACTGCTGGGAATCAATCCGGATCTGGAATTGCAGACCACAGATGGACGTCCAGTGCCAGTCAATCAGGGCGGCCGAGTGATTAACGAATTGTTTGCCAACCTTTGAACGCCCAGCCACGTCTTCGGCGGGATGCTGCATTTGCTTTCCCGCACTCGTGATTCGCCGACGAGCGAGATCGCGATACGGACCTCACCTTCGTACACTGCACGTATTGGACGTCAAGATCCTGCCAATGGTGCGGGAATCGGCATGGGGGAGGAGAGTTCATGGCAACAGTGCAGGTTGAGTTCTTCGGTATTCCACGGGCTCGTGCCGGAGTGGCCCAAATAGCAGCCTCCGGAGAGACGCTCGGCGAATTGATCCAGGGGCTGTCTTCGCTGATGCCCGCGCTGGCGGAGTCTTGTTTCGACGGACCACAAATCAAAGCGGGGTATACGGCGAATCTTCGAGGAGATTTGTTCACGACAAACCCCGCAACGCCTCTCCGAGATGGTGACACGGTTCTCATTATGTCACTCGATGCCGGCGGGTAGCCTTCCCATGTAGGCGCAATCAACACCGTAAGGGATGATCCTAGTGCTTTATCAAGACTTGAATTTCGGGTAGTGGACCTTGCTAAAGGTCCTGCAGCCAAGGGATCTTTAGCAAGATCCACTACCACCAACCCGAACCTTTTATCTTGACGGAGCACTAGGGTGGATCGTAACCGCCTGGGTTCCACGGATGACACCGACAGATGCGAACTGTGCCCTTCCAGAGACTTCGCAGCAGACCGTATTTCCTGACCGACAGAATAAAGTATTGGCTGCAGGAAGGATAAAAGCGACAGCGCTGACCCAACATCGGACTGATCAGATACTGATAAAGTCGCACAGCGCCGATTGCAGCCAGACCGGGGACACGGGTCATCCGATTGATCCATGTGCCGGACTTCGGGGGCGCATGTGAATCCTGATCCGAATCACTTTCGCGCAGGGAACATTCATGACGAACATTGGTGGCGGGACCTGCTTCTGAAGCGTCGGTGGTGTCCATCATCCACCTCATGATTTCTCTGGAAGTCGCCGAGCAAGTCGAGTGACCAGGTTCTTCATAGAAACCAGATAGTCACTCAACTGCGAATCATCGCGTTGACGAGGGATCAGAATGAGATCGACTCCTCGAGGCAATTCGTGCTGCAGGAGTCGAAATGATTCTTTCAATCGTCGTCGTTTTACGTTGCGGTGAACGGCCGAGCCATGCTTACGCGATACGCTCACTCCGACTCGAGCAGTGTCCACGTCGTTGCGAAGCATATAGATCAGAAGATGGTCGTCCCCCGCACGAACTCCCGATTGGTAAACTCGTTCAAAGTCCTGAGCACGGCGAAGATGCATCTCTGCCGTGAACCGAAATCCGAGATTCTGCAACACGTTAATCCACAGACTCAGATCGAATTTCGAGCTGGTCCCTTTGCTTGAACATCAGCTGGAGACGTTCCTGAGAGTAAAGTCGAATAACATTCTTCTTGTAACGCAGCCGCCCCAGTTCATCCAGATCGAGGTTTTCTTTGATCTTGGGACTGGCTTTGCCCGCATAGATTGCAGCAAACGTCTCCGGATCAACACCGCGTCCTTCCTCCAGATCGCGTTCTGCATTAATGCCGCCCACGGAGGCCGCAAAGAAGTTCACTCCGTCAAATGCGGAGGTGCTTTCTCCACTGGCAACATACAGATTATTCAGCTCTTTAATGGCTTTGCTGACTTTCTTGTAGGCTTTCATCGCATCTTGTGAGATCTGGTCCGTCGGTGGATCCTGTGTTGCCTGGATCTGTACCGGGGCAAAGCCATTCAGCGTTGCTGTGCCGTAGCCCGCAGCAAAGAGAATCAGCCCGCTTACCACAGTTTTCAATCTGCCCATCTCAACGTCCCTCAGGAAACCTGCACCAGGTGAATGTCGTTTTGTTCTCGATCGCTTCAGAAAACCACAGATATAAGGCACTTCAGCCCGTGTCGCAAGCCCCAATACAGATTCCGAGGGGCAAACCGGGGCTCTTGCTGCGGTCCGTCGGAACGATCATTCAGAAAGCTTTATTCGGCGAACTCGATGATTATTGCTGTCACCAACGTACAGCCAGCCATCCGGAGACACATACACGCCGTGCGGTCGATCCAATCGACAATTTCCAGGCGCTCCGTCCGGACCGTCGGCCGGCTTTCCGTCACCAATCACTGTTTCAACAATCCCGGATTTTGCCCGCAAAACCCTCACGGTATGGCTTTCCGTATCCGCGAAATAAAGGTCTCCAGCCGTTGAGAGGCTGACACCCTTTGGCCCGGCCAATTGAGCGGATTTCGCGGGGCCGCCGTCGCCGGAATACCCACTTTTCCCCGTGCCAGCCAGATGATGATAGGTGCGTGTCTGCAGGTCCATCCGGAAGATGGCATTCCCTTCCCGCAGCGCGAGATAGAGCGAATTCTTGCCATCAAAATCCAGTGCTCGGGGACCATTCAGGGCAGTTCCGTCAAACGAGGAGCCATCCGGTGTCTTGCTTTTCTCTCCTGTGCCGGCAAATGTCGTGATGACACCGGTCTCCGCATCGACGCAGCGAATGCGATGATTTTTGATATCACAGATGTAAAGGCGATCGGCATCATCAAGTACGATCGAATGCGGCTGATTCATCTGTGCTTTTGTGGCAGGGCCGCCGTCGCCGGAGAAACCCGCCGTGCCGTTTCCTGCGATCGTTGAAATGAGGCCCGTCTGGCGATCAACTTTCCTGACCAGATGATTCTGCATTTCGACAAACAACATATTACCCATCTTGTCGAAACGCACCTCGTAAGGTTCATTCAACTGGGCTTTCGTTGCTGGTCCGCCGTCGCCCGAATATCCCTTTCGCCCGGTGCCCGCGACGGTCGTCGCTTCTCCTGTCTGAAGGTCAACACGACGAATCAGGTGCGATCCAACTTCGCAAACGTAAAGTGCCCCGTCCGGTCCGTAACTGATCCCGAACGGCTGAGATGATGGAGTCCTGAGCGCCGGCCCATCGGGGCTTCCAGGCACGTCCTTTCCGTTTCCCAGAACCGTTTCTACGCCCGAAACCTGAGACTTCGATTCATCACCGAATGTATCGCGGCAACAAGAATATCCCAATGTGGCTGCCGCGGCAGTCGTCAACAGAAAATTCAAAACGTCTCGACTCGTAATTCGTAATGACAACATCAAGGACTCTCTCTCGACAAAACCGATGACTCGCTCAACATTCCACTGGCAACATGAGTCAAAAAAGCTCATTCCTCAGATGCGGCCGCATTAGACATTTCCGGTCAACCTGGAGCGAACAGGTCGGGCCATTCTAGGGATACAACATTCGGGCTGTCGAATGATTCTGGCTGTCGATCGAAATGAGGTTCCAATGAAAGCGGTCGACCATTCGACACCCATGGCAAGTTTACGCCACACTCGCGACGATTTTGAATTGCTTCTGGCTGTCGTTAAAGTGTCCTCGACGCAGATATGCCCCCCAATTCTAAGAGGATTCCTCCTGTGACCAAGTCCTGTGCCTGCCATCCGATTCGCACACGCCTAATGACCGCTGCGGCCGTGCTGCTGATGGCATTTGTTGTCGACGATTCACTCGCTCGCACGGCGGGAGCGGCCGAGCCAAAGCGGCCCAATATCCTTTTTCTCTTCGCTGACGACTGGGGACGCTACGCCAGTATTTATGCCGAAGTCAACGGAGCAGGTGGCATCAATGACCTTGTGCGAACTCCGAATTTTGATCGCATTGCGCGGTCCGGGGTACTCTTCCGCAACGCCCATGTGAACGCTCCATCGTGCACGCCATGCCGCAGCTCTTTGCTGTCCGGCCAATACTTCTGGCGAACGGGGCGTGGTGCGATTCTCCGAGGAGCCATCTGGGACGAGACGATCCCTGCGTATCCTTTGTTGCTGAAGGACGCCGGCTATCACATCGGGAAAACATACAAAGTCTGGAGCCCGGGATCGCCCGCCGATGCTCCTTATGGAGGCCAGAAGTTTTCGTATCAGAAATCCGGCGGACGTTTCAATCAGTTTTCGCAAAACGTGACAAAACTGATTGGCCAAGGAGTCGAGCCTCAAGAGGCCAAGGAGCAGCTCTACAGTGAAATCCGCGGCAACTTTGCCACGTTTCTGGAAGCGCGCCCTGCCGACCAGCCGTTCTGCTATTGGTTTGGCCCGACGAATGTCCACCGTTCGTGGACGAAAGGCAGCGGCAAAGCGTTATGGGGAATCGAACCGGATCAGCTGAAAGGCAAGATGCCGGCTTACCTTCCAGACGTTCCGGAAGTGCGCGAAGATCTCGCGGACTACTTCGGAG
>JBILXT010000494.1:0-4979 GCA_044378235.1 Planctomycetaceae bacterium
TCGCCCCGAAGACCTTGTCGAGCAATGACAGCCTGAGCAGCCTGTTGATTTCGTTGCCTCATCAGCCGATGGGCGCTAGCCCCGGTTGAAATTCCTTGCATTGCGTTGGAGAAAACCGGCGCTAGCGCCCTGCGGCTGATAAAATCAACAGGCTGATCGTGTCCAATACGGATGATGACATTGTTTCTCCCCCTTTTTGCATTGATCAGCGGTTGAAACTCATGTCTTCTCGCCGTTCTCTCTTTGGCTGACGTTTAGGTCCGGCCATGCAGATCACTCACCATTTCATTTGCTTCCTCTGGGGTTCCGCACTTCATTTCACGCAGAACCCAAATAAACGCATGTTCGCTGATTTGGAGATGCTGTTCAGGGTTGCCACGTGGACTGCAAGAATCCAGGACTACGCGAAATGAAGAACGCGTGCCCACTTGCGTGGAAACTGAGTCGCAGATGATCGACGTCGATAATGTTGCGTTGAGCCTGCAGGCCCATGCACATCAGCCCGGGGCAAGTGAATCCACAAACGTGGATGAACGCCGGGTTGGGTTATACTCCGAGTGGCCTTTGTTGAGAGTCGCACCGACTTCTCACGAATCCGGCGACGAAGAAACAACTCACTCACCCCGCGCTAAGAGGCAACCCAACAGGCTGTTGATTCAATGGTCTTTCACAACCCGACACGTCAGTGAGGGATAAACGTCGCCGCGTTTTCAACAACAATCCCTCGCTGACGCAGCGGGTTAGGATTAAATCAACAGGCTGCTAAGGCTCTGCCCCGGGTTGACTTGCCATGGCCCGTTGGGCCGGATCGCGAAGGTTTCAGCCCGGACCTGCGAATCGATGCGGATTACGAATCGATTTCAGGATGGCCTGGCGTCAGGCAGAGCTGATTAAAAGGCTTGCTGCACTATTTCGACTTGCTCTCGTACTTCTTCAGCAGATCCAAAACCATCTGCTGGCGCGATGAGGGCTTCTTCTCCAGATCACTTCGAAGTGACTGACTCATTTCCGGCGATGGCGGAACACCTTCAACTGCGGTATAGACTTCGTTCACGAATCTTTCCGGGTTTTCACTCTGCTGATCATAGAACTCGCTGCTGCTCAGCAAGCTGGCCTGAACTTTCTGCAGAGATCCACCACTCTTCAGATCTGATTCCCACATGGAGATTTCTCGAGGTGATGCAGATCGCCCCAGGTACTGCTGATACCACTGCGAGATCTGTGCTGATGGAGATAAACTATTGCCAGTTGGACGAATGCCTGTCGAGATGACCTTCAGATTACTGCGAGTGCTGTTCGTGTTCAGGTTGACCTTCGACGCTGGAATCGTTTGCATCAGGATCAGCCCACGTTCAACGATTTTGGCTTCCATAGCATACTGATGACCGGGTTTCAGAAGGCTGGGGTCAAAATCCATTCGGTAGGCCAATGGCCATCGTCCCTGAGCTGAGAAGCTGACTTCGGCAATTGCGTTTGTCGCCCACTGAGGCCGCGTCACATCGATCAGTCGCACTGTCACAGAAGCATTGGGGCCGGGATTCACACGATCGGTGGAGGCGATCTCTCCGCTGATATTCCACAGGGATGAAGTAAACTGGACCGGCACGTTGATCAACTTCCCGTCTCGACTGTTACGTACAAGCAGAGAGACGCGACCACGTGAGTCCACACGCTTCGCCAGTTCATCGCCAATATCATAAAGTCGCCCCCCGACCAGTCCCACTTGATATCCTGCAACATTCACAATGACGTCATTCGGTTCGAGTCCTGATCGTTGTGCAACGGAGCCGGCTGCGACCTGTAAGATTTGCACTCCCGCGTCTGTATTACGTGGCGTGATCCCAAGTTTGTACGTGCCTGACGGCTGACCTCCGGGAGGCAAATATCGCGACTGGGCCTCTCCTCCGACAGAGGCTGACGGAGCTGCACCGCTATCACGATCTCGCGATTCCTGAGCCGCAACCGTTTTCTCACCGGTCAGGAACGCCAACAACACAGTCAGTATGAGCAGGTTCGAAAGAACAGCAGATTTGCGGGGCATGATACTCACCGGCTCCCAGGAAGCGTGATCGCAAAAGACAGTCTTACTAACGGACGTCACTCCAGCCCAGCTCCTCTTCCTGAGCCACAACCTCAGCGCGGGTGAGCGGCAAAAAGCCGTCCTTGATCACATCTTCCTGCCCGGCTCGACTCAGAATATACGACAGTAATTCCCGCATGAGTGGGTCTTCAAGTCTTTCACCGTTGATTGCCACCACCAGATACAGCGGCCGAATCAATGGGTAACGACGAGACTGAAGATTCGCTTCTGTGGGCGAAGTCAGAACACCATCGGCTCCGGCCACTGGCACAACGCGAACATCCCCTGGCTCACCATGGGAAAGACTCACAACAGAGATGCTCGCGGGATCCTGAGAAACAGCCTGAATCAATTTATCCCGAGTTGCATATTCCGTAACTGAGCGATTGCCGGCTTCAGCTCCCAATAATCTGTCTTCCAGATAACGACGAGTGC
The DNA here is from genome assembly GCA_044378235.1 of Planctomycetaceae bacterium. Lineage (GTDB taxonomy): Bacteria > Planctomycetota > Planctomycetia > Planctomycetales > Planctomycetaceae > SXXK01. Next base: position 2,516 of record JBILXT010000494.1, read on the forward strand.
CGGAGGTTTTCTTTGGTCCCAGAATATTGACCGCCTTCGATCCAGGGGGATCTGCGACGTTCAGCTCTGACCATTTCGAAGCGATGCTTGTCCCGCCAATCTGAGTCAGGATCGGTGAGTCCGCGGAGTCCGTGAATCCCTGCACAGGATTGGACTTGTGGACAATGATTCCCATGGCATCATGACAAATCATGAGTTCTGCAATTCGACATCCTCGTTTTTGTTCCAGATCTGCATGCTCCTGACTCGTCAGTGGCCGACTCATCAGGCCAATCAGAAGACGCTGATCCGGAATTGCAGGGAGAGCGGTTTCTGATCCCTGGCAGTCGATATTCAGAGTCACTTTCGGATGCAGCTCGCGAAAGCTGTCCGACCAGATCGCGGCCACTTGCTGGAGTGTTTGTGATCCCAAAAAGGAAACTTCACCTTCAGCTTCCTGCTGTGGTGTGTAGGGATCCAGATCCAGCATCGATACGGCAGGCTCGATTGGCGAAAGAACAGGCGCAACCGGCGGCAATTCGATACCCTCATCGGCTCTGCATGGCGTCGCCAGCACATGCAGCATCATCAGCCCGATTCCCCAGAGGCCACGAGTCAGATCTGAATACATTGACTGCTCCGTGATGAAGTTCTGAAAACAACAGGTCTAGAATCCATGAATCCAATTTGGATTAAACAGACGCTGACTTTCGGCGGACATAAAAATCACCGCCGTTTTACTCAATCGAAACGTGATCGACGAAAGGTCCGTGAGACAGTTGGTGGTAAGCTGAGTGATCGATCGGCATTGGCGTCGAGACCGATCTTCTTTGGCGATCATAGACCTCTGGAATGACGCTGCAACTCAGCTGGTCGGTGATCGATTCGGCTCCGATTCCCCTCATCCGTCACGACTCAATCTCTGTCACGTCCGCTGGTTCATTCAAGTCGAATCCGTCCGGGGCGTCGCAAGATGACTCAAAAACGAATTCGGACCAGAAACTCCCGTCTTCTGCGGCACCGATGTACCGGAAAACGAAAAAATGAGCGGCAGGCTGCCCAGTGATCAGCAAGGCAGCCTGCGCTCATTCTGTACAACCCTTGAAGGTCCCCTCAATCCTCGACTCTCTTCCGGGTTGTTTTTTTGCTCCGTAAGCGTGTGGATCTCACACTTGCGGAATGATGTTGTCTCCCGGACTATCCCACGGACACGGAAAGGCAGGATATTCAGGCAGACAACAATCGACACTGCGGTCGCTTCGCTTGCTGTTGAGTACCAGCAATTGACGTAACCGTTGGGTGCTGACCAGTTACTTCAGGATTGAGAAGCGGAGGTTGCAGTGTGCGTTTCACTCGCCTGTCTTTTCGACAATCGCCCGTGCATAGGCCTCAAGGATCTTGGCTGCCACAGGAAAAATAGGAAACCTCCTACCCGGGTTCACGCCTCTGAATCCTGCCGTATTCCGGCCTGCCCTTGCCGAAATTCGCAGCGATCGACGGTTTGTTGATGCGGAAGTGACGGACGGTTTCTGTGGTGGGCTGAAAGTTCAGTCTTGGGCCGCACATCAGCCGTAGGGGCCAAAACCATGATGATTCTGTGAGAGCCCCCGGGGCAGAGTCGACGTGTGGTGAGATTTGCAGATGCGATTAGCCAACTTGCTTTGTTGTGAGTGCCGCCCAGTCTACGGTGCTTCGACCTCTACCGGATTCTGTGAAATCTCTTCAGTCCATTTCTACAGGAGTTCTGAGCTCGGTAGGAATCCGTGATTTGAATACCGTCTAAGCTGTCGTAAGCTCCTAAAGGATTACTGGTGTTGCTCAGTCTACTTCCACGGTCTGCGTCGGCTAGCTGTGATACCTTAGAATGCGGCAATTCGCCCCATGGCAGCGGCCGTGAAAGGGCTGATCGCTAAAGAAAAGAGCTCGCCCCGTTTCTCGAGCGAGACACGGGGAAAGCTTAGTCGCGGCGAATTGGTATTTGTTGAGGTGTTGAGGGGGCGTGAGTTGCGGAGGACTCTCGACAGTTGTGGAGCAGTTGCCGTCATCGGTACCGCTCAGCCGCCATTCTTCCTGGTGACACAGTCGAGAGATCGCCAGTAGCGCATCCTGATGCTCGTGGCTTTCAATCCAAAGTCCAGTGAAGCACGCTCGCACGTACTCTCCGAAACGTTCAATCAATGACATTGTGAAACAACTCCTGTTATGAAGGTGTTGGTGAACTGGAAGTAACAAGCAGCCACCGGGGACGTTACTGTCCCTGCTGAAGCTGCGTGGATGAGGAAGCCGATTGGTGAAACTCGGGCTTCAGAGATTCGTGCGTGGCTTGGCCGATCGCCTGTTCCAGAAAGCGACTGGCCTCCCGGCATTCGCCGCCGACAAAGCCTTTGGTTTCCACTCGTGACTGACCGTTGGGTAAGAAAGTAATTTCTATAGTCTTCAAGCGACGCCTCCCACCTGAATGGTCAATTTGACAGAACCATCGCTG
>JBILXT010000495.1:0-4978 GCA_044378235.1 Planctomycetaceae bacterium
TGGAGGATAACGGGGTCGAACCGATGACCTCTTGCATGCCATGCAAGCGCTCTCCCAACTGAGCTAATCCCCCGGGAGTTTGCTTCGTTCAGGCTGCCCTGAGCGATGCGGGGGAACGCTATCAGCGCTATTCGGGGGTGTCAAGTTGTTTCGCAGGCTTCACCAAAAATAGTGGCTCCGTCAGTTGCCGGAATTCTCAGACAATAGGATCGCCATGCGAATTGCTTCTTTCATCCCGCTGCAATCGGCAGGTGTTGCCGGATTCCACGCTCGATCAAACGCCGTTCCATGCGTGGGACTCGTTCGCACAATTGGTAATCCCAGCGTAATGTTGACCGCCGAATCAAAGCCGATCAATTTCACCGGTATGTGGCCCTGATCATGATACATGGCGACCACACCATCAAATTCTCCAAGCATCGCGCGACGAATCAGGGTGTCGACAGGCAGCGGCCCGGTCACATTGGGAACTTCCTGACGCGATCTTTCAATAGCCGGGCGGATGATTCGCTGCTCCTCATCGCCGAACAAACCGTTCTCACCACCGTGCGGATTTAGAGCGCACACTGCGATGGCTTCGCGATGACAACGAATCTTACGCAGAAAGCCAGCCATCAGACCGATCTTCTCGAACACGCCGTCCACCGTCAGCAGATCAGGAACACTAGCCACAGAGGTGTGCAGTGTCACATGAGCGATGCTGATCCCATGCCCCACGAACTGACCAGCATCGGCCGATTGGCTGGGGCCTCGAAGCATGGCACGCCACGGTGCCAACGCGGCTTCCGGCAAATGAAGCATCATCGCGAAATCAGCAACACCGCATTTCTCCGCAAGAATCTCCGTATGGCCAGGATAGTGATGTCCAGCGAGGTGTAGAGCTTCCTTGTTCAACGGAGCCGTCACGATGGCATCCGCGAATCCTTGCTGCACAAGCTGAATGGCCGAGACCAAATACTGAAACGCCGCATCGCCAGCCATTGCACTCACTTCTCGCAATGGTGACTTCAGGACACCATCTCCTGCGGGGTTCCAGCACGGAATTAACCCCCCGTTGTCCGAGTGATTCAAAGCCTGGTGAAACGCTGCTGCAGTCTCGCACTTTGGCTGCAGTTCAAAGAACCGGAGCTCGAACCCGAACATTTCGGCAGCTCGGCGAAAGATCTCCGGATGACCAATCAGAACAACGCGATCTTTGCCCCCGAATGATGAGTGGGCGATCGCGCGAATGATGACTTCGGGACCAATCCCGGCGACATCCCCCGCGGTGATAGCAATAACCCGCTGTCGAATGGACATACACTGCTCAAATCTGCCACATCAATGTGGGTTCTTCCGCACTTACATACGGAGACTCTGATCTGTTTCTGATAATCAATGATTCCTCAGATTGTTCATTCTGGAAACGTATCAGATCTCAAACCATGTTCTCAACTTCTCAATAATTTGCCGTCAACAAACTGAAACAAAAGGCAGTTGGGTATTTAACGACTTAGCGTCTTCATGGCTGACGAAATCCGGCGGTTATTCAACCGACACCGGATTTCGTTTCAGCCAACTCGGCTGAGTCGCTCCTTCCCTGGGGAAACGACCGTTCATGAATTGCAAAATTCATGGTTGGGGGAATCGCCCGAGAGGGAGCGCTCTTATCATCCGCTGCCATCACACCATTGCTCGGTGCACTTCCACTGACTGCGCCGCCTATGTGTAATGCTGCTTCAGGCGGAATTCCGGATGGGCCTGCAGCCAGGCATTGATGCGATCTGTGCGAGACAACGCGACCGGAATAAAGGCCAGTGCCTGCTCCAGACGATCATTCGGCTCGGCACAGCTGAATCGCAGGAAGCCACCACCCGCTTCACCGAAGCATTCGCCGCCCAGACAAGCCACGCCGAACTTATCATCAGCCGCTTCGAGGAAGTACAGAGCCAACCCGTGACTGGTGATGCCCAGACGATTGCAAACAGGCTTCACGCTTGGGAACACATAAAACGTGGCCGTTGGGTCAAGCGATGAGAATCCTTCGATCTTGTTCAGGCCGTTCGTGAGCAGCATAACCTTCTCGCGAAACTTCAGCATCGTTTCATCACGTTCTTTGGAGTCCTGATCGAGTGCCGCGCGGCCAGCCAGCTGGACAATCGGTGGTGTGCATGACAGAGTCGTGTTGATCATCTTGCCGATCGCATCGATAATCTCACGTGACGCAGCGCAGAAGCCAAGACGCCAGCCGCTCATTGAGTACGACTTGCTGAACGTGTAAGCGGCGACGCATTGATCGAGCATTCCTGGTTGAGCCAGCAGCGAATGATGCTGACCTTTCCAGATCATGTGGCAGTACGGCTCATCGCTGAACACAGCCACGTTGCGACCTCGCACCAGATCCGCGATGTCTCGCAGATCCTGTTCGGTTGTGACACCGCCAGTCGGATTGTGAGGCGAGTTCAAAAAGATGCCGCGTGGAGCCGGGTCCGTATTCAGAAAGTCTTCGATGTCCGAAACCTGCGGACGGAATTCCGTTTCCTGTCGCAGCGGCTTCAGGACAGCTCGCGCACCACGTCGCTGAATGTTAGGAATGTAGGTCGGGAAGTGAGGACTGAAGACCAGACATCCGTCGCCGGGATTCAGGAAGGCTTCACAAAAGAACTGTTCGAAAACTTTTGCTCCAGGTCCGACGGCGATATTCTCGGCCGCGACAGGAACAGAGAATTCTCGCTTCAGAAATCGAGCGGCGGCGTCACGGAACTCCGGAAGTCCTGGCGATGGGCAGTAATGCGATTGATTATCATGAATCGCCTGCAGGCCGGATTGGATCGCTGAGGCTGTGCTGTTAAAGGGGCTGTCGCCGATTTCCAGCTCGACGACGTCCTTGCCGGCGGCTTTCAGCTTCTTGGCCACTGCCAGAACTGTGAATGCGGTTTCAACGTTTAATGATCTGGCAAATTCGCTCAGCTGAGCCGTCATGATAGTGAATCCCCAAAGCCCGTGTCAGGAAAGTGATGGTAGAATAAACTGCGTTGCACTCGTCGAAACGACGTGGAGTGAATCGTAGCGGATTTCCAGCTCCCATGCGATCTTCAACGGGGCACATGGCACGTCGATGCTCTCTTCGAACCGTAAAGCCGACTGCCGCTCAAAGAAAACGTGATCTGGCCTGCGAACATTAGGCGGTGCTTCTTCTGCCATGGTGCTGAAAACTGCAGAGATAGCGTCAAATGCAGGATTCAGACTTCATCGATGTGGACGCCGGGAGGCATTGGCGGCAGGTCGACGATTTCGGCTTCACGTGTCTCCGTGTCATAAATCGCAACCGTCGGTTTGCGAAACATCCATCCCCCGACTTCTCCGGGATTCAGAAACATGCGGCCGTTTCGATCCTTCACGCAGCTCGGCCGATGCGTGTGAGCAAAGATTACTACGTCGGCATCTCCGATACAGTCACGCATCGCATCGAGATGATGAGCCATCAGGAAGCGAACACCATCGCGTGACTTCCAGCACATCGGAGGATAACCCAAAGTCCCAACGATCTTCATGCCTCCGGCAATGCCGGTCTGGTTGCCATCGTTGTCACCATAACAGGCGATGACTGGACATGTCAGTTTGCGCATGCAGGGGACGACCAGTGGCGATACAAAGTCACCGGCCAGCAGCACCGCTTTGCATTCCATGGCATTGAAAAGTCGAATAGCGTGACGCAGATTGTCCACGTTGTCGTGAATATCGGCCAGAATTCCAATCTTCATAGTAATCGGTTATTTCTCTGCCGGAGCATTGCTGGCTGGGGACTCAGTGGGCGCTGCATTTTCCGTCACGGGAGTGTACGTCGAAGTTGTTTCTGACTTCGACTCAGCGGGAGCGGCTGGCTCAGAAGCAGGCTTGTCAGCCTCGGACTTTTCACTGGCTGGTTCTGCAGGTGCTGGTTCTGCAGGTGCTGGTTCAGCAGGCTTCGCGGACTCCGCAGGACTATCAGTAGCGGCAGGAGCTGGTGTCGAAGCTGCGGCGGCACCAAGTCGACTCAACAGCCACTGAGCACGAACGCGTTCAGGACTGTTGTCGACCACTGCGGCCTGCAATGCAACAACTGCGTTCGCGGAATCCTGCAACGTAATCAATGCTTCCGCCTCATTGATGAATGAGGCATAGAAAGATTTCTCATCCGGGTACTGACGACGATAACTTCTTAACGTTGCCACCGCGGCCCCCATGTCGTTTCGAGAGAGCTGACTCATGGAAGTCCAGTACAACGTATCCCCCACAGCGCTGCGCTGAACATCAAGAATGGTCTTGGGCAACGCGAACGGAATCACCGCTGCTTTTTTGTCGTCAAGTGGTATTTCGAGTTCAATTTTCTCCTGCATGCAGGCAATCCGAATTGCCTGCAGGTCCTGAATCATCTCAATGTCAAAGCTGCCCATGATTTGCTGGACACGAGTGGCCAGCAGATCTCGGGATGGCTTTCCGAACAGATCATCGCTGCGTTCCAGGAGTTTTTGGAGGGCCAGCATTTTGGCCTCCATTTTTTTCTCCAGTGTCAGTTCAGCTTCATTCACATTCGGATCGGCCAGCAGATTGCCGATGTTGAGTGATTCTCGTTCGAACGGACTGTCGAGCGGACGCATCAGTAAAGTATACGCCTGCTTCTGCTCTTCACTGAGAGCTGCTGCCGCCGTGATTCGCTGCTCCGGAACACTCCACACCTTAAGCGTTTCAGGCTTCCAGAGATCGCCCAAGACGGCGCAGAGTCGTTCTTTCAGCGGACGAATCTCGCTGGTGCCGCCGACGAGTTCTTCGTACAGATTGGCAGAATCTGTAGCTTCCAGTCGCTGCTGAAGAATCAGCATTCGAGGTGCAAACGCGGATGGATGGCAGACGACAAACGCCGAACCATTCTTCCATCGATCCAGACTTGAGATGGCATCCAGCCCGGCTGGGTCTGTGATAATTGCACCTGCGTCACCGGGTTTCGGGACAGCAGTCG
>JBILXT010000497.1:0-4977 GCA_044378235.1 Planctomycetaceae bacterium
TGCTGACCAGAAAACGGGATCGAGTCGACCAGCCAGCACCGGCCATCAGCGAAGTAATTGATACGGCATCCAGCGGCTTATGCAGCATGATGGCCAGAAATGTCCCAAGCCCTGAAACCAGAGTGACCGCACGAAAGGTTGACTCCGCCTGAACGCTTGCGGCCAGAGCCATGCCATCGATCAGTGTGTGAAGAGACAACCCCAATGTAATCCCGAGCCAGCTCAATTGATGAGCGTGATGGCAGTGCGGCTGCGGCGACGGCTGATGCGTCCGTTGCTGATGCGATGGAACCTGGGATGCATTCAGGATCGTCAACGGGGATTCTAGAGCATCGTCGTGGTCATGATCATGCGAATGATCGTGATCATGATCATGGCCGCGATGGCTGGCACAAGGGTCTTCCTCGGCCGTTGAGATTTCCAGCGGACCGTGATGATGAAAATGGAAGCAGCGAATCAACAGGAACATCGTGATGATGCCGGCCATCATCCACCAGGCAGAATCATCCGCCGACTGACTGCCGTGAATCGAATGCGGGAAAAGGTGGAAGACGGCAATCCCCAGCATCAGTCCGCCGACGAAGCTAATGATGGTCTGCATTCGGGTATGTGTCAGATTGACAATCGATGGAAGCCAGCCTCCACCAATCGAAGCAGCCACGATGGCGGCGCAATAAGCGACCAATAGCCATCCGGAATTGCTCTGAGCAGACGCCGCGGCCGAACGCTTGACCTGCTCATCAAGGAATTCCTCCGCGCGTGAATTCACAGTATTGTGAGAACCTGTCGCAGGAACGCTCGCTTCCTCCGCCGTTTGTAACGCTGAAACGGTGATCAACTGGCCTGGTTGCACCATCGATCCCCGGTCAGCACCAAAGCCTGTCTGAGGCAAAAGTGTGCTGGCCAGCATAAAGGCCAGCAGGGGAGGCAGCAAAATACGAACGGCAATCATGACCGGACCTGGGGTGAACGTTTTATTCTTCAAGTCGGAACGATAGGTTTTTACGCCCGGACTTGCGAATTCCGAGCGTCTCCATTCGCGAGATTCCCGAAGTCCTTTCGGTGAGGGATCAGATCGCCTGGCCAAATAATGGCCAAAACTCCTTCAGGCTGCGAGTATTGACTGGAATTGCTGGCAGCGACTCGGGGGAGATGCTGTCTTGTGGTCGTTTCCCCGTCGTGCCTGACCCCAAAATCGTTTGTCCGCAGGATCATTACGACCAGAACAAACCTCTCTGAGAGATCGTCCTGAAAGGCAAGATTCGAATCACAAATGCAACACGCCACGAAATCCCGAACTAGGGTTCATCGGCTCGTTCCCTGATTTCCGTGACTTGAGCAGTTGATCCCCGACTCTCTCTGGCAGAGTGATTCCTATGCCCCTGCAGACCTTCAATTATCGCCTGATTACTCGTAGTGACTTCGATGGCCTGGTCAGCGCCGCATTGCTGCGTGAACTGCAGATGCTGGACGACATTATGTTCGTGCATCCGAAGGATATGCAGGACGGTCTGATCGAAGTCACTTCTCGTGACATCATCACCAATCTGCCTTACGTGGCCAGCTGCCATCTCTGCTTCGACCATCACGCCAGCGAAGCAATTCGCAACGGCCAGACCATTCGCCAGAATTACATTCTCGACCCGGACGCCGATTCGGCCGCGCGAGTTGTCTACAATTACTTTGGCGGGGCGGCTCGCTTCCGTCACATCAGCACCGAGATGATGGAAGCCGTCGACAAGTGTGACTCCGGCCGATTTTCTCGCGAAGACATTCTGTCCCCAAAACGCTGGGATCTCCTGAACTTCGTCATGGATCCACGGACCGGGCTCGGTCGCTTTCGCGACTTCCGGATTTCCAATTACCAGCTGATGATGGCGCTGGTCGATTATTGCCGCAGCCATACCATCGATGACATCCTTCATCTTCAGGACGTCCGTGAACGAGTCGACCTCTACAACAGTCAGCGGTCTGATTACTGTGACCAGGTTGCTCGCTGCTCAGGAATCTACGGTAACGTGGCTGTGATTGACCTTCGCTTTGAAGAAGTCATTTACTGCGGGAACCGGTTCCTGTCTTACGCCCTGCTTCCCGAATGCAATGTCTCCATTCACCTGCTGAGAAGCCGCCAGCCCGGCATGACCGTTCTGGCTGTCGGCAAGTCGATCCTGAATCGAACCAACCCCGTCGAAGTCGGTCAGCTCATGCTGAAGCACGGCGGCGGAGGGCATTCTGCAGCCGGAACATGCCAAATTCCATCCGACGACGCCGACGCTCTGCTGCCGGAGATTGTCGAATCGCTCAACCAAAGCATCGACATTATTGCCGAAAATCCACTGCTGGCGGCTCTGGCTCGATAAGCTCAGCGCATAAAAACGGCTGTCCGATGTTGCCATCGGACAGCCTGGGAGGATTGATCGATGGATCGCTCCAAAGATCAGCAGTGACTCCCGATCCAGTCACCTCCTGACGAGGCAGATGAACCGCACCGTTTCGGGATGACTGGCTCACTTAAATATTCATCAGAGTTTCACAGCCTTGACGGTGCGAATGATCTCTGAAGCAACCTTGTAAGGATCAGCATTGGACGCTGGGCGTCGGTCTTCGAGCCAGCCCTTCCAGCCATTCTGAACAGTTGCAACTGGAATTCGGATTGACGCACCACGGTCAGATACGCCGAAGCTGAACTTGTCGATCGACTGAGTTTCATGCTTACCGGTCAGACGCATGTGATTGTCAGCACCGTAGACGGAGATATGTTCTTTGATTCGTGGAGCGAATCCGGAACAAATCTTCTCGTAGGTTTCCTTGCTGCCGCATGTGCGCAGAACGTTGTTTGAGAAGTTTGCGTGCATGCCGGAACCGTTCCAGTCCGAATCACCCAGCGGCTTGCAGTGCCAGTTGATGGACAGGTCATATTTTTCAGCAGTTCGCTCGAGCAGGTAGCGAGCAACCCACACTTCGTCGCCGGCGCGCTTAGCACCCTTGGCGAAGACCTGGAATTCCCACTGTCCTGTGGCAACTTCTGCGTTGATCCCTTCAACATTCAGACCAGCCTGAAGGCACAGGTCGAGATGTTCTTCGATCAGCTCACGGCCGAATGCATTCTTCGCACCAACTGAGCAATAGTATGGGCCCTGTGGAGCTGGATAACCGCCAACTGGGAAGCCCAGTGGCAGATTGGTTTCGCGATCCCACAGGAAGTATTCCTGTTCAAAGCCGAACCAGAAGTCGTTGTCGTCGTCTTCGATCGTAGCACGACCGTTGGAATCGTGAACGGATCCGTCTGGATTCAGAACTTCTGTCATGACCAGGTAAGCGTTTGAGCGACCTGGATCTTCGAAAATTGCAACTGGCTTCAGCAAGCAGTCTGATGAACCGCCTGGAGCCTGGTTTGTTGAGCTGCCGTCGAAGCACCAAATTGGGCATTCTTCGAGCGTACCACCAAAGTCCTTGACAATCTTAGTTTTTGAACGCAAAACCTGAGTAGGTTTCGTTCCGTCCAACCAGATGTATTCCAATTTTGACTTCGACATTCTCTGCTTACTCCTCCCGGAAAAACCTGTGACGTCACGGCGATTCCAAGTCGTCGGTCACTGCGGACAGAACAACGGCGTTCTGCTTACCCCGACAACTACGTACTACTCCTGCTTCCCGTAACTGAAGCGACCTCCTGATCAGGACCTCCGGGCGGTGCCGTACACTGACACCAAAAACGTTCTCGCCCGTTCTCATCGCTACAACCCGACTTTCCCTGAGGATTGACTGACTGCAGAGATTCCCAGCAACCGTGCCATTTATTTGAGCAGCACTCCCGCAATTATCGTGGTTAATTGCGGGTTTCACCCTTTTTAGCATCCGCTATGCCAATTGCACGCGGAGTGGCCACCTGTTCCAAACAAAGCACGAATCTGCTCTATGGTTATGGCAGGGAACTGCTGAAAAACGAGGAATACCGTGCAAATTCGCAGCACAGGGAATTTTCAGGAATGCAGAGGTACACTACTGCCTGGCCAAGCTCTCAGGTGGAGGTGGTGAACGAGTCCTCTGTCAAAATCAAAAACGGGGCTGGCGTAGTGGATCCTGCTAAAGATCCCAGCCGGGGACCTTTAGCAAGGTCCACTACCGCAAAATTGAAGTGTGACAAAGCGCTAACTACTGAGCACTCTTCAGATCGGGTCGCAGCTTCTGAGCATCACGCAGATACACGTGCTCGATTTCTTTGGGAGTGCGCTCCGAATTGATATGCAGGAGCACTCGAATGCAGCGAGCCATCGATCCCGGGACAGGAATTTCCTGAGCACACAAGAGCGGTACCTGACTCATCCCCATCGCCCGTGCAGCTTCAGCCGGGAAGGCGGAGCAGAGATCCTGAGTCGTCGTAAAGACGGCTGAGATGACTTCATCGAAGTCGGTGATCTGATTGCGGCGAAGCAGCTCTTCCATCAATTCCCGCGCAGCCGCTCGAATCAAGGTCGGATCGTCAGACTCCACAGTGGTTGCCCCACGTACGCCACGAACCGCCATGAACCGATGCTCCGGGATGAGAACGCAAAAAAATGATTGATGTTGGGGATGTCTGAAGCCCCCATGCAAAGCCAGCTCTGACTTCGTCATGCAGGCTGCCGGATTCTGATGAATTGCTCAGAAGCCGCAAGATCGACGAGCCAAAAGCCCGGGAATTCCCTGAGTTCCGGACTCCCGGCGAGCGGCTGGGCGTCAGCCCTCCGTGTCTTTCGTGCTCCACATTGGTTACCTGCTGTCAGCGGTTTGAAGCGGAAGGTCGCGAGCCCTCCGGTTTCTGAATGGGATTTGCGTTTCCTCACCGGACAGCTCGCGCTGTTCCGCTTCAAGCGATCCACGGAGGGCTCACGCCCAATGACGTTCGGCACGCAGCGTGCTGCCGGGTTAGTTTTCAGGATCGTTGAATGGTGTGGAGTTGTCAAGGTACGTAGCGTGTCCGGGACCGAGCGTCGT
>JBILXT010000496.1:0-4977 GCA_044378235.1 Planctomycetaceae bacterium
AGGTCCGTCGATCCGGCCAAATAAAGATCGCTCCGTTTTGCCCGGAGTTCGATATTCTCCTATCATCGAAATCATAGTGAGTACCAGCTGACCGCTTTTCGCTGGCATTCGACTGTTGAGTTAGTGGCACATAGAATCTTTAGTTCTCACTTTTGCCTGAACGGCAGCTTCGACCTATGGATCTTGATCGACTTCGTCGTGAAATCTGTTTTGAGGCAGCGAGGTTGCTGAGTGGGCGGCGTGAGACGAACTACGCTCAGGCCCGTTGGCGGGCCGCGCGAGCGATTACTCGCAGCCATATTCCGCCAGAGGCGTTGCCGACTGACTTCGAGATCCGTCAGTCTTTACAACAGTTGGTTTCTGCAGATGGTGAAATGAAGGCGGATAGTGATCCGGTGCCGGGCAACCGCAAGTATCACTATTTCCTTTCGCTTTTGCTTCCGCTGGATCGGGTGCGGCAGGATCGCGATAGCCATCCCGAGGGAGATGTTTTGTATCACAGTCTGCAGGTGTTCGAGCTGGCTCGTGAACAGCGACCGTGGGATGAAGACTTTCTGATCGCATCCTTGATGCACGATGTGGGCAAAGGAATTGATCCCATGGACCACGTGACTGCTGGCCTGGCGGCTCTGGAGGGATACATCTCAGATCGAACTCGCTGGTTAATCGAAAACCACGGCCTTGCTCAGCGAGTAAAAGATGGAACGGCTGGTGCAAGAGCGCGGCGGCGGTTGACGAATGCGGAGGACGGCGATGCGCTGGATCTGCTGGCAAATTGTGATCGCGACGGCCGACATCCCGGGCGAATCGTGTGCACGGCCGAGGATGCACTGGAATACATCCGCCAGCTGGAGGAAGAGAACGAGGCCGAGTAACGGAGAATTGTCTTGATCGCCAGACCCGGCTTTCGGGAGTTGCGATTTCAGTGCAGAAGTGAAATCATACAGCGAACCCGGGTGTTTGGATGGGGCAGGTTGATGTTCCTGTCCTCTGGGCCGATACCCTAAAAGCGATGAAATTGATCGACTATGGAACTCTCTGACATTCGCAAAGTGGCTTCACTGGCTCGGTTGGCTCTGGATGACGAAGAGCTGCTGGCATCCGGGAAGCAACTGACCTCAATCCTGGAGTATGTCCGGCTGCTTGATGAGGTCGATATCACCGGTGTTGCGCCGATGACTCATCCGGTACCTGCGGAAAATGTGTTCCGTGACGATCAGATGCTGCCTTCGCTGCCTCGCGAGGCGGCTTTGTCCAATGCGCCGAAGACGGATGGCGAGTTCTTCGTGGTTCCGAAGATCCTGGAAGAAAAAGGCGCGTAATAAATCCGGAGAATCATCCGGTGTTTGCGTTTCCTGAAGCTGTGAGCACACGCATTTTTGTGGGAGGTTCGAGGGATGACTCAGGCCATTGTGGATCCGGGCGAACTTCGCCGATTTGCTCAAATGCTGCGTCGCTTTAATGAAGAGATCAATGAAAAGACCGCGGCGGTCGCAGGACAGCTCAACCATTTGGGACAGACCTGGCGAGATCAGGAGCAACTGCGGTTTTCAGAAGAGTTTGTTTCGAACATGAAGTCGCTGGGACGATTTGTCGAATCGAACGAACAGTTCATCCCCTATCTGCTGCGAAAAGCGCAGTTGGTGGAAGAGTATCTCCAGCAGCAGTAATGGTGGCGTAGCTCTGACAAAAACGGGACAGGCACCCTGCCGATGTCGATTCGGCAAACTAATTTGGGGATGCCCGGGAGTCCGTCCCGGTTTTGTCTGGCGATCATTGTTTCGCAGGGGAATACTCAATGGGTCAGTCAGCTAATGTCTCATCGGTAGATGCAATCCGGCAGTTTGCAGCGGCGGTCGTTGTATTTCAGGAGGAAGCTCGACTTTGCCTCACGTCGCTCGACAGTCAACTGCGGCAGATTCTGTTCTGGCTGGAGCGTGACCGGCCTTCGTTTTGGAAGCGAGAGATTGAAAACTGTATTCGAGACATCGCTGATGCTCGCGTCCGGCTGCACCAATGTCGTATGCGGCGTACCGGAGATTTTAGGCCGTCGTGTATTGAAGAAGTAAAAGACCTTGAAGCAGCTCAGAAGGCCATGGAGTTTGCTCAGAAGCAGGTTCCGAATGTGAAACGCTGGAACATTGAGGCGTCGCACGAGGGCAATGAGTACCACGGTCGTGCCGCTCAGCTGGTGCAGTCGATCGAACGAGAAATCCCGAGACTGCTGGCGATCCTTGCGTTTACGATTGACCGCCTGGAAGCGTATGCCGCCGTCACCACTCCTGGCGGTGCGCCTGATCCGTCGTTCTTTCAGAAAGTGTCGGGCGAGTTGGAGGCAATGCTCGCGGGCATCGTTCAACCTGCGATGGAGGAAAGTTCGACTGTGAAGGAAAATCCAGAGGCAGAATGAGTCGTAATTTCTCGGCGTGACGCAAAAAAATGCCCGTAGAGCTGAATAAGCTCACGGGCATTTTTGTTGGTGATCGGATGAGCGGATTACGATGTGAGTACGGGGCTATGGTCCAGACACTCACCGGACGGCTTGCGCCGTTACGCTTTAAAGGAGAGACCGTTATCGGCTGCCATAATCGATCAGGCGAGCTAGTTCAGATCGCATTTCGGAGCGATGGATAATGCGATCAACAAACCCATGTTTCAGAAGGAATTCGCTGGTCTGGAACCCTTCTGGCAGGTTGATTTTGCAGGTCTCCTGAACAACTCGAGGTCCAGCGAAGCCAACCAGGGCTTGAGGTTCCGCGACGATGATATCACCGAGTGAAGCAAAGCTCGCGGCAACTCCACCCATCGTAGGATTCGTCAAAACGGAAATGAAAAGTCCATTTGCACGACGGAATCGAGCCAAAGCTGCGGAGACTTTGCCCATTTGCATCAGGGAGATGATCCCTTCATGCATACGCGCTCCACCACCGGAACCGCTGACGATGATCAGAGGCAGAGAGAGCTCCGTGGCTTTCTCAACGGCACGAGTCAGCTTTTCGCCGACGACAGAACCCATGCTGCCCATGATGAACGCGGAGTCTGTTGTTGCGAAGACCAGAGGGCGTCCTCGCATATAGCCACGTCCGACGGTGCAGGCATCCTTCATGCCGGTCTTTTTCTGCTCGTCGATGATGCGTTCTTTGTATGGCTTGCGGTCAGCAAATCCCAGCGGATCTCCTGACGTCATGTCAGCGTACCATTCTTCGAAGCTGTCCGGATCGAGCAGCTGTCGAATTCGCATGGACGTTGGAACGTAGAAGTGGTGTTCGCACTCGGGGCAGACATTCAGGTTTTGTTCAACCTGTTTGCGAAAGACTGTGGCACCACACCCATCACAACGCAGCCAGAGACCTTCCGGGACTCCGCGTTTTGCTCGCTTCATAGCTGGCTTCGCTGAGGTATCCGTGTTTTCCAAAGTACTCATCGATCACTCTCCATTTCGCCGACGGAATGAGTAGCCCCGACAGGCTGTGGTTCTTCAACCGCCACAAAGTGGGCCGCTTCAAATGTCGTCGACTCAAGAATCTGCACAAGCTCGTTAGACTCTTCACCACACAGGCAGGCCGTGACGTGAGGCCGTCTGTGCTGAAGCGTACATCGAATCACGGTTGCCAGTGGCTCCGGTGCCACAACTGCCAACACGTCGTATTTACGCATGGCTTTGCTGAGGACTCGCTCCAGACGCTGGCAAGCGTCGGAAAGTGTCTCACCTTCCGGCGGACAAATCGCGGTCACATCCTCTTTTCCGGACTTAAAAAGTCGAGGAAATCTCTTGCGGATATCAGACTCCGGCAAACCTTGCCAGAGGCCCTGATTGACGTTTCGCAATTCGTCCATTTCCTTGACTTTGACGCCGCCCTGGACTTCGGCGACGGCATGAGCCGTACCACAGGCCGGATCATCAGGCGAGGTCAGAATGGCCTTAAGGCGAATGCCCTTCGAAGCCAGCTGCCCGTTAATCTCGCGAATCTGTTCGACTCCACGATTGTTCACGGGCATATCGAGCGTTCCAAGGACACGATGTTGCTCATCGTAGTCCGTTGATCCTGCACGAATCAAAATCACCGTTGACATAAGGATTCATTCCTCAAGAAGCAGACCGCGATCCAGTTGCTGTCTGCTCAAGCTCGGCAATCGCTGCCGTATAACAGGGTTCATCAAAGACGGAACTTCCTGCCACAAACACGTCGCATCCTGCGTCCGCACATTGTTTAATCGTGGAGCGACCAATTCCGCCGTCTACAGAGATAATCAAATCGTTCCCGGCAAGTGCTCGAGCCGCAGCAATCTTTGGCACAACTTCTGGCATGAATTTCTGACCACCGAAGCCCGGATTGACGCTCATCACCAGAAACAGATCGCATTCCCGAAGGAATGGCTCTGCCGCGGAAAATGGGGTTCCCGGGTTAATCGCCAGCCCCGCCACCAGATTTCGCCTGCGAATCTCACGCAGCAAAGAAACAGGTTGAGGAACTGCTTCCAGATGGAACGTGATCGCTTCACATCCGGCTTTGACGTATTCATCCAGATATTTCGCAGGGTCGGAAATCATCAGGTGAGCGTCGAACGGTGTTTTTGTAAGTGGGCGAACACGATCGATCACCATGGGGCCGTAAGACAGGTTTGGCACAAAATGGCCATCCATGACGTCCCAGTGGAGCAACGACGAATCCGCTGAATCCAGGAGTTCTGTCTCCCGTCGCAGGTTTCCGAAATCGCATTTAAGCATCGATGGAGCCACAACAGGCCGTTTGGCCTTGAGGTGGCTCAGCATCTCATCACGAGTCAGCATCAAGCTCTGCCGCTAACACTATTCAGGGGCGTCGTAATAAAGAAAGGTTCTGATCAGTTACCCGAAATCACAACACTCCGGGCGACGCCCCCGCATCAGAATTGAAGACGGACATTGTCCGGTTCTTCCGAATCGATGTCCAGCCTAACGTGAGTGATCCTGAAATGTTCGGGGCATGGAGGTGT
>JBILXT010000126.1:0-17795 GCA_044378235.1 Planctomycetaceae bacterium
CTGCCTGCGTAGTGCTCTTCGGATCAGACTACAACAAATGGCGAGGGTACATTCAGGGAATGATCGTCGTGGCAGTTTTCATTGCCATCCGATTTTTGCAAGGAGCCACGAATCGAGTATTGATAATCGAGTTGATCGTTGCTGCAGGGATTCTCGCTGCAGCCAACGGCTTCTACCAACTCACTCCTAAGAATGCAGCCTCAAGAGCGATCGTTGTGGTTCTATCTTCACTCGCGGCCGTTGCCGGTCTTGCCATTTAAAATGCGGGGAACAGTGGCTGATGAGAGCACTCCGTTTGGTAAGCTCATCGAGCTCCAGATGACTGCGGAAGTCTCGACGCTCTCGCGGAAACTGGACCAGGATCCTCAGCAATCAACTGGCTGGTAACTCGTGCGGACTCGTAGATGACGGGGAGCTCGCTGCCGGGATTCGCTCCACCACCGACCAGATAAACATCTTTCAGATCTACGAAGTGATTGTTTGGTCGCTTACGCAGCATTTGAAGAAAATTCTGAGCCATGTTGAACTTAGCACCGTTGTGGACATGGTGACTGGAGTCCCGGTCATCGGCAGTCACAATCGTCTCAGACCGGAATCGCCGCCTCTGATTATTGAGGCCCAGTTTCTCGATGTGACTAATCACATTCTCGCAAAAGGCCGGAGCCTCTTTCGACCAGCCCACATTGGGGTGCTGTGAACAACAAGTCAATGTATCGCAGAGCGGTCGGAAAGGACTCATCCTCATCGGGCGAATCGGGAAGCCTTTCAGAGCCTTCTTATCACGAACCACCGAGGGATTCTTTAAGCCTTCGATCAAGTGCCGACCTCGTAGGCGTCAGGAGTGGCAACTGCGAACAATTTTTGCCGACAAGCGGATGCGGTTGCCTGGACCGCAGACGTTCTGCGGAAGCGAGATTCACGGCTCCGGTCCGACACGCCGGATTGCCTTCAGTCGATTTGACGAATGGCATTTAGTTTTCGCTTCGTCGTTTGAGCAATTCACGCTTGGCCTCATGTCGTGGCTTCATAAGCATGTCGGATTTTCCAGAATCGCTTTTTCATGCGCGGTTCGAAACGATCCGGTCGATCCGCAACACGATGCGCCACAATCGCCTTAAGTAACTATTGATACAACACATCCCGGTAGTCTGAGCCACGACCGTCCTGGTAAATGATCAGGGGGTGAAATGCCTTCAGTGTTTGGCGAGTTCCTCTGAACCGGAGGCCAGGAAAGTCTCTTCCCAGCTGATCGATAATTAGCGAAGATTGGTGGCCGCATTCTTCGTCGTCGACGGGTGCGGATCATTTGATTTGATGGCCGGAAGGACACAACATTGAAAATCACTTTCACCCAAAAACTTTTCACCGTGGCGATCGCTTGCGGAGTCGCGGCAGTTTCACTAACGGGCCTGGGCGCTCCAGCGAATGCGGCGGAGAAGAAACCCAACATCGTCTTCATCCTGACCGACAATCTCGGCTATGGTGAAATCGGCTGTTACGGCGGTGGAATTACGCGAGGCGTGGCCACCCCGCGCATTGACAGTCTCGCCAGGCAGGGCCTGCGGTTGCTCAATATGAATATGGAGACGCAGTGCACGCCGAGCCGAGCGAGTCTGATGACCGGACGCTGGGCGATTCGCTCGGGCTGCCATTCCGTGCCGTTTGGCGGCGTGGCCGATGGACTGACGCGATGGGAAGTGACCATCGGTGAAGCGTTGTCGGACGCGGGCTACTCAACCGGCTACTACGGTAAGTGGCATCTCGGCAGTCACGATGGACGGCTGCCCAACGACCAGGGCTTCGATGAGTGGTTCGGTATCCCGCGCACGACGGACGAGGCGCTCTGGCCATCCGCTCCCGGCTACTCGCCCGACATCATGCCATCGGAAAAGATGATGGAAGGCAAGAAGGGCGAGAAGAGTCGTGAGCTGAAAGTCTATGACGTGGAGCAGCGCCGGCTCATCGACGCGGAGATTACCCGACGCTCGGTTGCGTTCATCGAACGGCAGGCCAAGTCCGACAAGCCGTTCATTGCCTACGTCGCGCTTACGCAGCCGCATCTCCCCACGCTGCCGAACCCCGCCTTCGCAGGCAAAACCGGCAATGGCGATTGGGCGGACATGCTCGCGGAGATGGACGCCAACGTCGGACAGATGCTAGACGCGGTGGACAAGGCGGGCGTTCGCGACAACACCATCGTCATCTTCACCAGCGACAACGGCCCGGAGTTTTTCAAACCCTGGGATGGCTGGGCCGGTCCGTGGCGCGGACAGTATTTCACCGCTCTGGAGGGCGGCATCCGTGTGCCGTTCCTGATTCGGTGGCCCGGCAAGATCGAGGCCGAGCGTGTGAGCAACGAGATTGTGCATGGCGCGGACATGTTCGCCACACTCGCAAAGTTCGCCGACGCGAAAGTGCCGGACGACGGACGTCCGATGGACAGTCTGGATCAGTCTGACTTTCTCCTCGGGAGGACCGAGAAGTCAGCCAGGGAGGGATTCCCTATATTCTGCGCGGAGCGATTGCAGGCAGTGAAGTGGCGGAACTGGAAGATGCATTTCATGCGGCAGGACACAATGTTTGACCCGCCGGTCAAGAACCCCGTACCGACGATCTACAACCTCTTTAGAGACCCTCGCGAAGAAACGCCAACTGCTGACACCTGGGTGGTTGGTCCGATGTTGAAAATCGTGGGGGCGTATGAGGCGAGCGTAAAGGACCATCCGCTCATCCAAATGGGTACGCCCGATCCTTACGCTCCGCCAAAGTAACAGCATTGCCTGCGAGTGCGAATCCAGTTCAATGCCGGCGATGTTTTGCCAGAAGTCAATCTTCGCGTGGAGACCGGCGAGCAGAGATGGATCCGCCCATTCGCGGAACAGAGGAGCAACCTGACGGTCCGGGGCAATCTGACACCATGGCGTCCTCCGTATGTCGTAATACCGCTCCGCCCGTTGTTCGTATTGCAGCGGCAGCGGAACTGGGGCCAGCTGTTTCAACTGATCGCTCACGCCAAGACAGTAATGGCATGCTCCCAACGTATCCGCCTTCCGGCTCTCAATGAGGCTGGCACCGCTGTTTCCGGCACTCGCGAACCACCGAAACGAATCGGGCTGGGATTGTTGTCGGCGATTCTAAGGTCTCCAAAGACTCCCGCACTTTCGTCGCTAACTGGTCATGATCACTTGTGAAACAGAACTCATCTTGGCTACTCCGGTCCGACACGCCGACGCGGGCAACGAACACTGGCAACTCGCAGTGAGAATACGGATTGATCTCTGACTTGGTCAGGTTGTGATCGCCGGCGGCATCTCGCTGCTCCGTCGGTAGAAGAGAACGTGAAAGCGATGCAAGCAGGTTCTCGCTGGCTTTATTCACCGTCTGTCCAGGATTCGATCCCTTGCCTGCTGGCAGTCTTACAGGCAGGATTCTGTCAATCGAGCCCAGTAGCTGGCCCCAACGGGCAGCAGATCATCGTTAAAGTTGTAGCGACCGTTGTGAAGAACTCGGCCATCAATGCACGGGCCATTTCCGGCCCAAATGTAACACCCCGGACACTTCTGAAGCATGAATGCGAAATCTTCGGAACCCATACATGGAATTGCCTGCAAATCCACATTCTCCGTTCCGGCGATCTCAGCAGCTGCGGACGCTGCGATGGACGATTCTTTCGGCGTATTGATCGTGGCGGGATACCGTCGCTGATAGTCAACGTCCGCCGAGCACCCCATCGCAGTAGCGATTCCGTTGACAATTGCTTTCATCCGCTGTTCCGCCAGCGTCTGCACAGTCGGCAGGAAGGTCCTCACAGTCCCACGCAGCTGCACTTCTCCCGGAATGACATTCCACGTGTCGCCACCGTGGATCTGAGTCACACTGACAACGATCTGTTCCATCGGATTCACATGGCGACTGGCGATGGTCTGCAAGGCCGACACAATCTGAGCGGAAGCCACGATCGGATCGGCACCCACATGAGGCATCGCTGCATGACATCCGCGACCGCGGACGTTGATTTCAAAAACGTCAAATGCCGCCATGATGGGGCCCGTGCACAGCGCAAAGTGCCCCACATCGATACCGGGCCAGTTGTGCATTCCGAAAATCATGTCGCAGGGGAACAGATCAAAAAGTCCCTGCTCCACCATCACTCGACCGCCACCTTCATTCTCTTCGGCTGGCTGAAAGATCACATGCACAGTTCCGGAAAACTGTCTGGTCTTTGCCAGATAACCGGCGGCACCAAGCAGCATGGCTGTGTGCCCGTCATGCCCGCACGCATGCATCTTTCCGGGATACTTAGACCGGTAGGGCAGATCATTCTGTTCGGTGATATCCAGAGCATCAATGTCAGCTCGAAGCCCGATGCTTCGCTTGCCACGTTCAGGATCCTTCAAAGAACCTCGAATGGTGCCCACGACTCCCGTGCCCGCAAGACCTCGGTGAATCTCAACACCCCGCGATTCGAGACATGCGGAAATCAGCTCAGACGCATATGTCTCTTCGAAGGCCGTTTGAGGATGGGCATGCAGCTTGTGCCGCCATTCGGTCATTTCACCATGCATTTTCTGCAGGCCGGGGATAATGTTCATTGAAGAATCCATGATGGCTGAATAAAGCGTCGGAGAAGCACAGGACGTTGTACTCTATTTCAGGCGAGCAAGGTGCGACTCGGAATAGAACGCCGTCAATTGGCAACCTGTTTTGAACACGCTGCCAAACTCGCTCCAAACAACTTCAGGGCATTGTCCCGCAGGATCAGGCGTTTGTCAGCCTCGGACAAGTCCGCATGATCGATGCGAGCTCGGTGCATAGCTGTACTGTAGAGCGGGGTGTCGGTACCAAACAGGACACGCTCGGCCCCGATCTCCTGAACGGCCCACTCAATCAGGCCGGGCATGATCGAGCGGGCGCTGGATGTATCCGCAAAAACATTGCCGCGCTCGGTCTTCTGGATCGCGCGCACCTGATGAGTGACATCGCCATCCCAGCCGCAGCCGATATGAGCCAGAATCAACCGGACCTCGGGATATCGATTGGCCCACGGAACAAAATCCTCGCACAGACTATTCTGCTCACTGCTGTGCGTGAGGACGATGGCCTTTCGTGCGGCCGCGAACTCGAAAAGCTTTTCCGCGTGGTCGCGAATCGGGTAGCCGTGTTCCTCGGGGTGAAGCTTGATGCCGACGCATTGCGGCTGCTGCAGCATCGCATCGGCCTGCGAATACGTCTCTGGTCGAAGCGGATCGATGACCACATACTGCTTCAGCCCCGGGGTCTGAGCCACAATCCTCGCCGCCTCTTCATTCCCGACGGCAGCATTGGCTTTGAATCTTGGCAGCAGGGCCAGTAGCGGCGAGACAATCGTCAGACCGACGTTAACTGCCGCGGCTCGCCGGACGATCTCCACAGCGTCCCCGGTCATCATCCGGTTGTACAGATCGGACTTGTCGAGTTGAATGTAGGCACCATAGTGCCCGTGAACATCGATTGCAGAAATCGAGGCGATGGAATTCATGGTAAGAGCCATTCTGTTTCTTGTTTTTCGCCCAGCCGCAGGCGCCGGCTTTCTTTGAGGCCGGCGCCTGCGGCTGGGCGGTAAACGACGCACTATTTGGACGTGACCGTGGGCACCCAGTCCGGCAGTCGCTGCTTCAGCAGACGTACAAAGTTGTGGTACTCCTCGTCACTGGAACCGATGTACGGAGGCTGAAGACGCAGCGGCATGTCAGGCTCGTACATTTTCTCGAACAGCTTGTCATAGCTGCCGTCGATACGATTGTCGGGGATTGCCTCGAACAGGGTCTGGAGCACGATATCGACCTCGCGCTGAATCGCGACTATCGTGGCCACGTCGCAGCGCTGACCTGCATCGAACAGAGCCCTTAACTTTGGCCAGTTCATGATGAACGAGGCGAGGATGCCGCATTCGCCGAACAGCGATCCGTAAACATAACCCGCTTCCGACAGGAAATGCTGCAGCTCGGGCGAGTCCTCGATCAGGCTGCGAAGGTGCGACTGTGAATCGCCGCAGTTCTTCGTGGCGACCAGATTCGGATGTTCGGCCGCGAGGCGTCCGTACTCTTTGCCGGAAACCATCCGCTTGGTTCGAGGCAGGTTGTAGTGCATGAACCTGCAGTCGGGAAAACCGCCGCAGATATGCTTGAAGAAGCTGAACAATTCCAGTTCGCTAAGTGCAGCCCAGCTCGGGAGTGAGATTTGAAACTGACTCACTCCGAGGTCGCGAGCCCGCTGGATGCGTTCAATGATCGTGCCAAGGGACAGATCGATTACGCCGACCATCGGCTCAGCCTGTCCCCGCAGCATTTCGTCGGCAAAAGCGGTGACGATTTCGTCGAACTGGCGATCTGTCACGGCATACCCTTCTCCGGCGGTGCCGAAGACATAGAGCAGCTTTGTGCCATGCAGGGCGTGTTGCACATTGCGGCGAAAGATACCTTCGGCGAAGCGACCGTCAGCATCCCACGGAATGCAGCAGGTACTCATGATGCCAGCAGGAAAACGTTTGTTGGTCATGGGGGGCTTGGTTAGTTGTTAGGGGGTTGTTGAATAGCTTTGTTTACCGCCCAGCCACAGGCGCTGGCCCAGCGCAAAAGCCGGCGCCTGTGGCTGGGCGGTAAACGACCGAGCATTAGTCTGATTTCGGATCATAAAACTGTTGGCTGTTTTGGTAATCGCGTCTGCACCAGAACCAGCGCCAGGACCAGAATGCCAATCGCGGCCACGAAACTTGCTCGCAGACCGTATCGATCGGACAGCAGCCCGAACAGAATCGGCATGATACCAATTGTGACTGTCACCAAAGTGGTGTAAGCCGTGTTCTCGCGCATCCGTTCCGGCTTCGAACAACTGACGATGAAATTCAGATAATAGACATAGAACAGTTCGCCGCCGCCAAGCAGTCCGAAGCCGAGCAGGTACCATTTGCCCGGAACGAACAGTGCCCACGCGATTCCCGCGATGCAGATCGATGTCGTGGCCATCAGTGACGCTCTGGCATGCATTCTGGTCACAAGCCACCCCAATCCAAAGCCCATCAGAGACTTGAATCCAAAACGCAGAGCCAACTGAATTCCCGCGTATTTCTCGGGGGCTTCACCCAACGTTTCGCGAGCATACAGCGACATGTTATTCATTATCATGGTGCCGCTGTACGTCAGGAGGAAACCGATCGCCGCGATGACAATCAGTGGGTTCAGGAAGTACGCCCGCAGTCCGATCAGGATCTCCTTCCATTGCATACCAGACGCCGATTCTGAGTCGGCATCGGGAACCGGAGGCACTTGAGCCATCTGGACGAGCACCGCCGACAACCACATCGCGGGACACGATACGCCGAACAGGATCACATAACTCCAGGGCTGAGGAATGGGCGTCACTTTCAGCATCCCAAGAAAATCGCCCTTCAGGATCAGTTGCGACCCACAGGATCCCAGCACCGCAAAGATCGGTCCAATGCCGAAGGTCCATCCCAGCGTGAGGCCTCGCATTTTCGGAGTCATGCCACGTCCGATCAGTTCCCACAGACACATTGTCTGGACGCCGCCTGTCACTCCAATGATGGCAGGGTGGATGATCATCATGGGAATCCAGAATGACCTGGGTGCCAGTGCAAAGACCAGCGCCGCCAGCGAACCCGCCGCTCCCTTCACAATCAATGCCGAGGTTAACATCGGTCGCAACAACTGCGGCGACGGCCAGAACCAGGCGATCAGCAGCGGCAACGGAGTCACCCACAAATAGACGGCTTCCGGCAGGTTGGCGACCGTGTCACTGGCCTTGAGCGAATCGAGGATTGTGGCGTGTAAGACACCCACATAAGTGACCGGAGCAATCAAATAAACGAGTGACATTGAAGTGAGGAACACCAGCCCGTTGCGGCGCTGAGCGGATTCCGGAAGGGAGAACTCAGTCGGGTCGCTCATGGTGGGCTCAGAGACAGAAGCTTCGGAATGTACACGTCAGCCGGGACGATTTGTTCACTCGTTACCATGGATTGCGCTGGCGACACACCATCGTCCCCGCGCATCACATGCGGCATAGTACATACGAAAGCGGCCTGGTGCGATCTGGATCAGCGACATATCCTCTGCATGGACCGCATCGATTTCTCTCCCCCCGTATCCATCCCCTTCCAGAATTAATTCCGGGGGTCCCCACTTCAGTCCGTCTACCGACCGGGACACAAAGATCCGAGACCGGAACCCCGACATGTCCGAAGCAATCGAGGCGGCGGCAAAGTCGGCACTGCGTCCGTTCGCGATGGCCTCGATATCGTGGCTGGGGTGGACCGGGACTGCCGCCCCCGGAACTGGCACCTGCCAGGCCGAGAGAAACATCGTCCAAAATCCGCCCGACTCTGGCGGAGCAATTACCTCCCCCGTCGTGATTCCGGCGGAGTCATAAGTCGACTGCCTGTCGAGGACTCGGACGCCTGGCTCCTTCTCGAAATGCAGTCCGTCCGAGGTGATGGCACTCATGATCCGTTGAGAGATCCGCGTTCCCGGAGAATCACCGTCCGGACAACGCACCGACTCGAAGTAATACATTCGACCTCGCTCATCGGGCAATGACCTATATCGCACGCCGCCCACCTCGCCCGGTGCCTGCAAACGAATTCCCGCTTCAAGTTCCCAGTTGAGCATGTCGGTAGAAATTGCACTGCAGATGACCGTGGGAATATCGGCCGAACCCCGCGATTCAAAATACATTCGCCAACGACCGTCCGCACACGCGGTGACCGAAGGGGAGATCACTCGCAGTGACATATGCGGAATCTTCGGCTGAGGCGCTAATCGAATCCCCGGTTCCTTCTGAAAGTTCAGTCCATCTTCGGAAACGGCACTGAGAATATACCCCTGACAATTCGGATAAGGCTTCGCTGGCCCGACGGCCGTGTAGAACAGTCGATAGCCTCGCGAGGGAAGCCGCACAATGCACGGTGACTGCAGCTTGGAACTGTCGAGATCGCGTGATCCTTCTAATCGCGGACCGTCTTCCTTAATCCATGACTTGAACAGTTTCATTTCTGTGAGTTCGCTTTCCAGGTGAGCTTAACGACCCAGATGCTGTTCGTATCCGACGCGTTCTCGGGGATCGAGTTCCAGCCGTGGGGAATGCGGTCATACATCACGATCACTGACTGTTCATCCAATGCCACGACTTCCGTGTATGAAGTCGTCTGGTCCGAACGCATGATGGCGTCCTGCGGATGGTTTTCATTGTGATGGCTTTGTAAGTCCACCTGCTGCCATTCCTTGCCGTCGCCGGAACGGTTGATCCAGGCGAGAATTCCGGGTCGGCCGCCGGACAGAACAAGGGAACCGTCTTTCGTCGGTGCCACGCTCGGCTGCACAGAATGAGCGTCCTGCATGGCCACCGGTGCCGACCACGTCTTGCCATCATCGTCGCTGAATGTCTGGCCGTAGGGAACATTGGAAGCCAGTCGAAAGATGTTCATCAATCGCCCGTCTTTCAGGCGGACCGTCTGCGATTCACACGGCCCTTCGCCGCCGGCGAGCGGGCAATCGAAGCCCGCGATCAGCGAGCGGAACTTCCATGCCAGGCCATCGGTGGATTCCACCATTACCAAACTATACCGAAGCTCGTCTTTGAAGAATCCATACATCGTGGCCAGGTACTCGCCCGACATGCCCGTAATTCCGTGGCCGTTGAAACCGAAGCCCGATAGTCCCAACTTCTCATTGAAGCTGCGATCGGCCCTGGGCCAACCGGAGACGGTAATGCTCTTGTCGGTGAAGGCGACTTTCCGTTCGCCTTTCTTTCCCGAGACGATCTGATGCCAGCCGCGCATCGCCTCTCCATCCGGATAGAGATTGAACGGCAGCAACATCTCGTCGCCGTTCTTCAGTCGTAACATTGTTTCGGCGTAGAGGTCGCCTGCGGGCATGATGGAAGAGGGTTCACTCCATGTCAGACCATCATCCGCCGACCAACTGACGGAAGAGGTTCGATCCGCAACGATGGCATCCAGATTAGTCGAGAATGTCGCGAACAGCTCACCGCCCGAGAGCCGCGTCATCGTGGGAAACCAGAGGTATCTCTGACTGCGGGCCACCAGCCGAGGCTTCGAGAGCGAGACTTCGAGACCATCAAGCGAGACGGTTTTTGTCATCGCCCACGCGGGTTGTGGCTGATCGTCAGCGAGCAGAGGAACGCCGCCGAGCAACATGGCGACCGCGAGGATCGCGGATGTACGCGACACCCGCTGCAAAAACCGGCGATGGACGGACTGCGGAAAAGTTGAACGAGAATCTGAATGGGTTGCCATGATGTTATCTCCCTGATCGGTTCTCACAGAGTTTTTCCGGTTGAAATAAATACTAAAACAGATCTGGGGATACGGTAACTCGTGCGCCATAACTCAGCTTTGATTTTTTAAAAAGGGATGTTTTGATTGCCAGTGCTCTTGTCAGCAATGAAATGAGGGAGTACACCAGACGGCTCGAAATCATTTGGCTATGCTCGCGGGTTTACGCCCTTCAAGTGTCGCAGGATCTGCGTTTATGCTTACGATTCAGGGACCGCCTAAGCAGTTGTGCAACGGATTCTCACGGCGTGACTTGTTGCAGGCTGCCGGTACTGGGCTGCTGGGCACAAGTCTGTCATCGTTGCTCGCTGCCGAAGATTCCGGGGCGGTGGTGCGTCCCCGAGCGAAGTCAGTGATGTTTTTGTTCCTGTTCGGCGGTCCGAGTCAGCTCGAAACGTTCGACATGAAGCCCGATGCGCCAATTGGCATTCGAGGCCCCTACAAGCCAACAGCATCTCGAACTCCAGGACTGATGATCTGCGAAAAACTGCCAAAGCTGGCGGCGATGTCGGATCGCTTCGCTGTGATTCGCACGATGACTCATCCGCACAACGACCACAACGCGTGCCATTACATTCAGACCGGTCATCCTCTGCCACCGGCTCCCAGAGGAGCAGCGATGGTGGATGCAACGGAGAAGGACTGGCCAGCGATGGGTTCAGTCGTGGAGTATCTCGATCAGCAAGCCGATCGAACCAGGCCTCCAGCTCAGCGTCGCGATTTTCCGAGTTACGTCTATCTTCCGAATCCCCTGGGCCATATTCAGGGTTACGATCGTTCGGGTCAGTATGCGGGCTGGCTGGGCCGTTCCTTCAATCCTCTCGCCACCAGAATCGAAAAGCGTAACAAGGATGACAATCCGTATTTCCGCGACTGCACTGATACAGAGCTGGATTTTCGCATTCAGGGCATGGATGCACAGGCTGATTTGACTCTGGACCGCACGGTACGCCGAGTGAGTCTGCTGGAACAGTTCGATACGGCTCGACGGCAGATGGATCGCGTGCGAAGCGTGGAAGAATACGGACGAGTTCAGACCCGAGCGGTTGACCTCGTGACCTCTGAAAAAATGCGGGCCGCGTTTGATATTCGCCGCGAGTCGCCCGGCCTTCGCGATCGGTACGGACGGCATCTCTTTGGGCAATCGGCATTGATGGGACGCCGTATGCTGGAAGCCGGCGCTCGATTTGTGACGGTGCTGTGGGACTGCCCTGATGGCTATAGCTGGGACAGCCACACCGGATCTCACGATGTGGGGAAACATCTGCTGCCCGGACTGGATCAGACTTTTTCAGCGCTGCTCACCGACATGAGCGACCGCGGGCTGCTCGACGAAACGCTGATCGTATGCGTTGGAGAAATGGGGAGGACTCCAAAGCCGGACACCGCTGCCTGGGGCAGAGGGCACTGGAGTCACTGCTTTCCCGCAGTCCTTGCCGGAGGCGGGATTCGAGGAGGCATCACCTGGGGGGCTTCTGACAAAGACGCCGCGTACCCGGCGGATAATCCGGTGAGTCCTGAGACTCTGTCGGCGACGATCTTTCACGCGCTGGGGATTGCTCCTGAAGCACGAATTCATGATGCGTTTGGTCGACCAGTGCCTGTGGTGGGCGGCGGTCAGCCGCTGGTGGAATTGTTTGGCTGAGGCAACTGAATAGCATGGCGATCAGCAGAAACAGACGTACCGAACCGAGAAACCTGAGCCTGAGGCAATAGAGCTTTGTCAATGATGAATTGAGGAATGGTCAGCGGGCGAGACGCCCGCGCTCCGGGAGCGCGGACGTCTCGTCCGCTTCAGCTCAGCTCCTCAAACGACCGTTGACGAAGCACTAGCGCCTCAGGCTCAACGGAAAAAAGAATTTCCCCTTGGCAGCAGGCATGGGGATTCCCGGAACACTTCAAGATGGGATTGGCTGATGAATGGACGATCTCTGCCCGTGATACTGAGTTTCGCTGCGATGCTGCTGGCGGGCGCTGCCAGTGCAGACGAACCGCTGAAGCCTGAATGGCAATACGTCCCCGACCTCCTGCGTCCATTCTGGGAGGGGACCGTGATGCAGGCCGAGTCTGTGTTGTTCATCCGGGATTCTGATGGTAAAGCGGCTCACGCTTCTGTCCTTTTTCCGATCCAGACAATTTTGAAGGTTCAGGATTCGACCGGGACAATCACCTGGGAAGAGGGGCGGGATTATATCTGGAAGGCTGAATCCCGGGAGATCCTGCTTCCCGCTGGCTCTCGCATTCCATCTCGAACGCCATTGGAATTACGTCGCCCTGCGAAGTCGCAAAAGTATGAGCTGACTCATCGAGACGGCAACGGAGAGATCTTTTTCGGATCGCGACTCGAATATGCAGAGATGCAGACCTGTATCACCTATGTTCATGCGCCGAATCTGTGGCAGGGTGCGACTCCGAAATTCGATGCCAATGCACTGCCACGCACTCTGCAAAAGCTGTTGACGAAGAAACCGGTGTCCATGGTCGTTGTGGGTGACAGTATTTCGGCTGGCTGCAATGCCTCCGGGTGGGCCGAGGATGTTCCTTTTCAGCCGCCGTACCCGGAGCTGTTGCGACGTCATCTCGAAGCTCGCTATCAGGGCAAAGTGGCCGTGGTCAATCCATCACTCAGCGGCACGGACACCAGTTGGGTGCTTTCTGCGATCGACAAAGTTGTGGCACCCAATCCCGACCTTGTGATCATCGCTTTCGGAATGAATGATTCAGCTGGTCGGTCTGCCGAAGAGTATCGGGCCAATACGGAGGCCGTGATGGCGAAAATCCGGGAGAGGCTTCCGGAAGTGGAGTTTATCCTCGTGGCCTCCATGACCGGAAATGCCGACTGGACCCGACTGCAGCAGCCACTGTTCCCTCAGTATCGCGACGCACTGGCCGGACTTTGCAGGCCCGGAGTTGCTCTGGCAGATGTCACGTCGGTCTGGTTCGAAATTCTTAAGGTAAAAAAGGACTGGGATCAGACAGGCAATGGCGTCAACCATCCCAATGATTTCGGACATCGGGTGTACGCTCAGGTCCTGTCGACGCTACTGATCCCGGATGGTGTTCCGTCCGCCGAGGCCGAGACGTCGCGAACCTTTTCAGCCGGGCCGCTTCGATTTACGGAGCAGCGGCTGCTGGGCAACTACACATATTCTTATGCGTGCGCGGCCGCCGATCTGGACGGCGACGGTGATCTGGATCTGACCAGTGCTGATGCGGAGCCAAACAGTAATCTCTATTTGCTGCAGAACGATGGCAAAGGTCACTTTCGGCATTCGTTTATTCAGAAATATGCGATGGAAGACAAGCAGCCGGTGCGACTGGAGCGACATGCGATTGGCGATGTGAATGCTGATGGCCGTCCGGACGTCGTGATCGTCGATAATCTCAAGTGGGATATTCGTTGGTTCGAAAACCCGGGCAGTGACAGAATGACAGAACAGTGGAAGCTTCATCGAGTGTGTGCGGCCGGTGAACTGCCTGGATCTTATGACGTGACGCTGGCCGACCTGGATGGGGACGGCGATCTGGATGCAGCAGCCTCCAGCTGGCGATTTGGAAATCGGTTTGACTGGTTTGAAAACGTCGGCAGTCCTGGCCGCGGAGAGAGCTGGGTTCGGCATGAAATTGAAGGAATGATTGGCGAAACTCGCACAATTGCTGTTGCGGATTTCAATCGAGATGGAAAGCCCGATCTTCTCGGAACGTCTCGAACCGGCAATCACGTCGTCTGGTATTCGAATTCCGGCCAGCCGACTGCCACACCGTGGCAGAAAACAATAATCGATGACACGACATCGGCGCCGGCTCATGGACATCCGGTCGACATGGATGGTGACGGAGATTCTGATGTGCTGATGGCGTTCGGGATTGCCGCCGGTGTCGGGAATCAGTCGCCCGAATCGCATCAGATCGCCTGGTACGAGAACATCGGTGCGCCAGGCATTGGCAGCCAATGGAAGAAGCACGTTGTGGCGGCTAGTTTCGCGCAGGGGTTCGAGGCCGTTGCCGCGGACCTTGATGGGGACGGCGATCAGGACATCGTTGCAACTGGCTGGGGCGATGAAGGACGACTCGCATGGTTCGAAAACAGGGGTGATGCCACGGGAGGATGGCCGCAGCATCGGCTCAAAGAAAACTGGCCGAATGCCGTCACAGTCATCATTGCCGATCTGAACCATGACGGTCGGATGGATATCGTTGGCTGTGCGGAGCGAGGTGCGAATGAGCTGCGCTGGTGGAAGAACGAAGGTCCCTGAGACGGGGAATCAAAACGGGGGAGAAGGCTGGGGTGCGGGGCAACGCCTGCCAGGATTTGAAAGCGAGAACCAGCGAAGTTTCCCCACAACCTTCCTGTCGGCCATATTCTCCCCCGATTGCGGGGTTACTTCGCCATATCGGCAATGCAATACAGTTTGGTGCGAGTACGGAGGAAGATGTGGCCGTCGACGAGGGCCGGAGTCGCCGCGATGGCTTCTCCCATGTCATCGTTCGCCAGAATTTTTTGCTCCGGACCACTCTCGATCACACTCACCACGCCTGGTTCAGAAACGACATAAATCTTCCCGTCGCCGAAAACAGGAGCGGCCAGATAGGATCCATCAGCACCCACGCGGCGACGTTCCCACACCGGCTGCCCCTTTCGCAATATCAAACGACGCGGTGATCTCGCCTTGTTTGATAAGGAACATGCGGCCGTCAGCGACCAGCGGTGACACAATGTGAGACGGAGCCTTGGTTTTGTGCAGCCAGAGCACATGAGTCTTTGAGACGTCTCCTTCGCCACCGCCGCGAACGGCCTGGAGCGAGGCTTCTTTCTGAAGCTCGCCCAGCTCTTCGGGAAGTTTGTCTCCGGTGGACCGGGACTGAGATTTCTTCGGACGAGTTCTTTGTTTGCTGGCCATAGATGGTCTCCATTTGAGAGAGCGATACGAAAATCTCATTCTCTCAAGGCAACTCAGGATGACGCGAAGTTATTCAGAACCAGTTTTTCCAGTTTTGAACCGTCATACCTGGTCACGACCGATGTTGTGAGTGGAACCTCGCTTCGACGCGTCGGTCCGACACGCCGGAGTGCCCTCAGTCGTTGTGACCGGAGCGGCGAACGGCTGAGTGCTAAGTCCCTCCGGTCGGTCTCACGAATGGCACTTAGGTAGTGAAACAGCGGCGTGGTATGTAAGTTTGGGCAATCGCCTCGCGAACTTGGGCGGCTACCCAAGTTTCCCAACTTGGTGATAATTGCCGAGGATCCGCTTAACTACGTGCCATTCGTTGTCACGACCGGAGTGTCAAACCGTTCGCCAAGCACCCACGAAATGCCCCGATGTTGGCATTGAAAGGCACTGGGGCCTGCCTATATTAGGGGGCGCCGTCTTCGACGGCCGACTTTCTTCAGAAGGGTAGCAATATGCTTCGCCGCCGCAATTTCCGTCCTGCACACCGAACCATCGCCTGCGAGCTTGCCCGCAACTTTGAGAGCCTCGAGGGCCGCATTCTCCTCGCGGCGGCGATCGGCTATGACCGCGCGTCGCGAACCGTTTCGATCTTGGGATCGGAGGGCAACGATTCCGCTCAGGTCGGCCAGCAGGGCGCGAATATTGTTGTGTCGCTTAACTCCGCTGCAGGTCGGTTAAGCCGCACGGTGCCGGCCGCACAGGTGTCGCGGGTGGTGTTCACGGGGCTCGCGGGCAACGATACGTTCACGAACCAGACCGGAATCGCCTCGCGGGCCGATGGCGGCGCTGGGGTCGACATTCTCCGCGGCGGACGTGGCGTGGACCAGCTCAGCGGGGGCGACGGAAACGATCAGCTGTTTGGCGGTGAGGGCAACGACACGCTCGACGGCGGAACTGGCAACGACGCCGCTTGGGGCGGCGGGGGCAACGACCGGGTCATGGGGGGCGACGGTAACGACAAGGCGAACGGTGACGCGGGCACAGACAGCCTGTGGGGAGGTCTCGGCAACGACGAACTCGTCGGTGGCATGGGCAACGACGCCTTGCAGGGTGAGAACGGCAACGACACGCTCGACGGCGGAACTGGCAACGACCGGGTCATGGGGGGTGACGGTAACGACAAGGTGAACGGCGACGCGGGCACAGATAGCCTGTGGGGAGGTCTCGGCAACGACGAACTCGTCGGTGGCATGGGCAACGACGCCTTGCAGGGTGATGACGGCAACGACTGGTTCAACGGCGGCACCGGCAGGGATCAACTCGTTGGCGGTGAAGGCCTCGACCAGGAAGTTGACACCGGGGATCGCTTCGCCGACGGCGACACCAACGGCGATGGGTACGACAATGACTACGACTACCTGGATATTCTCTACGAGGTGCCCGGCAACCCGCGGGCCTATGCGGATGATACCTCTGAGTCCGCGGCTCCGATCATCGCCGCCGTGGATGGTCCGGTCCGCAAGTTCCTGGGCATCTCCGCCGCTGATTCCGGGCTCCGCGTGAGGGTGCAGATCAACGACGGCACCGTCACGCGGCCGGGCCAGTGGGGCGATCGCGTTACCGGCGTGTGGCGCTATCTGACGCCCGACAAGATCCAGGTGTGGGGCAAGTGGTCGTATCCCGCCTCCGACCCGTCGCAGGTGAATCTAGCCGTGCAATGGAGCTACAGCGGTCCCCCCGTTACGCTCGACCAGATCGTCTCAGGCGATACTGCCGCCTACTCGAACCCGGCGAACTATTCCATTTCGGAAGAGAGCCGTGTGTACGCCGGCTCCTTGAACGGCCCGAACATGTTCATTGGGTGGTTGCCGGGCACACCCGCCAGCTTTTCCTACCATGCTCCCGACGAGCAGGCGACCGGCTTCCCGGCTCCGATCGAGGCCCTGAGAGCGGCACTCTCGTCGCTGCCCAACTTCACGAATAATGGTGATTCCTTCACGGCCGATTTCTCCACGGAACCTGGGTTCCCGGGCGTTCAACCCGTGCTCGATGTTCTGCGGACGATCAACCGGGTCATGCGGGATTCGAGACAGCAGCTTGTTCCACAAGCCTGACGGGCTATTACGGCTCGGTTCATCTTCGATCTTGCGGTGTGAAGCCAAGAGAGCGACGCCCGCCTGCGACTACGCCACCGCCGGGCTCGCGCGTCGGCCGGTCCGGTGCGGCCGGCGAACCAAGATCGGGACCCGGATTGCTCCGAGGCCCCTCCCACACCACCCGGCGTGCGGGTCCGCACCGGGCGATTCAGTTCCTCGCATTGAGCTTCTGCCAGATAGTTAAAAACAGCAGTAGTTCAAAAAGTGGTTTCGCTGCGTCGGTGAGGGATCGACCGATGTAAGAAACCAGCGGTCTGTTCGCTGCTCAGGTCCGACACGCCGAAGTGCCTTCAATCAATGGAATGAGAACGTCAAACGGTTTGAGGCTAACTCGCGTCGGTCGGTCTCGCGCCCGTTTCACCAGAGGGAGTTGGTGCATACAGTGGCTGGCGTTGT
>JBILXT010000498.1:0-4973 GCA_044378235.1 Planctomycetaceae bacterium
AGCGAATGCAACTGTTCCACAGTCAAGGGCCCCTGCCTCCGACCACGTACACGAATGTAATATCGTCCGTTCATGTCCAGCGTCCCTGTCATTCAAGCGGCAAGAGTATTTGAAGTGGCCCCTAGTTCATCATCTTAAAGATCCCAAACCCCATTACAGCGATCAATGCCACAGCTGCGACGATGATCAAACGCAGTCTTTTACGTCTTTGGTGAGTCGAGACCACAGACAAATAAGATTCCTGAACGTCGTCAGGAAGTTCGAAACCAGGAATTCGTAACGTCATTCCGTAACGGCGATCGATTTCAGGGAGAGGATATCCTTCGTCGATTGCTCTTTGAAGTTTCTGGACAGCCTCTTCAAACTTCGCCTGGTTCTGCATGTGAATCTGCTGCTGCGTAACCCATCGGAGCGCCGGCTGAACCAGTCTCTGGAGCTTATTCACACCATCGGATTGTGCGCAGCTTCCGACAACCTGTTCCCATTCTTTTCGAGTACTCGCAGCCCAGCTGAAATTTTCGTCGTTGTATGCATCCTGCAAATCTTCTGCCAGCTCCCCCAGGCGTTGTTCTGCGGCAACCTGCCGCAGCGCCTGAACTTCCTCATCAACTCGCTGGACGAACTTTTTCTGTGGTGGCGAAAGCCATTTGCCATGCAGCTCCTTAGCGAGGTCCCGCAGCTCGCCGAAGTCCTGATTTCTGCTGGCGACCTGAAACTGATCCTTCATCTGACGGTGTCTTGCTTCTTCATAGCTTCGCAAATCGCTTTCCCAAATCGGGTTTCCGGAATCTACTTCAGCAATTTTTCTTAACAGAGCGATTCTCGCTTTGAGTGGAGCACGTAACAAAGAGGAGATACGAAACCGCTTCATGTGTGATTTGAGCGGACCATCATCGGAGTAGGCTCCATTGAGATCCGCAGCGATCTCGATCTGTAATTCCGGGGCCACGGTCAGGCCGAGCTCAGCGACAAAATCATTCCATTCGGGTAACTCCGGAAAGTCCAGAATAGCAACCACGTCAAGCAATTGTGGTTCCTGCTCTGCAAGCTGGACGGCTTCGGATCGCAGGCCTTTGGCCATCAGAGCATCGCACTCTCTGAGCCGCTTGTTGGTGCGCCGAATCTGATTTGTCAATTCGCCATGCAACTCACGCAACTGTTCCTTCGCCGGGCTGCTGGAACTGGCAAGTGTCACCTGGATGCGTTCAATCAATTCGTACAAATCAGCCATAGCACTTTGGTCACATAGAAACGATTAGGTAATGACTTCCTGTAGAGGCCAATCACTTAGGCCATATCAGCCAGACGACAAAAGCAATCAAAGCCACAACACCAAACAGTCCGGTAACGATCCACCGTCTGTCGAGCTTCTTCGTTTTCGGGTCGGGAGTATGTCGCTCCTGAGGGATCTCGCGTTCACTACGTCGATCGCGGGGATTCTTTGCTGCGAGTCGCGCCTGTCGTGATCGTGCACCTGCCTCTCGGCGACGCATTTGGCTTCGCGTCACTGGACGTCGATCAAACGCTTCCTGTTCTTCTGGCTGTTCGTTTGAGACATCTTCGGATTCGTCACTCGAATCAATCTCGCGAGAAGACCTGTTCGACCTCTTCTGGTCCACCCCACTCA
Organism: Planctomycetaceae bacterium; assembly: GCA_044378235.1. Classification (GTDB taxonomy): domain Bacteria; phylum Planctomycetota; class Planctomycetia; order Planctomycetales; family Planctomycetaceae; genus SXXK01. Next base: position 1,628 of record JBILXT010000498.1, read on the forward strand.
GACGAGAGTTAACGTCGATAACAATGCCAACGGGACGATTTCGAACCGCTGTTGCTTCAGCCATTCCATCTCTAAGAAACCGCCAGTGGCAATCTCCACCAGACGAACGTGTGAAATACGTGCTAAAGCTGACTCTCCATTGCATCCGTATGGAAAGGTGCTGCAGGGCTTCGTGGACCATGCCAAGAGCATTGCAGCCGTCCGGAACGATTGCAAACACGGGTTCAAAATCATTCTCGACAGATCTGGCCACAACAGCCGACCAGCCCGCATCCCCGAGTGCAGTCTTCCAGGCATTCGCAGCAATTCCGCCCGATTGAACGGGGCCCGGCAGGCGATTGGCGGGTAGCCATTCCGGGGAACGAGACCATTTCGTGAACCAAAACGTCGGGTCCGACAGAAGCGACGTCGGAGAGCAATTCATTGAACGCACTTCGTCGGACGTCAAGGCAAGATGGTGAGCGATCTTGTTGCTGCGACCAGAAAAATCAGGACCAGCGTCGGCCACTCTTGATAATACAACAAATGTTTCCTCCTGAATCCTGACAGACTGGCAGCAGAAATTCACAGGATTGAGTTTCGACCCGGTTGGATGCTGATGCTGGTAACCGCTGAGGGACTCCAATCGCTCCATTAATTGTCGGGGAATACCGGTCGTCGCTGCCACTGAACAGAATCCTCTGGATCCCGGTTGCAGTCCCTGCTGGCTTGAAGTGTAGACAATCTCGAAACTCACTTGTGATTCACTCCCGCTCGTCGGAGTTGTGCTGCCGTTCTGTCGGCCTGGGAATCAGACCACCGCTTGTCAGTGACAAGAGATACAACAATGGAAGTTCTGCCCACTGCGGTGCAATGCTCCCCGGTCGAACTCCAAACCGCCCCGTCTCAGCCTCAAGAGTGGGAGCATGCCCTAATGCCGATACCGGTATATAGGTAACGTCTTCTGCGAAACCTTCCACGGCATTCACGAACTCCGGAGCGTAACGGATCATGAGTTCACGCAAGTCCTGAGAGGTCTGTGTGATGCGACGGTGGTTGAGTATGGTTTCTGTCGCGTCGCTGTCCTTGTATCTGCGTCTTTGCAGGATCGAACCGAATGCGGCTGCTCGCCGCTCAAAGCTTTCACCAAGCAAACCATGCCAGGCATCAAATTTGGTCATGGCGACAACAATTGGGCGTCTGTACTTCTCGTTCTGGCCGAGCGAGGCTTGTGTTCGAATGCGGTTGGCAGCTTCAAGCATGACCTGATCCTGCCGAAAGCTCAGACCGGCCGTAGTAATTTGTGGATCGTTGGAGATTCCTTTGCAAGCTTCGCGGAATCGAACATGTTGAGTAGGATCAAAGAGAAAAATCAACCCGCTTGAAACAGTGAGGTGCTGTGTTGCGGGACTCATCGACGATCGTCCACCGGGGAGAAAGTGCTCACCGGCATTATCGTACAGACAAATAGCGCGAGACATCTCGGCGACATTTTGTCCCTGCGGATGGGTTGGCAATGGTTGAACTGAAAACACGAACGGCCTGGGATACCAGAATGTCTGGTCGCCAAACCGCACCGGATCATAAAGCTCCCCTTCTTTTTCAGTCTTAGGCAGTGTCGTCAGCTCGTTCGGATTCTCGCTGAAGAACAGTCGCTCTTCCGACTGATTCAGCACACGATTCGAGTCAGGGTCTGCGTCGGAAAAGCTGAGGTGAAAATACCTCCCCATGTTCTTTCGCAGCGTCCAGGTAGTCGTGGCAATCAGGTGAGATTTCCCTGATCCCGGTGACCCAAGAATCGAATAGAATAAACTCCGCATCTCGAACATCGCCCGCGGAATGACGAGGTGACATTTGGGGCAAGCCAGTTCGCTGCAAACTGAACCATGACTATCCAACGCGTTCCCGCTGAAGTCGAACCGTGAGGGGAGAAACCGCCGCTGACACTCGGCGCCCAACCGAGCATCGCCGTTCAATGCGGGATGCGACGACACCCACAGTGTTTCCTCTAGTGGAAAAACATGCCAACAGTGTGGACAGGTTGCTCGCGGAGGACTGTATTTCGCAGACTTGGTCACTCAGAACTACCCCAGAATGCCACGAGGCCACCCTTGCTGTCAACAAGGCACAGAATCCGCACTCGACCGATGGGAATGAGCTTTTCCAGCAGCACCTCAAACGGTTAGTCAAAGGCCAAAGTTTAGTGTAAAACTGAACCTCCAAGAAGCGAAAACCCACCTAAACATCCCTTTTGTCCTTGTGTTCTGCAGTTGAGCATCCTCATTGCATCTAAAACGTATCGCCTGCTCCAGTCCGATGACAACACGGCCTCGACTTCCCCTGCCTCCTGATCTGATGCAACCACCATCTGAGCCAAAAGCGGTTAGGCTGATGCTGATGTCCTCTCTATCACATTGATCCTTAGATTCCTGGGCAAAGCCATCAGCACAACAGGCATTCCTATAAACATCATTATTCCCAAACTCGTTATCCGTCAGTGAACCGCATACCTGGTATCTCGCAGACTCGAAGCCCTCCCCTTTAGCATCCCTCGTTTCGATGGTGGTCAGATTCCGGGGAACCCATCTCATTCTGCAGTGGCCAGTTCACGGCCCCATCAGCTTTGTTGCGAAGGCTTTTGCTGTCGTCTCGTTTGCGGTTGCCTCGTTTGCGGTTGCCTCGTTTGCGGTTGCCTCGTTTGCGGTTGCCCAGTTTGCGGTTGCCCAGTTGGCGAGCCTGTTTGATGCGAGGCGCCAGCAGATTAGAATTCGCGGACGCAACGCGGTTCGGCAGTAGCGAAGTCTGAGGCTCTTCCGGCAGCAAGGATCTACTGACAGAACAACCTTCCATGACAACACGGGATGACTTAGAACGCCTAACAAAACCGGGACTGGCTCCGGGCAATTGCTGAAAACGCATGTATAAACAACGACGGCAGGGTGCCTGTCCCGGTTTTGTTAGAGCCTCTTAAACAAAAGAACCCAGCAGCCTGTTACGGATGCTGGGTTCTCTGGAATTCACCAATTATCTAATCGCAGTGAAACTACGCTGGCGTAGACGCTGCTTCAGCCTCTGCCACCGGGGCTTCATCGACACCACCGTTGAACTCGAGCTGTTTCTGATCTCCGACTTCCTTCACGCTGACGTGGATCGCGTTCTGGCCATCGAAGGTGCCTCGCAGAAGTTCTTCTGAGAGTGGGTCTTCAATGAATCGCTCGACACTGCGACGCAGTGGGCGAGCACCATAATCCAGACCATCGTCCTGTTCGCCCTTGTCGATGATAAAGCCGCGAGCTTCATCGCTGAGCACCAGACGCTTGCCGCGTTCTTTCAGGCGATCGTAAACCTTGGCCAGTTCGATATCGAC
>JBILXT010000127.1:0-17783 GCA_044378235.1 Planctomycetaceae bacterium
GCGGCCTCCTGTCGCTGCAGATCGGTCTGCTCAAGTTCATCCTGCTGCAGATTGTAGAACTCAAACTCTGTCAGCTCCGCATTGGCAAGGATCTTCCAGTCGTCGACGCGCATCGCGATTTTCCTGTTCGACGCCATATGCAGTCGCCAGAACAAGGGCTGTGGTCGCTCGATGCGATCTGCTTCTCCTTTGAGAACCGACAGGACGTTGACTCCATCCAGCACTTTGTCGGAAGGCAGCTCCTGTCCGGCAACGGCCAGCATGGTGGGGAACATGTCCGAGCCGATGATCGGTACACTGACTGTCGTGCCTGGTTCAAGATGACCGGGCCAGCGAACAATCCCGGGGACTCGAATCCCGCCCTCATGCAGATCCCTTTTTCGACCTCGCAGGCCGCCACTGGAACCGCGGCCCGGAGACTTGATGCCATCTCCTTCCGGACCATTGTCCGACGTGAAGAAGACAAAGGTTTCGTCCCCCAACTTCTGCTCATCCAGAGCAGCCATCAAGGTGCCAAAGGCGGAATCCATCTGAGTCACATTCGCGTGATGTTCTTTCTGCACATCATCGGTCAGCTCAGGATACAACGCTTTGAATTTCGGATCGGACTTGATCGGATAGTGCGGTTCATGAGTCCACACGGCAAGAAAAAATGGCTTGGCCGGGTCGCGATGCGTCTTCAGCCAGTTCACGGCTTCGTCGACAACCAAAGGCGCTGAGTATCCCTGAAGCATTCCGATAGGCTGACTATTTCGCACAAAGTTGTCCGGATTCTCATGAGTCGGTGCGGCATTGTTCTGAGTGGCCAGCCACCAGTCGTAGCCATGATCGCCGGGCTGTGGTTGAGAAGGACTGTTGAACAGTCCGTTGAGATGCCATTTACCGCTATGGCAAGTCGCGTAGCCGGCCGACCGCAGAAGTTCCGGCAGAGTATTCTCGGAGGTTCGAAGATGAACGGCGGAACCTTCCGCGATCCAGGTAAACACCCCGTTGCGATGAGGCGTACGACCCGTCAGCAGCGCCGATCGAGAAGGGCTGCAGACAGCGCTGGCAGCATAACACTGAGTCAGTCGAACTCCCTGTTTTGCGAAGGCATCAAGATGAGGCGTCTTGATGACCGGGTGTCCGTAGCAGCCCAGATCGCCGTAACCAAGATCATCCGCCAGGAACAGAATGATGTTCGGAGTTTTCGCCTCTCCGGCGCTGGCAATTTCAGAGGCCGGGAGAAAAGTGGCCAACAGCAGAAAGAACCAGAGCAGACTCTTTTTGCGGCTCATCGAATTGATGCTTTCGCGAGGCCAGCTTGATTTGCAGGGAACCGTTCTGCCGCGTCCCGCATGATGCGGCCGGTCGCTGAGATTATGGAATCACCACACAGCGGAATCCGGTATGAAAGGCTCCGGTGTCTTCTTCGCCTTTCATGCGAGCTGTGACACGATATCCAACACAGTACTGATCGCTGCACATAAACGACCCGCCGCGCTGAACTCGTTTGATGATTCCTGGTTCCTGTGGGTCAAGGCTGGACGTGGGGCCGGGGGGATTGTGGGAAGGACTCTCCGAATAATACTCAGGTTGATAGTAATCTGCACACCATTCCCAGACGTTGCCGGAAATATCGAACAGACCATAATCATTGGCCGGAAAACTTTTGACCGGCGCCGTCCGAGTAAAACCGTCCTCTCCCCTGTCTTCAATAGGAAATTCTCCCTGCCAGATATTGTGCAACCATTTTCCGTCAGGATTTCGTTCGTTGCCCCACGGATAGGTTTCTTTGGAGTGACCTCCGCGAGCGGCATACTCCCATTGAGCTTCCGTCGGCAGTTGTTTACCGGCCCACTTGCAGTATTCCTGAGCATCCAGCCAACTGACATGAACGACCGGATGATTCATGCGATCGTCGAGATTTGAATCCGGACCTTCAGGATGTTTCCAGTCCGCTCCGGGCACGTACTGCCACCAGCTATAAGCTCCTTTGGCCGGATCAATGTCTTTGCGGCTCGACAGCTGCAAACTGCAGATGGAACCCGGTTTGTTGAACTCCGGAAGAATCTCAACATTCTCCAGTTCCGAACCCGGCTTGATGCTCCGCAGCTCCGGAGCACGCTCGGCCGTAGTGACATAGCCGGTTGCGTCGACGAAGGCTTTGAATTCCGCGTTCGTTACTTCGGTGGAGTCCATCCAGAAACCATCCAGTTCCACTTCATGCGGAGGAAACTCGTCAGGCACCGTGTCCACTTCCCCCATAAGGAACTTCCCCTGCGGAATCCAGACCATGCCTTTGAATCGAGGATCGTTCGACACAACAGGCGGCTTAACCTCCGGAGACGCAGTGGTCGACTTTTCCTCGGCCCTTTGAGCGTTGCCAGTCTGTGGGGTTGTACCCCCGTCTCCAGAATCCGTCCGCGCGCTGTCTGTCAGAGCAGCCACTAATCCCAATGCGGCTAACAGGAAAACGCCCGCGGCGATGACAGGATTCTTCATGATGCTCACTCACAAACAATGAACAGCTCAGCGTAGGTTCTGGTCCTCAAGTTTCAGGTGAACCTTATGTCGAAACAGGCAACCACTTGCGGATCGTTGAGACTGCTCGACTCACGTCGTCCGCACGCTGGTCGCCACCTGTACGTTCCACGCAGATCCAGCCGGAGTAATTCGCTTCCACCAATGTGGGAAGTAGTTCCATCCAATCGACCGAACCATCTCCCAGCGGCATTTCGATTCCACCGCCATCAACATCCTTCTGAGCATCTCGAGCCCGCATGTAACCGAACGACTGATACAGGTCACGAAACAGCTTGACTGGTCGAGAACCTGTCATGACGCAAATTGCCGGATCGAAGACCAAACCCACCGGTCCTGCTTTGATTCGATCCATAAGCCTTGCAATTCGTTTAGAGTCGTAGTTGGCTAGCTGCAGTTGCAGAGTTGCTCCTTCACGACTTCCGACGGCCACGAGATCATTCACAATATCGCACAGCATTTCGAACTGGCGACTCTCCGAGGGACCAGAGGGCTTGATCAGACTCGCGGCAGGTGCAAACGAAAAAGGATTACGCAAAGAATCGACATCGTCATTGGTCGGTGCGTTGTTTGCACCGTTCAATTCCGCCGAGGGTTCAACAGCATCCGGATCCGGAATCCGACCGATTCGTACAAGGACTTCGCAGGTTCCTAACCGGCGGACCATACGCATTGCTGATCGAATTCCTTCCAGACGCTGGTCCAGAGATTTTTCGTCGTAGAGGGAACGCCGCGAGGGATAAATCAGGCCCGCGACCGTCATCTGATGCTCTTCCACATAGAGTCTCAGTTGTCGCAATGCGGTCTCTGAAAACTCCTCCTGGCGAATCTCCGTCCGCGCATTCAGGCGCAGTCCTTGTACGGCATTCTCCGCAGCCAACTCAATGGCTCGCCGCAAAGGCTGCCCAAAATCTTCTGTGGCCACAGCCAGTCGAAGTGACATCCGGAAACCTACTCCTGCAAAACAAAAAGGACTGCCGCCGCAAGTTTGACTCGGTCCTTATAATAGCAGTTTCCGAATCATCTGTCTTGAACAGGTGACTCTTCCACGCCAAAGAGGCTGCTGTTTGCTCCGCAGCGTCGGAGAACAGAAGTGGCTGGGAGTGAATTTGAAATCTCCGGACTGCGATCTTCAATACGCCAGAACGTCACACAAGCGTTTTCTCAGGCGGACTGGTGAGCATACTCATAAGGCTTTACCATCCGTCCGCAAGTGGGATGAATGTTTCCGAACGAAAGAAGAACGATGCGGTTCCTGATCACAAATGATGATGGCTACGATGCTCCTGGCCTGATGGCGCTTTATCGAGCTTTGAAACCGCTCGGTGAAGTCACTGTCGTCGCCCCATTGACCTGCCACAGCTCCAAGGGGCACGCGGTCGATACGAAGAACGCTCTGCGAGTAGAACGGCGACATGTGGACCCGTATGGGCCGATTCATATTGCACATGCTTCGCCAGCCGACTGTATTCGCGTTGGTCTCAAGCATGTGATGCCGGAAAGGCCGGATTTTGTCATCGCAGGGATTAATCCCGGAGCGAATCTCGGCGTCGATATGTTCTACTCGGGCACTGCCGCGGCTGCTCGGGAAGCGGCACTGCTGGGGGTACCTGCCATCGCGTTGTCCAGATTGCTAAGCAGCGACATGCCGATTGACTGGCAGATTCTGTCTCGCCATGTGACGCGAGTCATCAAGACGATGATGGCGGACGAGTTTCGACTGCCGGCCGGACACTTCTGGAACATTAATTTCCCTGCCGTCTCTGGGGAGAAGTACCCCGAGGAAATTACGTTTGTGCCTCAGGGAACTGACGGTCACGCAGTTCGGTTTGAAGTGCTGGAACGGGACGGGGACACAGAGATTCTCTCGTATTCCGGGATTTATCGGGAACGAGGTCGTTCGGAATCCTGTGACGTCCACCACGTGTTTAACCAGCGTCTGACGGCCACCCCCATGGGGCCTTCCCTGACCTCCGGGCTGACTGACCGGCTCCACTCTGCAGTTTCTCTCGCCAGCGCAGCCTGCGCTGATTGACACTGGTGGCGGTTGTTGTCAGCATGTGCTTTGGCGTCGCAGATCTGGAAAGAGCTTGCGTCTTCTGGCTTAGAAAAGGGCCCTTTTCCAGGCCAGACAGGCTTTTTCTCCATCCTATTGCCTCAGTCGGAGCATCGGCCTCAGTTTGCCGTCCAAATACGTATGTACGAGCATTTGACGATTCTGAGCGGCCGTGCGAATCCCGAACTCGCCAAAGAGATTGCGTCCTATTTGGGTATTGGGCTTGGACACGTCGACGTCGGGAATTTTCCTGACGGAGAAATCAGCGTCAAATTGAATCAGAACATTCGCGGCTGCGATGTGTTTCTGATCCAGCCAACCTGCCCGCCGGTCAACGAGAATCTGGTCGAACTATTGGTGATGATCGACGCGTGTCGCCGAGCCAGTGCGGCTCGTATCACGGCGGTGATGCCCTATTTCGGGTACGCTCGCCAGGACCGCAAAGATTCCGGACGTGTCCCGATTACTTCAAAGTTGATCGCGAACCTCATCGTGCAGGCGGGCGCTCATCGAGTTCTCGCGATGGATCTGCATGCTGCGCAGATTCAGGGATTCTTTGACGTCCCGGTCGACCACTTGTACGCCGCGCCGATTCTGGATCGTCACTTTGCATCGATGGCGGTTCCTCAGGATGAACTGGTCATCATCAGCCCTGACGAAGGCAGCATCAAGAGAACTCTGCAACACCTTGAGCATCTGGGCGGCTCATTGGCGATTGTTGACAAGCGTCGAGCCAACGCGTTGGAAACTCGACAGGCGAACCTGATCGGCGGGCCAATCAATGGCAAGACCGCTTTGATTTTTGACGACATGATTACCACGGCCGGATCGATCTGTGGAGCCGTTGAAGTTGTGCGTGCTCATGGGGCGAAGAGAATTTTCCTCGGAGCAACTCACGCGGTACTCTGTGGTCCCGCGATCGAACGCCTGGAGCGTGCTCGCGTGGATGGTATCGTAGTGACCAACACCTGCCCGATTGCACAGCCTCATCGCATTGCAAATCTGACCGTTGTGTCGGTTGCGGAATTGCTCGGCGAGGCCATTCGCCGTGTGCATCGCAACGAATCGGTCAGCTATTTGTTTGATTGACGGTGTGGCATCTGTCGTACTGATTTCGCCTCGTAGAGGCGGCAGCAGGTAGTCCCAGGCTTTAGCCTGGGGAAATGACGTTCGAAAATGAACATTAAGCCGTGAAACGGCGTCAGCAATGGGTTGATATCTTTGAAAAAACATCGCTGTCGCCGTTTCACGGCTGATGGATCGTGTTTTTGCCTCCGCCCCCAGGCTGAAGCCGGCTGAAGCCTGGGGCTAAATGCTGCCGCAGCTACGCTGCGAAACACAGCCCGAAACGATGGACCAAAACTTGCGCGATCTCAGGCTATGTCAGCCCCCCGTTTTTTACTTTAGAGCCGAGCTTGTCTCCGCAGGCGTTGTTATCACAACTCCTCTAGAATTTTCTTCGCGTTCAGATGCGTAATCTGCTCCCTGGTTGGTGCTGGTAACTCGGACTCCTGCAGCTTCAGCTTCGCCGAATCGAACGTGAAGAACGGCGAGTGCGAGCCAAACAGCAAACGCTCGGGCGGAAGACTTTGGATCTGTCGCTCAAGGCCCGCGATTCCTTCCAGCGTGGCGATGTCGAAGTAGACTTTCCCGGCTGCGGCCAGTTGTCCATGAAGTTCAAGTGCGGAACTGGAGACGGCATTCAGTACAACAATCGGCAGGTTTGGAAAATCGCTCAACAACGGCAGCAGCGGTTTCAGCTCCACATCCTTCGTCATCAGTAATCGATGTTGCGTGCGAGGATCTTCCTGGCGAACCGCGATCTGCAACAGCATCTTTCCGTCAGCCAGCAGACTCAGGAGTTGTCGAAAGCGGGGATCTTCCAAGGTATAGTCATGATAACCCGGCAGAAGTCGCACGCCTTTCATTCCATGCAGTTCATGGCAACGGCGGAGATCTTCTTCCCAGGCCGGCAGGCTGAGGTTAATCGCTCCGATCGGCAGCAGCAACTTTTCATCGACGGAGCGACATTGATCGGCCAGCCATTTGTTGGCAGCGGCCAGATCATTGTGCAGCAGTCCATCAAATGTTCCGGCCCACGACTGACTGACTCCATTTTGTTTGAGAGCCGCAGCCAGCTTCGAAGTCTCATCAAGCGGTAGTCGGCGATTCGGCCAGCGTGACAGAGAAACGTTGACGTCGATCACAGACGAACTCCTTTGGCCTGCAGGATGGGAGACATCAGGCGTCGCAGATTCTGCCCCAGAATCATCTGCTTTTCCTCCGGAGTAATCTCGGCCGCCGTCACCTTTCCCAGCTGAGAAGCAAAACTGCGCCCCGCCACGTCACTGCCGTAGAGAACTCGTGAAGCCCCCAGTTCTCGCACCGCCATTTCCACAAGGCCGGACGTTGGATCGCCACCCCCAAGATCAACGCTGACATGCGGCAGATCGCGAATCGTGCGAATTCCCAATTCCCAATTGCCGCCGGTGTGGCCGCAGATGATAGACGCCTCAGGATGTCGAGAAGCCAGTGCATGTAAGTCGGCCGGGGTGCTTTCGCCGTCGAGATTTCCGGTGGTCTTCAGCCATGTGTGTTGATAAATCACGGCCTTGAGTTCGATGGCTCGGCGAACGATTGCATCCACGCTGGCGTTGTCGCATCGTTTGGCAACCCAGAGCTTGATCCCCGTCATCGGACCATCTTTCACGCAGCGATCCAGCTCCTGCAGGCTTTCCTGTTCGTATTCGGGGTTCAGATAAACGAACCCGAATGCTCGATGATGCCAGTGGCTGATCGCCTGGAGAACCTGATCGTTCTGTTCGCGAAATTGTTCGGGGGTTGGAGCGATGAGGAACGGTGCTCCCATAAAAAGCACCAGTCGTTCAATCTGCATTCGATCGGCGACTTCAATCAGTCGAGCCATCTGCTCGTCAGGAGTTCGCCCGGGGATGCCGTTCAGATGGCAATGCAGATCCCAGATCAAAGGTCACCTCGCGAATCAGTGGCGGGAGAGCTGGTCGCGGTGGATTGAGACGATTGGTCGTTAATCGTCACTCAACCAGCGGTTTGGAGTCTACCGAGTTTACGCGGCGGCGAAAGCGTCGGAGCAAAGGGACGGCAGATGACAGGAATGCAATTGCGAAAAATGCAGAAGGTTCCGGGACCGCTGCGGCGGTCCCAGTAAAAGAGCCCGTAACAAAAGACACCTGAAAATGCTGTCCTGAATTGCTGAAGATCGAGAATGCCGTGGCACTTCCGGGGACTGCTATCGACGGAAGGCTTCCAGCCGAGTCGAGGGTTGTGTTATCACCAGTCGTTGCAAAACTGTTGTCGAGACTAAGCACGCCGAGATCGGTGCTCCCAAATCCGTTGAAGCCTACGACCGAAAATCCGTTAAAGGCAACAGTGCCCCCGACAATGTCCGAGAGCTGTATGGCAAATCTCAGGGACTCGGCACCTGAATTTCCGTCGAGAGTATTCCCTGATACTCCGATTCCACCGTTGAGGCCGGGACCTAATTGATAACCAATATCAGCCGAGCCCGTTACAATCAAGCTGGCAGTGAAGGATACGCCTCCGTCGACAAGCCCCGTCTTTGCGAGGCTAAAGGGATTACCCAGAGATCTGGTTGGCCCCATGTTGGTCAAATCATAAGTCCAGATAACAGCTGCCTCACTCTGCGCAGAGTAAAACGCGAGCAACTGCGCAAGCGCGATTAACCGTATCAAGTTGCAAATCATGGTGATCTCCCCGGGGAAAGGATGGAGTCCCGGGGAGATTACCTACCGTTGCACTTGAGTCAATTATTTTGTGTTCTGCAAAATCCAGAATTTCTCTGGATATTCTCAGAAACCGTGCCTGGTTATTCTTAAGGCATTACAAACTGATGCCCCTCGGGTTTTACGGTTAGTACCGGGCATGGCGACTTTCTGACGATTCGTTCAGCAACACTGCCCATCAGAACATGCATCAGGCCCGATCGGCCGTGAGTTCCGATGACAATCAGATCAATGTCCTTCTCCCGAGCGTAGTCGATGATCTCCATGAACGCGGCTCCGATCCGCGTTTCGCGGACCACCGGCTTGCCGTTGCTCCATCCGTCCGGCGGAAGAGTATTCAGCATTTTCATGGATTCGACTCTCAGAAGATCAGTTTGAGCCTCCATGGACTCCACTGAGAAAGCAGCCGCTTCCGGCACCAGCATCGCTGGATCAGGAACGACATGCAGCAGATGCAGCTCAGCATCAAAGCGAGCCGCCATAGCGCAGCCATAGGTCAGCGCCGGCTTACTGAAGTCACTGAAGTCAGTCGGAACCAGAATTCGATCGAGCTTAATCATTGACGATACTCCTGAAGAACTTTCAATCCCGCCGAAGACTATTGCAGCGGCATCTTAATGGACATCATTGCGATACCGACGATGGCAGCACCAGATAAGAGCAGCACAATCAACAGGCCAACGCCGTAGACGGTTCGAATCCCGTCATCCGGAAGTTCTCGCAGATGAAATAACCTGCGAGCAATCACGCCACACACCCACGACCAGTGAAGCATTACGTGGACCACAATCCCAAAGGCCAGCACGCTCAGAAAGAAAAACTGCACGCTGCACCATTGTCCGTAGTTCATGGACCACAATGACCAGCCTTTCGCGGCCACGCCAGGCGGAAACACAAACTGGACGATCACCGCTGTGATGGAATGCAGGGCAAAGACAAGCAGCAACAGACTATCGAGCCAGAAATTGACCAGCGTCCGGGAGACGCGTGTCCCGTCCGAAGCAACAACCTCAGGCTTGTGCGAGATACCATCATTGGTTGGATTCATTATAGCCGACACGAATGTGACGCTCCCTGCTTTGTGCCGCGGACCATCGGGACATTACAGTCCAGTGCTGAGATGGCCGAGGTATTGTCGAAGTGTTCAGCAGACCTCGCAAATGGGATGCCGTACAGGCCACCTTCGTTCGTTTGGGGCAGTCCCAGCACAGAAGCGTGCGGGAATGCTCATGCTTTTTTGAGGTCGGCCGAGTTCGCACACTTGCGAGCGATAGGGCACATGAACGAAACTTCCGGAATCGGAATGGAGGAGTCTGATATGCAGAATGTACTGGCCGTCGTGCTCGCCGGGGGAAAAGGATCGAGGCTGGAGCCGTTAACTCGAGACCGCAGCAAGCCTGCGGTTCCGTTCGGGGGCTGCTTTCGCATCATCGACTTCACCCTGTCGAATTGCCTTAACAGCGGGCTGCGAAAAATCCTCGTCATGACGCAGTATAAGGCCGCCAGTCTGGAGAGACACATCGAACTGGGCTGGCACTTTCTTCCGGCGGAACTGGGAGAATTTGTCAGCGTCCGTCCGCCGGAACAGCGAGTCGATGAAAACTGGTATATGGGAACGGCCGATGCCATTTACCAGAACATTTATACGATCGAGAAAGTGCGTCCCAAACGCATCGTGATTCTGAGCGGCGATCATATCTATCGGATGGACTATTCGAAGTTCATCGGCGATCACATCGCCTCGGGCGCGGACGCCAGTATCGCCTGCCTGCCGGTTCCTCTGGAGGATGGTCGTCGGTTCGGAGTTATGCAGGTCGATGAAGATTGTCGTGTCGTGCGATTTCGTGAAAAGCCCGAACAACCCGATCCGATTCCCGGTCGTCCGGAACATTGCCTGGCGTCTATGGGCATCTACGTCTTCAACACGGAGTTTCTGTTTGAGCAGCTCTGCATTGATGCCAACGAGCCGGGCAGTCATCGCGACTTCGGAAAGGACATCATTCCATCGATTGTTGACTCCAGTCGAGTCATGGCGTGGCCGTTTGAAGATTCGGAAACAGGCGGTCCGGCCTATTGGCGCGACGTAGGCACATTGGACTCGTATTATGAAACGAGTATGGATCTGACATCCGTGCGACCGCAGTTGAACTTGTATGATCCGGACTGGCCGATTCGAACCTGGCAGCCTCCATTGCCACCTCCGAAGTTTGTCTTTAACAATCGCGAATCCAGCGAGCCGCGAATAGGACATGCGACGGACAGCCTGATTTGTTCCGGTTCAATCATATCCGGCGGAAGAGTCGACCGCTGCATTTTCTCCCCGCGTGTTCGCGTCAACAGCTTCGCCTCTGTCACCGGCTCAATTCTGTTTGAGGGTGTCGAAGTGGGACGGCACTGCGTAATCGAACGAGCCATTGTCGACAAAGGTGTGTCAATCCCCGAGGGAACTCGAATCGGCGTGGATCCGATCGAGGATTTGGCTCGCGGTTTAACGATCTCAGAAGGGGGAATAACGGTTGTGCCGAGAAATGTTCGATTCGTCTGAAGACTTTGCGACCACTCCGCAGTTGCACGAAGATCAATAATTGATCAGCATGACCCTCTTTGACTTGATACAGGATGTCCAGGGCTCACGCTCGAAAGTTCCGTTATGTCTGACTTTGAAGATCGATTGCAGAAAGCAATTCAACGTGGCCAGCAGGCTCGCGTTGCCGGTGATGCATCGCAGGACGCTGATGCCGCGAGCGAAGAGGAAATGCGGCTGAAGCATTCTCAGTTCCGCAATGAACTTTCCGAGCATATCGAAAACTGCCTGAGGAAGCTTTGTGATCATTTCCCGGGCTTTGACTATAGCACCGTGCTGAATGAAAAAGGCTGGGGCGCACGCATCAGTCGCGATGACATCAAACTGGGCCGAGGAACGGCGAAGAACGAATACAGTCGCCTGGAGGTTCTGGTGCGACCATTCAATGATACGCACATCGTTGAGATCTCTACGAAGGGCACCATCCGTAATCGCGAATCACTCAACCGCAGCAACTTTAAGTTTTTAAAAGATGCGACAAAGGACGTGCTGAAGCAGATTGTTGATGGCATTGTGCTGGAATTCGCCGAGCAGTACTCCGCACATTCTTAACGGCGTTGCACACCACGACGGACACAAACGGGACTGTCTCCGATCGTGCAGCAACCGTTTCCTTCAGAGAATTGAGATGTCCGGGGAGGGAAAACCCAAATAATTCGCATTGGCGTGGGGAGGTCGATATCATCCCACACAACTATTTAAGACTCCTTTCTCAATTCGTCTTCAAGCAACTGCATGTCATCTATTGACGAGATCCTGTCTCTTTGCGAAACCCGCATCGGGTACACATTCCAGGACCGCACACTTTTACGACGCTGTTTGACTCACAGCTCATCAGCGGAAACACGACTCGATTCCAACGAGCGTCTGGAGTTTCTGGGTGACGCGGTCCTTGGCCTTGTCATTTGCGATCATCTGTTCCAGCTTTACCCCGAGCAGCGTGAAGGCCAGCTGACTCAGATGAAGTCCTATCTGGTCAGTCGCCAGGTCTGTGCTCGAGTGGCCAGGCTGCTGGAGATCGCCCCGCTGATTCTGGTGGGGCGAGGATTACAGAGCATTCCGGAATCGATCCTTTCAGCTGTGATCGAATCACTCATCGCCGGGATTTATTTTGATGGCGGGCTGTCGGCCGCTCGCGATTTCATTCTGTTTGGGTTTCGCGAAGAGCTGGCTTTGTGCCGACCGTTGGACACAGAAAACTTCAAGAGCCAGCTTCAGGAGTATACTCAGCGCGAACTTGGAACCACGCCCGAGTATCTGCTGGTGGAAGAAACCGGTCCCGATCATGCTCGAGAGTTCGGCGTGGCGGCTCGAGTGAAAGATGCGGTCTTTGAAATTGGCCGCGGTCGCAGCAAGAAAGAAGCCGAACAACACGCAGCTCGCAACGCGGTCTTGTCATTGCAGCGACTTGAATCAGAATCGAAATCTCTGGCGGTCGGTTGTGACTCCGGGACCTGCGAAACGCCCAGTGGGGAAAACGCAGCTCCGCCAGCCGACGGCGACATCGTCATGGTGCAGGTCGTCGAACACATTACGACTGAGATCGTGATTAGTCACTCGAGGGAGACCTGCGACCCCCATAAATGCTCACAGCAAAACAATGTAATGAAAGCGAATGCTGACGTGAAAACGATTGAAGCCGAAGTCTTGTTTCGTCCCGAGTCTGCAGCCCTGCGATTTCTTCCGGAAGGCCCCTATTCGCTGGGGCAGGGTCGGATGAGCTGGGTCGGAATTCAGCACGGAGCGGACTCAACGTCCGGCTCCATCAATGTTTTGAATCTGAGCGACGGAACCAACCAGACATTTGATTTGCCGGGTCGTCCGGGATTTGCATTTCCCACGGATCGCCCCGGCGTTTTTGTCACCGGGTTCGAACGATCCGTCGGACTGTTCGACAACGCCAGCGGACAGTTCACGCCGCTGGTGGAAGGGCTCGAGTCAGCCGTCTCCAACACGATCATCAACGATGCCGTGGTGTACGAAGGCAATCTGATTTTCGGCTGCAAAGAGCTGGAATTCAAAACGAAGAAGGCTGGCCTTTATCTGTGGCGACGCAGTGATGGGAAAACCATTCAACTGCGAAACGACCAGATCTGCTCCAACGGAAAAGCCGTCATCAGTGACGAGTCCGGAAACCTGACGCTGTTCGATATCGATTCCTGCACAAAGCAGATCACACGTTGCTCGCTGAATATCGCAGAAGGAACGGTCGGACCGCTGGAGGTTGTTGTTGACCTGACGTCTGAATCGGTCTTCCCGGATGGCATGCTGCTGACTCCGGATCACAGGAGTCTGATTGTGGCTTTGTATGATCCTGGTGATCCTGCTGCCGGAGCTGCTCGACAGTATTCCCTCAGCACCGGCGAACTGGAGGCGGTCTGGACGTGCCCGGGTTCTCCTCGTGTCACGTGTCCGCAATTGATTGAACGCAACGGTCAGGTTGGTCTGGTGCTGACCTCCGCGGTTGAACATATGCCAGCCGAGCAGCTTGAAAAGCATCCGAATGCCGGTTGTCTTTTCATCGGAGCGACGTCTTTTGCGTCCATCGGAGACCAGCCGATTTTTCCGTGCCCGTAGTTTCATAGAATCGATAAGGTCTGCCAGTCTCATAATTCGTTTAACGGTAAGCCGCAGGCGTCGAAGTCCGCTTTCAACCTGCATAAATTGATAAAGGATACATCCATGCGACTTGATGGACATGAGGAAAGCAAGAACGTTATCGACAGTCGAGGTCGTCGCGGGCCAGCAATGGCGGCAGGCGGCGGAGGCATCCTGCTGGTCATCGTGATGATCGTTGTCAGACTTCTTGGAGGAGACGAGAAGCAAACGCAGCTCGCAGTGGCTGCTGCAAAAGCCCTGCAACAGCGAGCCGCTCAGCAGGCACCGGCAGAGCCGGGCGAAGGCATCAAAGATGAAGCCAAAATCTTCATCGCTCGAATTCTGAAAAGCACGGAGAATGTCTGGGGCAAGTTGTTCCGGGAACAGGTCCAGGGCGGAGCCTACACGCCACCGCTGCTCGAAATCTATGGTGGCAGCGTTCGAACGGCCTGTGGAACTGGCAGTGCGGCCATGGGGCCGTTTTATTGCCCGGGTGATTCCAAGGTTTACATCGATCCATCGTTCTTTGACGAACTGGCCGAACGTCATAAAGCCGCCGGCGATTTTGCTCAGGCCTACGTGATTGCTCACGAGGTCGCTCATCATGTACAGAACCTGACCGGGTTTAGTGATCGAGTCAACGAAGTGCGGGCTCAGGGCGATGAGCTGATGACGAACCAGATGTCTGTGCGGCTGGAGCTGCAGGCTGATTATCTGGCCGGCGTCTGGGCTCACTACGCGGATAAGGAGTACAACATTCTGGAGTCGGGCGACATTGAAGAAGGCATCAATGCGGCAAATCGAATCGGTGACGATACTCTGCAGAGAGAAGCGCAAGGCTACGTCGTCCCTGAACGATTCACTCACGGAACGTCTGCTCAACGAGCACGTTGGTTCAAAAAAGGTCTTCAGACAGGCAGCTTCGAAGACTGCGATGAACTATTCAGAATTGCATACGACAGACTGTAGCATTCGCTGGTCTGCATTACGATTTTATGGCGCCCTGTTGATCCTTGTTCATCCAAGGGGTGCAACAGGCCTCTCAGCCTTGTGAGCAACGCAAAGGCACACCAGATTGCGACAAATGGGTGTGCCTGCGTTTCGTGGGGCGCGTCCGAAAAATCACCCAGGTGTGGGAAATGCACCTGGATGCTTCAATCTCGAGATTGATTGGGGTTGCAGAAGGATACGCATCGGTCGATGACTTCAGAACGTATCCTGCATGAGTCGGGCAATCTGTGACTCGTCCTGACGTGCTGTGCCCAGAAGTCCTGAAATCATTTGCTCACGACGTTCCGCGGAATGATTCTGGCTAAGCTTCCATTTGCCTTCAAGACGCTCGATCTCAACTTCGAATCCCACGATGGCGGTCGTTAGTTTTTCGATGTACCCATCGTCCGCAAGATCCATTGACCACGGCTGCTCCCGTGGCGACTCATACCGGCTGACCATTCGCTGAAGGATGTCTCTTACGTGACCGGGGTCATCGACTGTCCGTAAAACGCCGTACGCATGAACGGCCACATAATTCCATGTCGGCACCATTGTTGTCGACTGCACCCAGCCTGGTGAGATGTAAGCGTGGGGGCCATGAAAGATGATGAGAACGTGTTGCCCGTTCGCCATCTGCCAATGTGGATTGGCTCGAGCAAAATGCCCGGTGAGAACGCCCTGAGTTCCTCGGTCGCGTTCGATCAGCAGCGGTAAATGACTGGCGAATGGTTCATGCTCATCGGCCGAGATCAGAGTTGCGAAACTGTTCTGATCCATAAAGTCATGCAGCGTTTTGAGGTCGTTCTCTACAAAGCTGGGTTGAGTGTACATGGTTGTCCTGATGAAATTGCCAGTCCTGAAGAATGCAGAATGCCGTGACGCTTCGTAGCCCCCGCTGCCGGAAATTATGGAGGGGCTGAATGTAGACTTCGAGCGGAGCTAAACGAGATGTTTCTTTGTAGCCGGATTCATAAGAATTCGAAGCGTGGACCCGTAACGCATCCGAATTCTTACGAATCCGGCTACGGCCTTGTGATCACTTCCCACTTTTACTTGCTCATCCCGGTCAGGTGGCGTCGATGACTTCGCGGACTTTACGAGCGAGACTCAGCGGTGTGAAAGGCTTTTGAATAAACGCATCGTTGGCTTCAACCACACCATGCAGCAGAACAGCATCGTCGGTATAGCCGCTCATGAAGAGAACTCGCAGCCCTGGGCGGTGTTTTCGGACTGCGTCCAGCAACTGACGGCCGCCCATTTCCGGCATCACCACGTCACTGATCAGCAGATGGATTTCGCCCGGGAATGTTTCGGCCTGGTGCAGTCCCGCTAATCCGTCGCTGGCCTCCAGAACCGTGTAGCCCTGACTTTGCAAAGAGATCCTGGTAATTCTTCGAACCGCATTGTCGTCTTCGACCAGCAGCACGGTTTCTGTACCTCGAGTCGCAAACCGAGCGGATTCGACCACCTGATTCGACATGGAGTCACTCTCCATCGGCATCACGATGCGAAATGTTGTCCCGACACCGACCGAACTTTCCATTGTGATCTGTCCGCCACTCTGCGTGACCACACCGTGCACCACAGCCAGCCCAAGGCCCGTACCTTTGCCAACTCCTTTGGTCGTAAAGAACGGCTCAAAAATCTTCTCTCTGACCTCGTCCGACATCCCCTGTCCGGTGTCGCTCACAGCAAGGCAGGCTAATTGAGACGATCCGGAATCCGTCGAGGAGATAACAGATGTTTCAATCGTCAGTCGACCACCAGTGGGCATCGCGTCGCGAGCATTCACCACCAGATTCATGACAACCTGTTCGAATTGTCCGGGGTCGGCTTTAATACGAACTGGTCTCGGAACCGTGACGACAGCCAGAATAATGTCTTCGCCAATCAGTCGGCGGAGAAGTTTGACGGAGTCGGTGACCAGCTCATTCAGATCGATCAGCTTTGGTTCGATCAGGGCTTTGCGGCTGAAGGCCAGAAGCTGCTGAGTCAATCGAGCGGCCCGCTCACCCGCGTCGCGGATTGTGGCAATCGATTCGCGCCGCTTGTCACCGACCGGCATGTCCGACATCAGCAGGAGTTCACAGTAGCCCGAGATAATTGTCAGCAGATTATTGAAGTCGTGAGCCACCCCACCGGCCAGTCGACCGACGGCCTCCATCTTCTGCGCCTGAATGAACTGGGACTGCAGTCGTTTCCGTTCGGTAACATCGCGCAATACTCCGGTGAATCGTCGTTCGCCTTCAAGAGAGAACTCCGTGACCGTCAGATCCGCCGGAAATCGCGTCCCGTCTCGACGTCGACATTCGACCTCGCGACCAATTCCGATAATCTTTGCAACACCAGTTTTCAGGTAGCTGAAAAGGTAGCCCTCATGTTCCTGTTTGAACGGTTCGTGCATCAGCAGACTCACGTTCTCACCTAAC
This sequence comes from Planctomycetaceae bacterium, assembly GCA_044378235.1. GTDB lineage: Bacteria > Planctomycetota > Planctomycetia > Planctomycetales > Planctomycetaceae > SXXK01. The sequence continues at coordinate 16,966 of JBILXT010000127.1, forward strand.
AGTTCGTCTTCGGAGTAACCGAATTGTTTGACAGCCGCAGGATTGGCCGAGCCAATGATGCCCTGCTCATCGATCGTCAGAATCGCGTCGCCGACGCTGCTCAATACGGAACGCAACAACTGAGTGGCACGTTCGCGGGCGGTCAGGTCCGATAACGCGACCAGAGTGGCAGGTTGGCCGTATCCGCTGATCGGTGCCGCGACAGAGTAGACAGGAACAGATCTTCCGTCTCTGCGGACGACTCGTTTTTCGAATCCCGGGACTGACCTGCCGGTTTGCGACATGAGCTCCTGCCGTCGGTGAATTGCGTCATGCGCCGAGGGGTGTGCAATGTCGAACGGACTACTCTCCAGAAGTTCTTCGATCGCGTTCGCCCCGATCATCCGCAGAAAACTCGGATTCGCATAAAGAACTCTGTTGTTGGCATACACAACGATGGCGGTCGGCAGCAGATCCACCAATTGCCGATATCGGGCTTCACTGGCCCGCAGAGCTTCGGTTGCTGCAACACGTTCGGTGATATCGACTGAGATGCCTGTCAGGCAAAGCGGAGTTCCGTCAGCAGCTCTGTCGAGATAGCCGTATTCTTCCAGAGTGACAGTCGCTCCTCCGGGGCGAACAACACGGTATCCATTCCGATACTCGACACCTCCAGCAAGGCAGGCAGAGAGTTGGGAGTCAAACTTTGCCAGATCGTCGGGGTGGACGTGTTTGCGAACGGCATTCAAAGTACCAAGTTGTTCTTCAGTGACAGGTAAAGCAGGCTCGGTACTGAAATACCGAGTGACCTCGTCTTTTGCTATGTCCCACGTAAATGC
>JBILXT010000128.1:0-17710 GCA_044378235.1 Planctomycetaceae bacterium
TCGATAAACCCTTCTCCCATTGGCACCGCCTGAATGTAATCTTCCTCGCGGCGATAGTTCACCAGATCGGGTTGATAACGAAACCGGGGCACTCGGACATAATCGGCAATCGTTGTATGAACCGTCAGCGGTGCCAGCTTCTTCGCCGCCGTCAGATAATCATCACTCTGCAAAGCCGGGGACCAGGCATCGAAAGCCGCTCGACAATTCGATTCATCAACAGCCTTCAGAAACATCAAAAACGCATCCGAATGCGCCGCCAGATCGTGATGGTTCTGCACGGCGATAATCGCCCCGATATCAGCAGCCCGACGAGCACATTCCTTGACCGCGCTCACGGTCAGGTCCCAGGCTTTTGAATAAGGCAACAACGGATGCTCATAGCCTGTAAAGATTCGCACGATCTGGCCACCCAACTCAACGGCCAGTCGAGACAACTCCGTGACATAATGAATCTGCATCTCACGATGAGGTACCTCCGCATGTTCTGCATCGGCGGTGAAGTTTGTATATCCGGCCAGACAGGACATCTCGACCTTCGCATCAGCCATGCGACTTCGAAGCTCGCGTCGTGCATCCGGTGTCATGTCCAGCAACGAAGCATGAGGACGCTTGCCGGCTAACATGATTCCGTCATAACCCAGCGTTGACGCTCGTTGGACAATCTCTTCCAGCGGCAACTTCGCCTGTCCCCACGAACCGGAATAGCTGATGGTGTGCAATGCTGTTTTCATCCGGTAATCCTCTGCTGAACTTAAAGACCGAGCGGATCGACATGCCGTATCAGCCCTGCTGACACTTTTGACCGCACGTATGGTATCCTGTCGGCCTGAATCACGTCACCTGGTCCATACGCCCGTGAGGATTTCATGCGTGTTTATCCTGCCATCATGCTGCTGCTCATCGGATCATCACTTCGAGCTGGAGAACAAACCGTCTCATCTCGAGAAGAATTGCTTCAAGCAGTGCGGACCGCCAAGCCCGGCGACGTTTTGAAGCTGGCTTCTGGAATCACGATTCGGGGCGGTTTCGAGTTGCGAGAAATCCACGGGACCAAAGCGGCCCCGGTCATTCTGAAGACAGAAGATTCTCAGAAGCCTCCAGTGTTCGAAGGCGGAGGAAGCGGAATTCACGTCACGCGATGTTCCTATCTGACAATCGACGGGCTGCACCTCAAGGGCGCAACGGGAAATGGAATCAACGTTGATAACGGAGGCTCCCAGACCACGACTTCAAGCGGAATCACGCTGCTGAATCTTGTGGTGAGTAATGTCGGCCCGAATGGAAACAGCGACGGCATCAAACTGTCGGGGCTCGACGGCTTCAAAGTCGAAAACTGTCGTATCGTCGACTGGGGCAACGGCGGATCCGCTATTGATATGGTTGGCTGTCATGATGGCGTCATCACGGATTGCATGATCTCACGTAACCCCGACGATACCAAAGGCCGACAACAGGCAAACGGCGTGCAGATGAAGGGCGGGAGTGCTCGCATTATCGTCCGGAAATGTCGCTTCGAATATCCTGGCAGTCGAGGCGTCAACGTGGGTGGCAGCACGGGCAAAGATTTCTTCCGGCCAGCCGATGCCAACTACGAAGCCAAGGACATCACGGTTGAAGATTGTCAGTTTATCGGTGGCATGTCAGCGATTGCGTTTGTCGGTGTCGACTCCGCGATCGTGCAGCACAATACCATCTACCATCCGGAGCGATGGGCGTTAAGAATTCTGCAGGAGAACCGTACGCCCGATTTTCTCCCCAGTCGCAACGGTACATTCTCAAACAACGTCGTGGTCTTCAACAGCCAGCAAATGGTCGATGCCGTCAACGTCGGCGATGCAACGGCTCCTGAGACTTTTCGCTTCGAAAACAACGTCTGGTACTGCGAAGACCGCCCGGAGCAAACTCAACGACGAGTACGATTGCCCGTGAAGGAAGTCGACGGGATTTACGACACAAAGCCGGAGTTCATCAATAACCCGGTCGATATGCGCATCAAGAGTCCTTCGTCTCTCCTGAAACACGGAGCACGATAGAACGTCGGCGATCATGGGATGTTGATTGCATAGTGCTTTGTCAGGATTTGGGTTTCGGGTAGTGGACCTTGCCAAAGGTCCTACAGCCAGGGGATCTTTAGCAAGATCCACTACCGCCAACCCGTATCCCTTATCATGACGGAGCACCAGGCGATTGAGCACGGCTAAATCAACAGGCCGCTACGGCAGAGCGACCTGCTCCGATCCCATCAGGTAGGCGAACAGATCGCGGACTTCATCGTGCGTCATCTTCTGCAGGATTCCTTCCGGCATCATCGACACATCGGAGATCTTCTGTTCCTCAATTTCATTTCGCGGTACGATCACCTTTTCCGTCGCAGTCTGGAGAGTGACCGCGTTGTCTGACTCTTCGATCAGCAAACCCGTCACCACACGGCCATTTGTCGTGGCCACGATCTGCATCTGATAGTCTTTCGAAATCGACGCGCTGGGATCGAGCAGATTCTGCAGCAGATAGTCCACATTGGTTCGCTGCGCGCCGGTCAGATCAGGACCGATCAATGTTCCGGCGTCAAACAAGCGATGACAGTTTGCGCAGTTCTTTTGAAAAAGCACCCGGCCATTCATGCGATTGCTGCTTTGAATCAACGTGGCAGTGACTTGTGGCTTGTAGTTGGTGATAAGTCTCGCTCGATCTTTCGGAGTTTCTCGGATCGGCCCCCAGAGTCTTTCGACATCTTTCGACAGTTGCCGGTCCCCAAGACTATGAATCTGTCGCGCGGTAAATGCTGTGATCTCAGTGCGAGCAATCTTGCCAGACTCCAGCTCAACCATCAGCGCTTTGGCCCATGAGGCACGCGAGGCCAGCGTTTGCAAAGCGGCCTGTCGAGTTGTCGCATTGGCAGACGAGTAAACATGCAGCACGGTCTTCACGGTCGCTGGATGGTTATACTCGGCCAGCCCCGTCAAAGCGTCCATCTGAACATGTTCATCGGCTGTCAATTCGATGAGCTGCTCGTCAAAACCTGCGATTCGGCTACCTGCCAGGGCTTTGATTGCACGCTGCCGAACGAATTTGTCTGCTGCAGAATCGCCGGCCAACTGTTTGAGCTCCCGAATCGCCTGAGGATCCTCAAAAATCAGCGCCAGTCGCTGTGCCTGTTCGCGAACGGATTCCTCTTTTGACTCTTTCAGCACCGCGTAAGTCTCCGACCATGCCGGAGGAAGCTTGAAGCGTCGAGTTCCCTCAAGGCCAGTCAAGAGCCCGGACAGCAAGTCACTTCGATGTGTGTCGGTATCAGCCAACCGAATAGTCTGAATAAGCAGATCAATCCCGGAAACGTTCCCGGGGATTCCCGCAACTCGTCGCGCCACATGGCGTCGCACGATCGGAATCTTTGAACCTCCCCCGAGTTGAACAAATCGATCCTGATCCTGTTCAACCAACGGCTCAACCGCGTACCAGGTCATCAGCGGAATGTTTTGGTCGTCAGCAAAGTCCGGTCGACTGCTCAACGCTTCGGCCAGTGACCAGCGATTCTTCAACGCGATCCGTTGTGCCGCGCTGGCCAGATGTAGTGATACCAGGGCTGACGGATCAGTCGCCGCCATGTTCGCAAAGCGCTGGTGAATCTCGGCAGGTAGCGCACGATCTTCGCTCAACAATCGAATCGCCCAGGCACGCAGATGTTCCGATTCGTCGCTCAATAAGTCTGTAAGCAACTCGACATCAGCCTGTCCGATCGAGAACAACGCCCAGAGACATCGAAGTCTTTTCTCGACAGCTAACTCCATCTTCATGAGCTGCTTGAGTTCAGTCGCGGCCTCAGTCAGGTCGTCACCACGTAGTGCTCGTTCCTGCAGCAGTCGTCTCGCGTGCCGGACAAACCAGTCGTTTCGATGAAACTGCAACTCGACCAGTTCCTTTGTTGTGCGTGCAGCCAGATCAGTCTGGATCGGTGCTCGATCACCATACGAGATCCGAAAGATTCGGCCTGTGGTTCGCTGCGTGTTGACCACGCTGTGACATTCTCCGGTGTCCGACCAGTCCAGCGAATAGACGGAACCATCCGGACCGTACTGCATCGTCACGCCCATGTACCACTGATCGTGAGAACGCATCAGGTCCGGAGCATGTGACGCCGTGTATCCTGAGCCCGCTCGCTTCAGTAGATCATTGTTGATGCGATGGCCATGCAGATTATGCATGAACACTGTATTGCGATATTTTTCAGGCCACGAATCGCCCAGATAAACCATGGTCCCGCAATGAGCATGGCCACCACCGGCAGCATCTTCTTCGGCCGTGCCAATTCCATCATGGACGTTGCCTTTGCCGATGAAGTGCAAATGATCCGCAATCGTCGTGATTCGCTGATAGGCATAGCGACTGGATTCACGATTCCGCCAAGGCTCATAATGCGCGCCCTGTATCACGTGATACAAATGTGGGTCAACACAGTTGCAGACAAACGCCTGACCGAAATCGTCCCAGTCAATTCCCCAGGGATTCGTTGTGCCGTCCGCAAACGATTCCCAAACATGCCGTTCCGGATGGTAGCGATAAACACCGCCGTCGAAGCGAACTCGTTCCTCTGCTGAGGAACCCGGCTTGCCGATCTCGGACCAGTTTGTTCGGCCATGAGTTCCATACAGCCAGCCGTCCGGACCCCATGCGAAACCATTGGCGAGGTTATGAGAGTTGGCGTGATTTCCGAATCCGTCCAGCAATACGATCGGAGCACTGTCCGGCCGATCGTCGGCATCTCGATCCGGAATGAAATAGAAATTCGGCGGCGACATGACCCACGCGCCACCAAATCCAACTTCGATGCCTGTTACGTAATTCAGTTGATCATAAAAGACCGTTCGCTTGTCATGTTTTCCGTCGCCATCGGTGTCCTCGAAGATCAGAATGCGATCGCCGGGGCGAGACCCGTGATTCGGATAGTTGTAAGCCTCTGCAACCCACAACCGGCCTCGATCATCTATACAAAAGCCGATCGGCTGCTGAACGTCGGGTTCCCCGGCAAACAGTGTGACACGGAATCCCTCCGGCACAATCATGGTCCGAGCGGCCTCTTCAGCAGGCAGGACCTCTGTTTGCTCGTCTGCATAGCCTGAAGAGCTGACGAGGCAAACAAGCATCAGAACACAGCAGAACTCTGTTGATCTCGTCATGGTAGTGTGCCGAACGCAGGCGGGTTGTGGAGTTTGTCGTTGAACGGCCTTTTCAGTAGCAGACTCGGTGAGGGTTGATGATTCCGTCGCCCCCCAGCGTCGGGGGTTCAACGGCTTTTGCACCACACCAGAACGAAGATCGTTGCCAGTGGTGCAAAGGCCCGCTGGACCCTGAGGCTGGCTCAGGAGCGATTTAAATCAAGAGGCCGCCAGTTTATGGCCGTTCGGCTACTCCAGCTTATGAACCAAAAGTCCGCTTCGCAGTTTGGGTTCGAACCAGGTGCTTTTTGGCGGCATGATCTCACCTGCGTCGGAGACAGCCATTAACTGATCCAGAGTAGTCGGGTACATCGAGATCGCAACCGCCCAGTCTCCACCGATGCAGAGCTTTTCCAGCTCTGCGGTGCCTCGAATACCACCCACGAAGTCGATCCGTGAGTCTGTTCGGACATCTTCGATTCCAAAGATCGGATGCAGCACCAGGCGTTCCAGAATCGACACGTCCAGTGACTTAATTGGGTCTTTGACGTACAGAGGATCTGGGGCAATCGTCAGCTTCCACCACGCATGATCAATCAGAAAGCAGAATGATCCTGGTGCATCAGGCACGGGGTCGTCGGTGCGTTTAAGATCACCAAGTGCATCCAGCTTCTCAAGGAGATTGGGAATGGTCAGCCCGTTGGTATCTTTCAGGATGCGGTTGTAAGCCAGAATTCGCAACTGGTCGGATGGAAACAGCACTGACAGAAACCAATTGCACTCTTCGTTGCCTGTGCCGCCGTTTGGCAACCGACGTCGGAGCTCCTTTCCCGCTCGCCAGGCGCTGGCCGCGCGATGGTGACCGTCGGCGATGTAGAACACGGACACAGCTGAAAGAGCCGACACAAATGGCTGAGAGTCTTCAATCTTCCACACGGTATGTCGGACACCATCAACGGCGGTGAAGTCGTAAAGCGGAGCCCCAGCCGTTGCTTCGGTAACCTTCGCGTTAATCTCATCGACGCCGCGGTAGGTCAGGAACACGGGCCCGGCATTCGCATTCAGGGCGAGCACATGGTGAGTGCGGTCGTCTTCTTTGCTTTTGCGAGTCTTCTCGTGCTTCAGAATGAGGTTGTTTTCGTAATCATCAATGTGGCAGCAGCAGACGATTCCGGTCTGGGAATGACCGTTCATGATCTGGCGATACGCAAAGACGTGGTCTTCGCCATCCTGCTTCAGAACTCCATCGCTGATCAGCTTCTGGAAGTTCGCCCGCGCCTTTTCGTAGACGTCGGCGTCGTACGGATTCTTCTGCGGAGGGAAATCAATGTCCGGTCGAACAACGTGCAGAAAACTGAGCGGGTTCCCATCCGCCAGAGCTGCGGCTTCATCGCGGTTGACAACATCGTACGGAACCGAAGCCACTTTAGCGGCAAGTTCTTCAACAGGACGCAACGCCTGAAACGCCTTAATCCGAGGCATGAATCACACACTTTCAATTCATCAAGAGCTTATGAAATCGACATTGCCAGTCTGCGGGAGACTACTAAAGAGCCAACTGTTCGGCTTTGAAAACCGGGCCTTCCACACATGTCCGGCGATAATCCCACGAGCCATCCGGCTCGACAACTTTTGTCACACAACTAAAGCAGGCCCCGAAGCCACAGGCCATCGGCGTTTCCAGAGAAAGCCAACACGTAACAGCAGCGGCCTTACAGATCTCCGCCACAGCCTTCATCATGGGTTCCGGCCCACAGCAGTAAACGTGAACACCATCTGAATTCTGAGCCAACTTATTCTGCAGCAATTGCGTGACATAGCCATGATGGCCAGTGCTTCCGTCGTCCGTCGCAATCTGAACATCGAGACCCGGAATCGTGAACTCGTCAAGACCCGCCAGATAACGGGCGGATCTTACTCCATAGCACAAGGAGACCTGTTGAGGTCGTGTCGTGATCGATCTCGGCGGAATCCCGTAAGACTCCAGCCCCAATGCTTCTCGAATAACCCCCAGAAAAGGAGTCTGCCCGATTCCGCCAGCGACGCAGATCAGGTGGCGACATTCCGGCACAGGAAAGCCGTTGCCGAGCGGCCCCCAAATACTGACCTCATCCCCTTCAGACCACTGACTCATCAAAGTCGTCATCTTGCCAACCTTGACGAAGCCAAACTCGACACCGTTCGGCTGGCCGGCGGAGTCTCGCACGATGTCGAACAGAGCGAACGGTCGCCCCAGCAGAGGATCACTGCCTGTGGCTGGCCGAATCATAAAGAACTGGCCGGGCGTAATCGTCGCGGCCAGTTCCGGCGCGTGAACACTCACGGCCCAGGTATCCTGAGCCATCGCTCGAACAGCCACAATTTTCGCCTGATGCTGCTTTGCGCAAAGCATCATCCCGGGCAAAGTTGAAGAGCACTCACTCATGATTTCTGATGTTTCCGGTCACGTTCTGGGGAGACAGTTTATCGCATCGTAGTCGTAAACTCCTGTGAGACGAAGTCCGACGAATTCGACTTCAATATTATTCGTATCCGAGCGAATTCCGCACCCTTTTACGGTCAGCAGACCACGATAAGGCCAGTGGGAACAATCCCGCGTTTCGTCCGGAACTCGAATTTAGACTGTTGATCACCCCAATAATCTGTAAAACTGCGTCCGGGCACATCTCTCCCGGCCCCAGACCCACTGAGCTTTCGTGTAGATGGATCGACCGCGTGAACAGTCTTCGGGTAAACAATCTGGTCTGGAATCCGTTGCTGCGAAACGTAGCCGGATTGCTCGGATCGATGCCGGGCCTGACCCTGTTCGTCGTTGTTGCCCTGGCCATATCAGCCCCCGCAGTTGTCGCACAGGAGACCGCAACTCAGGACTCTAGAGTCGTGCGTTCGGTACGAGAGATTCACCTTCTCCCGGAAGAACGGCTCAAAGATCGCGTGGCTGTCGATCTGGAATGCGTCGTGGCATACTACGCTCCGGACTGGCCGATCGCCTTCCTGCACGATGGTACCACTGGGGTTTACGCTGGCGGCCCCAAGGATCTCAACGTGAAAACTGGTGACCGCATCCGCGTTCGCGGCGTGGTCGGCCCCCATCGTTACATCATCGATTACACCGTCGAGCCTTCCGACAACAAAATACAAATTCCTCCATCGACGCCCTCCAGCTTCCGTCGACTGCAAGACGGACATGAAGACAGTCAGTTCGTACAAATCAGCGGGCAGCTGGTCAGCGTCCAAATGGACACAAACCATGTTGTCCTGGAAATGAACGCTGTGGGAGGAGGTCGCTTCCGTGCTCTGATTCATCAGTCGCTGGTCACAACTTCCGAGTTGAAGCTGCTGCTGGGTCGACAATTTCAACTGGAAGGAATCGCCGGCGCTCGATTCGACAGCGATGGCATGTACTCCGGATTTCAGATCTGGGTCGCCAATCGATCACACATGCAGACGAAAGAACAAGAGGGTACGGATGAACGCGTGGGGTTCACAAAGATCGGTGAGCTGCATGAGAATTCCCTGACCTATGAAGGCTCAGGATACTTTCGAGTTCACGCCAAAGCGGCCTATCAGATCTCGTCGAATATGATTCTGGTCTACGACGAGACGGGGACACTCTTCGTGGAACTGCGAGAATCCGCACATCCGGAAAACGGAACCAGCCTGGATATTGGCGGTGTCCTCGATGCAGGGGTTGTTCCACCAATTCTGCGACTCGCGGAATACTCAACCGACTGTGCAGAGGTCGTCGCGAATCCGGCCGTTCTGAGCAAACCCCTTTCAGAACTTGTCAACGGTGAAATGAGTGGAAATATCGTGGCGATATCCGGCGAATACGTCGGCTCATTCTCTACAAGTCGAGAGCACGGTTTTCTGCTTCAGTCGGACAAACATCTGCTGCCGGTCTTCCTTGACAATGGGGAGATGGACGAGATTGTCAATGGCACTCGTATTGAAGCTACAGGAGTCTGGGTGCAGCAAAAATCGCTCGCAGGGTTCAGCATTGGCTCGAATGCTCTCTACTCTCGTCGAGACAGTATTTCTATTGGCAGTCAGTTCCCCTGGCGACTTGTCGCGACCTTGTCATTCGCGGGCATAATCGCGGTGATCTCTGTTCTTTGGGCTGTCACTCTGCGGCAACAGGTTAAACTTCAGACACGCCGCGTCCTCGATGCTCATTCGCGACAACGACAGTTGGAGGAGCATTACGCAGATATCTTCATCAATGCAAAAGTCATGGTCGTGACCGCGGATGCGGAGGGCAAAATCGTAGCCGCCAATCCGGCCACGCTGCGGATAACCGGACGAGATGAATCCCGGCTGATCGGCAGCGATATTCGGCACCTTGGAGGTCCACAGGCTGTTGACTCTCTGAGCGAACTGTTCGAGTCGTCATTGAACTCCACGGAACGCAGTCTGACTCAGGTTCAGGTGAACAGTGTGTCCGGGGATCTCGTTCCTCTGGAAGTGATCTGCTGGCGAAGTCATGACGAAAGCGGAACCACAGTTCATACCATCTGGCATGATATTTCTCGACGACTCCAGCTGGAGAAGGATCGGCGAGAGCTGGAACAGGAAATGGTTTATGCTCAGAAGATGGAAAGTCTGGGAGTGCTTGCTGGCGGGATTGCTCACGATTTCAATAATTTGCTGACCGTGATTCTGGGCAACGTCAGCCTGATTCAGTACTCCTCCGAAACAGGAAACCCCGATCCACAGTGTCTCAATCATATTGAAATCGCTGCCATGCGGGCTGCTGAGCTGACCCAGCAAATGCTGGCCTATGCCGGTCGAGGCACGTTTCAGGTTTGTCACCTGAGCCTTTCGAATCTTGCCAACGAGATGTCATCTCTTCTGGCAGCCTCGATCCCGAAGACGACGCATCTGGTCTTTGATCTGGCCGAAGATCTTCCCGCCATCAAAGCCGATGCGACACAACTGCGACAGGTCATCATGAATCTGGTCCTGAACGGGTCGGAGTCACTGAATAGCCAGACTGGGTTTGTCAGAATCTCCACATCTGTGGTTCGCCTGAATGCGGGGGATCTCTGTAACTGCGTTGTCAGCTTCTCTGAGCCGGACTCGGCGTTTGTTCAACTGCAGGTCAGCGACAACGGCAGCGGTATGGATACAGCGACCATCGAAAAGATGTTCGACCCTTTCTTCAGCACGAAGTTCTCGGGCCGCGGATTGGGACTGTCAACGGTCCTCGGAATTGTTCGCAGCCATAAGGGCAGTATTCGAGTTTCCGCCTGCCAGGGTCAGGGAACGCGTTTTGACATCCTGCTGCCCATTTCTTCGCAGCCCGAAGCCGCCGAATCTGACAACAACGCCCCGGAGCTCATTGAACGCGGGCAGGGACGAGTGCTGGTTGTTGATGACGAGTTATCGGTTCTGAAACTTATGTGCCAGACTCTGGAACTCGCAGGACTCTTCACCGAAGGAATAAATGACCCGGCCGAGGCATTGCAGATCCTCTCGGACGCTCCGCTGTCCTTCGACTGCGTTATCACCGACATGACTATGCCGGGAATCAGTGGTGATGAACTCGCCAGACGCATTCGGAATCTTTATCCGGATCTGCCCATCATTCTGTGCAGTGGCTTCAATTTCAATCCACCGGATTCCGGAGACGCTCTGTCTGCCGTAACCGCCTTTTTGAAGAAGCCGTTCAGTAACGGGCAATTGGTTAATCTGGCATTGAGTACAATCTACAACAGTGATTCTTCTGGCGAACTGACCGGGTGGTCATCGCGTGTGAGTCTTTAGCAATAAAAGAATCTGCCGAGCTGTAGTAGAGATCATTTCAAACCCGTATAAGTATAACATCATGCCTGCGAGACGAGAGAAAACTTCGACGATGAGCGCTACTCCTTTCGCTCTCACTGGGATGGAAATCGCCTGCCACTAAAATTTCAACAATCCGGTTTTGAGATGACCTCTACTTCAAAAAAAGGGTCTTGCCGGCAGGCATTTCACCAACCCCGACGGAAAGCGGCGTACGGTCACTCCGAGTAAAAACGGCCGGCGACTTGTTAGTGAGACATCTTTACTACGCAGATAGCATGCTGAGGAATTTTCCCGATAAGAAAAGGGGACTTAACTGTCGGATAGCTCCGGCCTATCTGACCAATCCCACTTGCCGTCAGAACTCGGTGGACGGATGAATTTCTGAATCCGCATACTTCTTGAACAATCCCTGCCGAAATGACTCCGGCGCACTCTCTGGCATCTGTTTGATGGCCTTTCCAAGAACCGCACGAGCCTCCTGCCGACGTCCAAGTTCCAGCAGGAGGGCTCCGAGACGATAAAGTACCAAGGTGTTTTCTCCGTCCAATTTCGCGGCCTGCTGATAGACCGTCAGTGCAGCTTCTCTGTCTCCTGCTTTCTCAAGCAGACGCCCCAGCTGTGTGTGAACCCGACCCTCGTTCGGTACTAGTTCGATAGCCTGTCGCGACAATCTCTGAGCTTCCTCATTTTTTCCTGCCCAGCCAAGAGTCATCGACAGAGTATGCAGGGCTATTCCCTGATCCTCTGAATTCAGAGTCCTGTCAATCTCGTTTCGCCATTCTTGTTCCTGCGTTTCTGTCAACGAACAATCCTCTATCAACTCCATTCTAATCAACGCCTGAGTCAACAGCACTGCAAGATCAGCATGTCGCTCAATTGTAAGGTGAACATGATCCAGAAAAGACTCCGGGCCAGGTATCGCGTATCCATACTTCGCCTGGCAAACAGACTCAACATGGCGAGAAAAATTAACCAGTTCAGAGTCCGTTTCTGCGGCAACAGACTCGATCAGCATTTCAATTTCAGAGGTTGCCCGTAACGGACAAACATCCTCATCGCGGGCATTCACAAATGCTCGACGGGCTTCAACCAATTCTTCGGCTTCCAGAAGGACTCTACCCAGTTGCCATTGAGCCTCTGCATATCGCGGATCTAACTCAACGGCCTGCTGGAGATTCTCCCGCTGAGATTCCCGCACTTCTGCGCCTTTCGAGGACAATGCCTGCTTCAGCAACATTTCGCATCGTACTATTAACTGCGGGTCTTCGACCGAGGCTTCCGACCGAAAAGGACTTGTACCCCGCAAATCACTGGCGGGCCTTACGAAAACAACACCGGAACCGCAGCTCCTCGCAGCTTCATTAATTCTTCTCAGGCTAAACTCAAGGTGCCGAATCGTCTCTTCGTACTGTTGGTCATCACGATGGTATGACTGAGGGCCATCGGACTGCTCCAGAATTGTTAGCACGTCCTCTGACAAGACCGATACGGACTCCTGCTTCTGAATAGACTCTAGCCAACGCGACAAAACGGCTAATGTACGCAACTGCGATCCAGCCAGCATGATGATATCCTGCCACTTCGGACGTTCACGGACCCCATGGTAGGTGCGCCGTTCCAGAAACTCGTTGTGCCCAGTATGGACCACAATCAGATCCGGCTCATAGTTCACAAGCTCGTCCGCGATGATCGCCAACCGGTAGCTTGCATAGGAGACACCTCCACAGTTAATCACTTCAAACTGTCGTCCCGGCATCAGTCGCTCAAGACGCCTTTTCAAACACATTGGATAGGCCACACGAGCATCATATGGATGGCCATAGGTGGTCGAACCGCCCAAACAAAAAATCCGTAAAGTACCGGCTGCTTTGCGGGCAACAAACTCCTGTTTATTGAAGTTGACGGTCCTCAGAGGATTCGTGACATAGCGATCGTCCTGCCGGACAAAAAGCGGTACTCCAGGACGAAAGCCCACGAACGGATCGCGGGTCGCTGCAATCGGGCGTACTCCACAGGCCCAAAGGATCAATTCCAATAGAAGCAGTGGCAAAATGGTAGGAACCAGTCCATATACGAGTTTTCGTCGTAAACTGAGTCGATTCTGTTTTCTAGCCATCTACCACCGCTCTCTGAATACAGTGTGCCGGTAAGTCTGCTGCTCTTTCACCCCTCAGAAGACTACGCCATGTCATAAAGACCGCACTCACGGTAGTAGCGAATCAGCGTGTTTGTTGTCAATTGCAGGCGAATGAGACCAACTTCTGGACTTCTATATTCGGCCCTTCTCCGTCACCCACGTCAGGGTTTCAGTACCCCAAACCCCATTGGATTTGCGTCTGTAGTTACATTGTGTGCGGCCCACAACCCCTTCTTCTCACGTTGCACCCGCCAAATCAAAATCCCGCCGCTTGCGCACATTCCGAATGTGCCTGCAGCGGCGAAGCACCCCATCCACCTCGAAATGACCGTCTGTCCCATATCTTCATGACGGACCGTCAGAAATGTTGCTTTTGCGGCAACCTCTGTCGTCAGGTCCCATCTGGTATCGTTGCCGGTAGACCACTCGACGTCAAAATCGTCACCTGTTCGGCCTAATTCCTTCTGTGCAGACGACCTCGTTTCACCGCGGACAGGACGCCGCACTAGGCTTCCAGAGTACTGAAAATCGTCCGTTTCACCACATCGCCAACGAGCCAAACGGTTCCAAGCTCTGCCCGACGGAGGTTGCATCGATGAATACTCCTGTTCCCGTATCCCGCTATCACGTGATCATCGCGAGCCTTGTGATTGGCCTCAGACTATCGGCCTTCGGCGACTTCGCGGCGTCAAAAACACTTGCCGGTGAATCCATGAGGACGGTGCAACTAATCGCTCACGATGCGACTTATGAGGGCAAACTGGTCGCAAAAACCCCCAGTCATGTGTGCATCATGGACCGGTTTGGGCTCATGACAGCGTTGGAGATCAAGAGTCTGAAGTCATTCAAAGCCGTCGCCGGAAACTACTCTCCGATTTCCTCAATCGGACTGCAGCAGTCACTGAAGCAGGAGCTGCCACCGGGGTATGAAATCGCGGCTTCAGCGCATTACGTTGTGATGGGGCGAAAAGGCAAAGCGGACGACTATGCAAAACTGTTTGAAGAAGTTTATCGTCAGGTCAATACGTTCTTTAGCGTTCGCGGCTTCGACACTCATCTCCCGGAAATGCCGATGGTCGCCTTTGTCTTCGGGACTCAGGCGGAGTTCAAGGCGTACTGTGAGACTCAAAACGACCAAAGCATGGTGAAGATGCGCGGGTATTACTCACCGAACACAAACCGCGTCGCCATGTACGAAGATCCAAACCAGATCATCAGGGTTACCGCTGATGTTTCAGAAGGAGGGTGGAAACCTCGAACGTGTGAGAGCCTCTTTGCCTCGGTCACCGGCCAGACGGCCGATGTCATCATTCACGAGGGCACTCATCAGGTCGGATTTAACGTTGGAATTCATTCTCGGCTTGGAACAACGCCAAGGTGGATTGTGGAAGGGCTCGCGACGGTTCTTGAGCCGCCCGGCATTCGATCGCGAGGAAAAGCCGGGAAAGACAAGATCAACGAGGAACGCCTCTCCTGGTTTCAGGGAGACTACGCACAACGCCGGAAGCCTGGAGACCTTGCAAAGGTTATTGCTTCTGACGAGTTCTTTGGGTCTCAGTCCCTTGATGCGTATAGCCTTGCCTGGAGCATCACATACTTCTTCACCGAAAATCCTGCCCGTGCCGGGAAGTTTGCGAAGTATCTGAAGAAGGTCTCTGAAAGAAACCCTCTCCTTGTCTATTCGGCAAAAGAGCGTCTATCAGACTTTCAGGAGATCTTTGGCGATATTGCCCGTGTGGAAGTTGAACTCGTTCGATCCATCGAACGACTTCAAGTGGATTGAATTCTGCGTCTTCACTGGCGACCCATTGGGAACGGATTTTTTCATGGACTGCGGCTAGCCTGCTGAGCTCCGGACGAATATTTTCCGCTGGTATGGTTTGCTGGAAACAATCCTCGACCAGATCGCCAAATGCGCTCGCGCGGAATGACTTTCCACTTTGTCATCAACGCCCCGATCCGCCTATTTCTGGGACAGATCGATTCTCACCAGCCACTTTTCGCTGCGTAGGTACATCTGACCGTTCGACAACACCGGTGCAGCCCAGGCGGGATAGTCGATTTCGCTCAGAAAGAAACGACCTCGCTCGACAAATTTTTCTTTGTCGACATCCACAACTGCGATAGTGCCACGCTCGCCCAGCACAACAAACTTGTCGCCAACTTTGATCTTGGACCCTCTTCCGAAGAAAGGATACGGGATCACTTTCCCGGTCTTCGCTTCGACAATATTGCCCGTCGTGCGATCACGAGCCAGCTCGGACAGATCGCCGTTGAAACCTGTCGAGGACCACAGCACCTTGCCATCAGACAACTGAATGCAGCGTAGCTCCCCTTCGTTCTCATGCCGACCACTGAATCCATAAACGCAGCCGTCCACATAAATCGGTGTTGACCAGTGAGTCTGCAGATTCTTTTTGTCTCGCCAGACTTCCGTGAAGGACTTTCCATCGGCACCGACTTTCAGCAGGGCCGACCCAACCTGATAAGCAGCTGACAGAAAGATCTGATCATCAATCACGAGTGGCCGTGCCGCGTTGACGGATTCGTGAACTCGAGCACGAAACCAGTAAGAGAAGTTCTGCTCCCCGGTTTCGGGATCCAGTGAAACAAGCCCCTGTCGCATGAGACACAGGAGATGTCGTTTCCCATGGATCTCGGCAATGACCGGCGACGAATAGCTGACAACCATTTCGTCGCCAAGCCACTTGTAGGTGTCCCCTTCATCGGTCTGAGTTCCGTCCCATGTGTCTTTGCCAACGGCCTGCCACAAAACTTTGCCATCGGCCACATCAAAGGCTACTACACCGGAATTTGGCTGCCCGCCAACGAGCACAATCAGGCGGTTTCCATCAAGGATCGGGGAGCAGCCCACTCCGAAAAACCATTCCGGCAGACTAAATTCCTTTCGGAGGTCCTTCTCCCAGATCAGCTTACCGTCCGCCATCGTGACGCAGACCAGCATGCCTTCGGCACCAAGAGCGATACAGTGTTCCGTTGTCAGAATGGGCGAACACCGAGGTCCGTTGTTGTAGCCATAGGGATCCTGGAAAGTTGACACGTAGGCATACTTCCAGATCTCGTCACCATTGGTAACGGAGCGGCAGGAAATAATCTCTTCATCACCCATGCGATGATGAACAACAAGTCGCTCTCCCAGGACAGACGGCGCGCTGTAACCGGTCCCGACAGATTGTTTCCAGACGGTCGGCGGCGGCGCGTTAGACCAGTCCAGATTCAAATTGGTTTCCGATGACTCGCCAGTATGCTTAGGCCCCAGAAACCAGGGCCAGTCTTCGGCCTGCAGTTTCTGAGACGGGACGATCATCATTAACAGTCCGGCCAGCGAAATCAGCACGGACGCGGCGTTTGAAGCGGCGGCAGACGACCATCGGGATCTAAGTGCGATAAGGGCCGACCGAGTCACTGGGCAACTCCGAAACAGCAAAGGAGGCGGGAAAACAAGGTGATTTCTGCCAGATCAAACGCTCGGCAGTATCCCGTATCTTTAGGTCCAGGAGCCTGTTTTGCCAGTGTCAGGACCCTCAGTTCGTCGATTGAAGACCCGATCAGCAGAGATTGTTTGTCACATCGGGGTGTTTCGGGGCAAAGCAGGGAAACATCCTCGTCGCCTCGTTAGACCCAATTGCATTCAATGATTTGCCGGGGTAGCCTTCGCGATGAATTGCTGCCGCCCCATCGAAAAAGGGGTGCCCGGGTCGTTGGAGGCATCGAATCCGGACGCCAATCAAACAGTTTTCCCAGTGCGGCCCAAAACCGTTTCGCCCGCATATCGTGGACTGAAACCAACACCTGAAAGACGGATGACATGACAGGTCCTAGTGAAGACCCACACAAGAAAAAGGCTGACGAAGCCGCTCGATACCTCGCAGAATCCTTCTTCGGACTCAATATGAGCCCCGCAGACGTGGGTGGTGAGGTTCTGTTCGACGACTACGATGACGTAAAAAAGCCGGCTGTTTCTCCTCTCAGCCAGGTGATGCCGGACTCTTATGAGTCAACAAATTCCGGCCCGATGGCTCAGGAACAGCGTTCCGCCACATCTGCCTCTTCCCGAGTCACAGAAGATGACCTCGATGACCTGATCGTATTCTCAGACGATGAAGACGAAGAGGACGACGAAGTAGAAGAAGTCGTGA
Source organism: Planctomycetaceae bacterium (assembly GCA_044378235.1). Classification (GTDB taxonomy): domain Bacteria; phylum Planctomycetota; class Planctomycetia; order Planctomycetales; family Planctomycetaceae; genus SXXK01. The sequence goes on from JBILXT010000128.1 coordinate 17,241, forward strand.
GCGTCACTGAAGACGACGATGAAAACTTCGACTTCGGGGACGAAGAAGACGACGACGATGATGACGACGACCTCGATGAAGAAGAGGACGAAGAAGAGGAGGAAGACGACGATGATGAATTCGATGACGACGAAGAAGAGGAAGAAGACGAAGAAGAGGAGGACGACTTCGGTGCAGAAATCGATGGACCTCCTGCTCGTCGCAAGCCGGTAACAGCTCGCGAATCTCGCCCTGAGGCGCCTCGTCAGCATCGTGAACAGCCGGCTCCGCCGCGACGCCCTGATCCGCGTCCGGCCCCGCCCCGTGCTGAAGAAAGCCGCCCCGAAGGGCGCCGTGATCGCAATGAAGGTCGGCCTCAGAGACAAGACAATCGCAAGCCTGCTCGCAGTGACGAACGACGCGATGTGCGCAGCGATGCCCGTCCGGAACGAGGACCTCGCCCTGAACGGCCTGAACGCAAAGAAGCTCCT
>JBILXT010000499.1:0-4924 GCA_044378235.1 Planctomycetaceae bacterium
CCGAGTCGGCTGCAATCTTTGCGAGAGCATCGCGAAGGCCAGCATGACCCTCTTTGGGCATGGGAAGATTCTGAGCGGCCGCGATCGCCAGCGGAAGAGTCTCTTTATCAGCTGACGTCAACGTCTGTGCCAGGGCATCGAGCCATGAAGCTGGTGTGGCCGTCAGACCACTTGATGTCATCACAGCAAGAGACTGCTGGCGACCAGCTTTGTTGCTATTGTTGTTTAGTGTAGCCAGAAGCAATGTTTGAATTTCCGGAGCATTCGCGAGACTGGCCAGCAATTGACGATCCTGTTCGCGATCTGCTTCGCTCAGATCCGAAACCTTAGCCAAACGCTGTTCAAAGTAGGAATTTAGTTCCGGGCCCCAGTCGGAATGTTGATTAACGATCCAGGCCGCGGTGGCTCGCAGGGCAGCATCCGGGCTGCTCATGTGGCGAATCACATCGACGGCCTGCAGTCCTCCGTTTTTCATTTGATCCAGAGCAACCAGGGCTGCACGAATCGTCGCAGGGTTTGTCGAGGTCAATCCTGAACGAGTGTGTTGGGCGTTACTAATTTCGATCAAGGCATAGATCAGAGCATGCTCGCGAATCCGTTCGGCAGCGACAGCAGGGGCTCCGGAAGCGTCGGGCCCTGTCGACTTGAGTTGGGCCGTAAGATTCAGCAGGTTCTTGATGGTGCTTTCATCCGCACGCAGTCGACCGATTGCTTCCGCGGCGGCTCGAGCGGATCCCGGCTCACCTGTTTTTGCGATGGTCATCAACTGTTCTGCGGCGGCCTGATTTCGAGCCAGACCTGTGGCATGAATCGCGGACTGCTGCACAGTTTGATCTTTGTCATTCAATGCCGGTGCAATTGCTACTGTCGCAGCGGGAGTATTGATCCCAGCTAATGTCCAGACTGCTCGCCGGCGCACCTCGGGAGATTTATCCGCTTTGACAACTGCGGAAAGCGCGTCGACAGACTTGTCCTGCATCTTTCGCAACTCGGCCGTCGCGCGGCGCTGGACGAACAGGCGAGGATCTATCAGCAACGCCGTGAGTTCTGCTGCATCGGCTTTGGCCCAGGCAATCTCTGTTCCGAGCGGATCTGCAACCGGTGGTGCATCATTCCGGCGGACTCGATAAATCGCACCCAGCACATCAGGCTTGGCCAATTGAGATGTCGGACAGCAGACCTTGTACCAGCCTCCGGTATCGACGATCAATAAACTGCCATCCGCGTCTTCGAAGACATCGGTGGGGTGAAAGTCGGGATGATCGCAGGCCAGGAAATCAACATCTTCAGTGTCATATGTCGGGCCATTCGGTGTGAGCTTGTGCTGGACCACTTTGTGCAGATTGAAATAGCACGCAAACAATTGCTGACTATGGCCTCCACCCAGCATTGAGTCAGTGCCACCAATAAAGCCACACGGGGCCGCAGCACCCTGATGATTCAATACCGGCATCACATCGCCAGTCATGGGATGAGCATAGATCGAGTCATGCTTCTTGCCATAGACGCCGCCGTAGATCGCATGAATCAATCCATCGCGACGTCCAGCTTCAGGATTCTGGAAGAACGTGCAGCTCAGGAAACGCTCGCCGTTGTTCAGGAAGGCGACGTTTACTGGGTTGTCCATGCCACCGATCAGGACGGATTCCATTTCTGTTCCGTCGGGTTTGGCGCGAAAAATATGAGATGACCGAGTGACCAATTCATTGCCATCGGACAGTATGTGTTTCTGTTCGGCGAAAGCACCTTTGCACCAGTAGAATCTGCCATCGTGGCCAAGATACGGACCATGGAGGTCATTGCCGCAGCCGGTCAACGTTTTTCCATCGAACCAGACTTCTCGTTTGTCTGCAGAGCCATCGTCATTTGTATCGGTCAGCTTCCAGATCTCCGGAGGAGCGGCGACATACAATGAGCCTTCGTACCAAAGGCAGCCTTCAGGAAACATCATCTTGTCAGCAAACAGAACGGACTTATCGTAAACGCCATCGCCGTTTGTATCTTCAACTCGTCGAATATTGTGAGGCTTCAGCTCCAGTTGCTTCTCTGCTCGTTCCGACATCCCGCCAGAATCTGTGACGTAAAGTCGACCAAGTTCATCGCGGGCTACGGCAATCGGGCGGCCGACGAGCGATGAGTCCACGGCCAGTTCAACGGAGTAACCATCGGCAACTCGCAGAGTGCGAGCCCCAATGGTGACTTCCGAGGAGAATACAGGATTCAAGGTCAACAAAGCTGCCAGGGCGGCGAACGCGGCAGGAGTCGAACGATAGATCGCAGTGACAAGCATCGGAGTTCCCTTTCTCTACGGATGTCAGATTCGTCCTGAGATGTTCGCGAATTCCCGATCCGTTGTCATCTCCATGGCAACATTACTTTGCTCTGAAGTGGACATGGGACGACCCGCAGCAATGAGCTTCGTTGGGTCTCAGGCATCGATGTCGGCTGGCGTGGCTGTTGGTGACTTTAGCATGCGTGACAGGATGACAGCGACGGCTGCAAGGTATAGCAGTCCAGCGATCATGAGCGGCCAAATGAGCCCTGGCCAGCGATTAAAGATCCCGTCGGAAAGCCAGGACTGCGCGAAGCACAAGGGAGCCATTCCGAGGCCGGTAGCGAGCATTACGTGCCAGGTTGGAATACGAGTCAGTCCTGCGGCGTACGACAACAGGTCCGTTGACGTCAGTGGATTGAGTCGAAGAAGCAGGATCATCCAGAAGCCGCGACGATTGAGTTGCTCCTGAAGTTTCTCGATTGACGTGTTCGCTGAGATTCTTTCCAGCCAGCCACTTCCCGCACTTCGCACAAGAGCACAGGATATTGCAGCTCCAATCGTGTTCCCAATAATCGCCAGAAAACCTCCCAGCCATGGACCGAAGATCAGTCCTCCCGGTGCATACAACATCAGTCCCGGGATCGGCGCGATAATGACCTCGGCAACAACAAACATTACGTACGCAAGCGGCGCAAAGAAACCGGCCTCTTGAAAGAAGTGCTGAAGGACCAGCACTCGCTCAGAGGCCGAAAGTTGGGCGTCCAGAAGTTTGGCGACGATGCCGTCGTTGCACCACGAATCCAGCATCGGCAGCAGGATAGCTACCAGAACCAGCCAGGGAAGGTGCGACTTGCGCATGATCGTTACTGTGGTTCTACACGTAGAAGAACGTTGATTCGGCCGTGGTTCTCAGCAGCATTCGACGTTCTTCCGGCGTCACAAAATCGATGTAGTCCCGAATGAGCGAAATCGATGAGGCGTACGTGTTGAGTTCCGAAATCTGATACGGGCAATCGCTGGCCCACATCAGGCGATCCGGTCCGTAAGTCTCACAAAGACGCTTAATCATCGGCACCATTTCATGATGCGGTGGAGTCTTCTTGCCGAACGCATAGTAGGCCGAAATCTTAACTCGAATGGTTTTGTGTGCGGCCAGTTTGCACAGCAGATCAACGTCAGCTTCGCGAATTTCGCCGTTCTCTCCGATGCGAGCAAAGTGGTCGATCACAATAGGAGTGTCGGGGAACTTCCTGCACATGGCATCGAGTTCCGGGAGGTTGTCCGGATTGATGAGACAGCACATGGATTGTCGCGTCTCTGCTGCGGTTTTCCACATTTGCTGCATGCCGTCTGTGGCCAGCCATTTTGGTTGGTCTTCACGAGGGCCGATTCGGAAACCTGTGACACCGGTCTTCAGCATCTGTTTCATCAGATCTACGACATTATCCTTCTTATCATCGATTTGAGCGACGATTCGAAAGCGGTCGGGGTGTTTCTTCCAGGTGTCAATCAGGTAGGAGTTATCAAAACCGTGGTAGGGATGGTGCTGAATCAAGACGACTCGCCCCACGCCTTCTGGCTGAGCAACAGCCATTAATTCTTCGTCGGTGAAGCTGCGAGGTGCCAGGACATCAACCGGCTGGTTATTTCGGAGCGGGTATTTCCCAAGATCAGTTGTCCAGATATGAGAATGTGCATCGATCCACGGGTGTTTTTCGTCCTGCATTGCGGCTGCCTTGTTTGAGTCCGCCAGAAAAAGTGAACTACCGGAGACCACAGCAGCAACGGAAGCCATTGCGTGACGGCGAGAAACCTGAACTGATTGAGACATCAGCGAACTCCGATTAATTGCTTAAACGAGTGTTGGAACACAGCATCGGGGTTTTACCAGATTGAATAATCTCAGCAAACTTGTGACGACTTGTCTTGTTGCACAATTGAGTCGGAGGTGTGCAAAGGTGACTATGCCGTTAACTCATCCGACATATTGAGAATACTGGAGAGGAATTCAGACTGTTCCGTTGAAGGTAGGTGGAATGGGACTAACAATCGGGTTGGGATTGCTGATTTGATTCGTCATTCACCCAGCCTCATTACCTAGGGGGTGCAGGCGGCATTCTCATATGTGCGACGTGCGGGGAATCCCTCCATCTGGATTGTCTCATTTTTGGTTGTCGTGAGCTGGGTATATCCCGCAGGTCGTTGAATCTGTGTAGCCACGATAGTATTTTGAAGGGCAAAGCAGGAGGGCGCCCAAAATCTCTATTTTCTGGCATGGAAGCCCACTCATGAAGGAACAGTTTGATGCAGCGCAAACGCAGACCAGGAAAGAGGGCGGAACGTAAAGCACCGCCACTCACAGAATTCGAACAACCGAAGAAGCGACGTCCGTTCACTGTCTTTTTGATCGAGGACGATCAGGCGGTACGTGCGTCACTTGTTGAGGCCCTTGGGGAACACAAAATCACGGTCAGAGACTATATGACCGCGATGGAATTTTATCGTGATTACCGTGAACCGGTGCCGGGCGTACTGATTCTTGACCTCCGGCTTCCGGGCATGTCCGGAATCGAGTTGCAGGAGAAGTTGAACGAAGACGGTTTTGAATTGCCTGTCGTTATGATCTCAGGTCATGCGGATGTGCCAATG
>JBILXT010000129.1:0-17565 GCA_044378235.1 Planctomycetaceae bacterium
CCGGATCACGACTCGACTTGGTCGTCCCTGCACAAGGCAGTACATCAACCGACTGTTTTCCGGCAAAATCACCGGAATGAACTGCCGCGATTCATTCATCACCTGCAACACATGTCGACTGCGCCAGCTTCCATCATCGGCGATGACCGTTGTGTGCGACGCCAGATTGACAACAGCCGGTGAGACCTGATGTTGCTCGGGATAAACCAGATTCCAAACCGCCGTTTCCGGACGAAGTTTGACGACAGCAATTGCCTGCTGCAAAAGCTCGGGAGGAATCTGGGTCGTAATCTGATCCGCGTTGACTTTGTCCTCGGGCTGATCAACACTCGGTTGCAGCAAACCATTGGATTGATTCACCAGCACCCAATAATGAGCCTGACCGGAAAGCGTCGAAGGAGCACCCTGTGGGATCACCATGTTCGGAACGCTGGAGCGAATCACCTTGTCTGTTGGCAACGGCAGGCTGGCTGTACCAATCGCAAAAAGTCGATCCGTAACGGGCTGTTGCAGCAACAGAGTGACCCTGGTCAGTCCATTGCCCAGATCATCCCGAGTAACTTTGCGTTGTCCGGGCACCTGGAAAGTCATAAGTGACGCAAGCGATGTGGGTAGTTCGACCGCAAACTGATCCGCTGCCGCGCGATTGATCTGCCAGTTGAGAGCCAGAGTAATCTCAGCAGCGGTTTCCGTGACGTTGGTGACTGTCACCGATTCACCGATCAACGTCGAAATCGCCTGTCGGAGTTTGATAGCCAGAGGTCCGGGACGAACGGCACTGCTCTGGAAGGCCAGCGATGGAGCCGTCGGCGAGATTTCTCGATAACTACTGTGGGCGGCCGCCGGAGACTTCACTGTCCAGTCTGCTCCCTCACCAACACCGCTTTCGTAGCCGGCGTTTTCTGAGGCCGCATCCAGCCAGACCGCGAGCTGCGAACTGGCTTTGGTCGAATTCAAAACGGTCGGAGGCGTCAGCTTCAGCAGGCTTCGGTCGGCGTCGCGATTCATCTGTCCCTGCAAGGCAATTTGCAAAGTCCCGCTGCGAGCATCCGTGAGTTGAATACTCAACGTGCGCAGTTCCGCATCTGCGGTTTCCCCGTCGACGAAGTACCAGTCTTTGAGAGCCGTCGCGGAAACATCCAGAGCCAGAAAGCTCTTTGGCACGGAGATATCAATTCGTGATCGTGGAGCACCCTGCACCAGCAGAGTCATTCGACTGCTCCAGAGCTGTCGCTGTTCTTCCAGTCGCACGGCGTGGACGGCGTCAGTGCTGAGTTCATCCGCGGTCGGAGTCACTTTGACCGTCACCGATGCCGGATGTCGCGTGTATCTCCAAGCCAGCATAGGGCGTCCCGGCAGGTCTTCACCGTCCGGTGCTGGAGCTTCGTTGGGATTTATCTGAGTCACCGCCGAGAGCGCATCGGACCGAACCTGAAACTGAGCGCCGGCTTTCAGGATGACTGTCCCGAGATCTCGACTGGCCCCGCGTACGATGGAGATTGGAATCGGCAGTGAATCCAGTTTCTCGGGCGTTGGTGCGTAGAGCTGAAAGGTAAACTTGGTTCCGTCGTTGACGCTTCTGCGAAACTGCAGCTTCACGGATCGACTGGCGTCCGTGTTCTGAACAGCCCATCCCGCGACATCTTCGCCGGTCACTGATTGGACAGAATATCCTTCAGGAATGGTCACATCGAGTTCTGGGATTTCTCCCTGGCGAACCGCCACCGTCATGCTGGTGCGCAGTGTCAGACCTGAATCCTGCAGAGCCAGCGTGGAAGCGGCGGTAGAATGCACGACCACATCGCCAGCAACTTTCTGAATCGCAGGCAGCCATTGAAGGCGAAGTGTGGAGAGCTGAGCAATCGGAAGAATGACTGAACGGCCTTGTCGTCGATAACCATTGGTTCGGCCATTCACTTTGGCATCCAGGCCGTCGGCTGGCAATGTCCATTCCAGCGTTCCCGTGGCCGCAGAACGCAGAGGCAGGTCAGCTCGCCCAAGTTCCCCTTCGACCTGAGCTGTAATATCAAACTTCAGATCAACGACATGAAATCCCTTACCCTGAGTCTGCACGGAATACGCTGGTCCCTCAGTTCCCGGAGCAATCGGTGCGGCCGAATTGATGGCCAGAACCTGTTGCGGTTGCTGTTGCTGCGGAACAGCGGCCTGCTGGCTGGCAAACGCGGGCAATTCGACGCCAAATACTCCCACGAGCAACGGCTGAACGGAACTCTCTTTGCCATCGACGAGGACCGATCGAATGGCAACGGGTCCCAGCGGCAGAGGAATGCTGGTGGCCTGATCGGCATCGCACCACACAACAAATCGCCCTTCGAAACTGAGGACCGATTTTGTTCCCTCAACCGGAGTCAGTGCCGTGGATTTCAGGTAGGTTGAGACAACAGTCGATCCCAGAGGACTGACGATCGGTCCTCGGAGCGAATCCGGATTCGCCTGTCGATAGAGCTTCAGAAAATCTTCATGACGGATAAAGACCTGATCGGCTCGCAACGCTGGCTTATCCGAACCATAAGGTACGACAACGTCAGGCGTCAGGACGGAAGTCTCTTGCGCGAAAGCCATGGTGCTTATTGTCATCACCAGAATCACGGCAGTGAGCTTCTTCAACGACGATGGCTTCCTGCAGCATTGCTGCAACCACGTCAGCGGGCACGAACAGCAACTACAGCATCCGCAAACCAGAGCCATGACAGCTCCGATGACACTGCCGATGGCGATCCCATCCACAACACTTTGCCATTGATTGGAGACCAATGGCAACAGCGCCAGAGCCGTCAACAGCAGGACAATGGAAACAGTCAGCTTCCACAGGAGTGACGACTTTCGCATCTTCCACGCCAGAAGGACAACAATCATGGCGGCCAGCAATCGAATTGCTCGAATCTGACTTCGTCGTTGAACCACAAGACTCAGCACGGATGGCTGATGAACTGTGTCTGCGACAGAAATAAATTCGCGAGTCTGGTAGTCAGCGGGAACATCGAGATTCACGTTCACAGAGAGTCGCGCGCTGCCTTTTTTTGCCTTTGGAAGGACACTGTTTTGTTCTTCTATCTCCTCTACCAGCATGTCCAAATCTGTGGGCTCATTGGACGAACGCGACATCGGTTGTCGCCCTGATTGAGGTTCAGCCTGAGGAATCGCAGCCAACTCGGCCCCCGCCATCGCTCCCATGCCTCCCAGACCGCCCGGAACTGGGGGTGCCATTCTTACGAACGCATCAGACGCAGCCACAGCAGCATCGGCTTCCGCCGCGGGCGCTGGGAAGGCATCCTGAGCTGCAGAGAATTCCTGAGCCATTGGCATCGGCTCACTTTGAACGGCCGGCGAAGACGTGGGGGCGGATGCAGCCTGGGGCGCAGCATAGGAAAAACTATCAGACGTATCGGAAGCGACTCGACTGAACTTTGATGATGACGACGGTGTGAGCACTGATAGCAGGGCGGCGAAAGAAAGTATGATCACACCAACTATGCAAATCCCAGCCAAAGTCTTCCAGCGTCGACGACTGACGATGACCGTGATAATGAACAGCGTCAACAGAAAGATCGTCAGGGGAATGAGTCTACGCGGGAGTTCGGAGACTTCCGGCAAAACCAGTGTTCCCAATGACACCAACCAGCCTGGCTGATCCACATTTGACGTCGGACGAAACTGGCCATCGCTTTCGACGAGCAGTGAAGTTCGTGGATAATGCACCTTCCACGTCTGCTGCAATACATCGATCGGGATCGACTGCTGATCTCCAGCATCGATCGTAAACTGCACCGGGCTCTGCTCAAGCTGACCGAATGAACCGGCTTGCTTCGCTTCGGTCTCAAACAGCACCGTCAGAGAATAATCCTGACCATCTGAGCCAGCCGGAACCGCAACCAGATACTCACCCGCTTCACGACGTACCTCAACGGGTTCTCCGTTCAGCATCGTCGACCACAGAAACGACTGATCGCCATCAGGCAATGTGAATCTCAGGGTCTGCACGCCGCTCGAACGAATCTTTGCCTGGCACCAGCGTTGAATGCTGCCGGAATCATTCAGCGTGCACACATTTGCCAATTGCTCACACACGGCCGACGGTACGGCATTGGTCGCAAACCGTGTTTCCGCAACTTGAAACGAATAGCCTGGCTGCACGAATCGATAAGTCAACGCAATTCGACGGCTGGTAGATGCGTCCGGAGCGTCAACCAAACCAGGATCCGCCACGAATAAACCTGGGATCGCGCGAACTTCCGGACCGACCGAAAGCTGCTGCTCGGGCGTCGCTTCAAAAACCAACACACCATGCTGACGAACAGCATCCTGCACCTGGACGATCGGCGCGGCAATCGGCCCACTTCCCTGACGAGGCTGCTGGATATGAGCATGCAAGGACAATGATCCGGCAAAGCGATGATCGAGTTTCAATGTGAACGGTCGAAGTCCTTCGGCAGGAGTTCCCGCCGACTGTTCAATGATCGTGACCGGTCGGATTGCTCGAGTCTGCTGGATGCCGGGAACGGGACCCACGTTTGTGACTTCGAAGCGAACGTCCGGGCCGAGTGATTCCGAAAGTCGAATGATTAATGTTCGAATCGTGCCGTTCAAAACATCGGTGATGATTTCAGCGTTCGTGGATTGCTGCCGACTGTCAGCCCATGTGGTCAGCACTGATCGAGCAGCCAGGCGGGCCGGTTTCCGCGTAATCAAAAACTCCCCGGAAACAGTCGTGCCAAGATTCTGAAAGACCTGTTCCGTGCCACTTCCGGCTACCGGAGTTAACCCAGTCAACGTCGCCGGGGCGACAACCAGATCGTCGGCAAATTGCACCTTGTAGAATCCGCCCACGGTCGTCACATCAGCCGCTGTTGCGATTGGCAGCGGCAGCTTCTGTTCCTGATCCGGATCACCAATCGTTCGATTCAGTGCCAGCGTCAGATTCATCAACTGCCCCGGCGCGATGGGTTGAGATGGTTTGACGAGGATCTGATTTGGTTGACCGCCGTTCGTCCATGCCAGCGGACTCCGCTCACTGGCAGGATTGTTCGTGTCAACAGCCGACAGCACACTGGACAGTTGCCAGTCCGGCGGCAGATTAATCAATAGCTCAAACAACGGAGCATTCAGCGTCTCAATCGTCAGTGTCGTTTCGAACGTCACCGTTGTGTCGTCGATGCGCAGTGTGGCATTGGATTCGGCGAAGAGTTCACGATCACGCGGACGCGCTGCGACCTTCAGCTCAAATTGCTGCAGCCAGAAATCGAACACGGACGCTTCCAGAGAAACTCCAAGGTCCGCGGCCGACATCGGACGGATCCCGCCACCGGTTTCGGAAACGAGTCGCAGTCCGTCTTCGTGAGTCACGATCAAGCGTCCGGTATGAGCGGTGACTTCGGCGAATTGTAGGGTCGGAATGCGCTGCAGCGCGACTTTCCCGGGCGATGCACCGGCGTCGGTTGCAGGAACGGTATTCGCCGCAGACACGCCGCGAATCTTGATGACTCGATCATTCGTGAATGGCTGGCGATAGGTTAATGTGACTCGCGTCTGCCCGGCGTTGGCCGGATCATCTTCCAGCGTCCAGCCTTCCAGACCGGCCGATTCCACACTGGTCACTTCCAGTTGCGAAGGAACCTGAGCGACGACTTTGTTGATAGACCCACCGAAGACACTGACGCGAGAATCACTGTCCCAGCGCAGGGTTTCTTTCTGGACGGCGACGGTTCCATCGGTGCGAACGAAAACGAGAATCTGAGATTCTGATTCCTTCTGCTGCACGACCCAACGAAGGCGAATATCAGGGGCATCTCCGACTGGCACGACGTAATTTGCAACCGCGTCGGCGGCGGCTGGACGTTCCAGTTTCAGATCATTGACGAGAAGATGCCGACCTGCGGGGCATTCCACGTTCAGTTGTACAGCGGGCCGGACGGGCAGTTCGAACGCGGCCGATTGATCACTGCCCGACGTCGCCAGCGGTGTCGACATGCTGATCTGAATTATGAACTCACCGACCTTATCATGCGCGAACAGCAGTGCGGACGGTTCCGCGGGATCGCGAGAAACCACCGCCGCCTGTCCGTCGATTTCGGCCTTCTCAACCTGCAAGTTCCCGGCTCGCAGTTTCAGCAACTGCCAACCTTCTGCGTACTGTCGGACCTTTAGTTCCATGCGAATCGTCGCCTGATGCTCGCCCGGCGTCACAAACAGATTGGCCTGCTCGGTAATAATCGGAATCGGAATCTCATTAGTCGCCGCATTCGCGCGAGCTTTCTCCAGCAGAGCTTTAAACTCATCGCGTTTCATCATGACCCCGCGACGATCTCGTTCAAACACCGTATCCAGTTGATCGGCCGGGATGAACTGCTCATTCGGTTTCGGAACTTCAGGCACCGGCGGAGCCGGAACGTCCTGTGCGATGGAAGAAGGAAGTGAAGTTAGTAGCAGGCAAGCCGCAATAGTGAGCAGGCTGATTCCGGAAGGAAACTTCCGCAGGCTGGATTCGAAATTTGAAATTTGAAATTTGAAATTTGAGGCATTCAAATCAGAAACTTGAGATTCAGAATCTGAGATTTGAGAGTTCAAATTTGAACTAACAGGCTTGTTCGCAAATGCATCAACCACTCGTTGTTGTTTCAGATGAGTAGAGTCAAAATTCCTCATTTGCCACCTCGCATCAGATCATCCATCATCTTGCGAACTTCCGGGGCTGGAGCGATCGTTCCGACCGGCAGCGATTGTCCTTCAGCACTCATCGGCGTGACCGATGTGCTCACTGCGGCTGGTGCTGGCGAGGCCTGAGGCGGAACGGGCGGGGGCACGACAGGAGTCACCAACTGTTCAACAGCTGCTGAAGTCCCGTTTCCGTTTGATCCATTCTTCTGACCGATCAGCAAACCCGTCAGCCAGATACCTCCGACGACAAGAATTCCAGGCCAGGCAAGGCCGACATATTGAGGCGTGGAATTGTCGCCTTTCAATGAGTACATCGCGACGGCAAAGATCGCGAGCAGGACCAGAGTGATCCGGTTCTCCCATGATGTGCGACGCAGAATCAGTCCCAGCAGAACCAATGTTCCGCTGATCATCCAGAACAGGAATGGACGACTCCACCAAGTCACTGTCAGCTCCGCCTGTCGCCCAACGGCACGATAAACGGTAACGCTTCCTTGAGTCGGGAAATCTCCGGAAACCACATGCCCCGGATCGATCCATTCGTGCATTTCGTTGGCAGCTGCGATCAAAGAACCCGATCGCAGAGGACTGCTGATGGATGGTGGCAGGCTTCCCTGTTGACTCCAAAGTTCCGGTTCACCCAGAATCGCAATTTCCTCTGGAGCCCAGATCGCCAGCTTTACTTGTTGCACGACTGTCGAACCGCCGTTTTCGCCAACGACGGGCAGACGAAGTTTCTGCAGGCCGCCCTGGAATCCGCTCTGCACGGTATACGGTCGAGCTCCCTCTTCGACAATCGGGCAACGGTACTGCAACGTCAGCAGAAACTCCTGATCAGATGTCGTCTCGCGACTGATGTTGACGTAATAAGCTTCCCAATGATCGTCGGCCTTGACGTCTGTGGCCTTTTCAATCGTTGTTCGCTGATCATTCAGCATCGGAGCCTGCAGATCAGACCCCGCCGGCAAGTCGACTCGCAGACGTTGGCGTTCACTGGTCGTGATCCGCATGCGAGCTCTCCACGAAGCCAATGCTTGTCGCTCTGTTACAACTTCGACAGCGATACGTGAGACAACTGTGGCCGCAACTTCGTGGATCTCATGTCGTCGAATTCGAATTGTGGCCGACGCGGGCTGTGCAAAGTAGCGATAAGCCAGGTAACCATCCTGCTCCATCAGTTCCAGTTCGCGGACATCGATCGCTTCGGTTGTCTCACCCTGTGATTCCGCCGTGATCGATAACGACTCATGACGCAACAGGCGAATTTCGCCCCGAGTCTGCGTCAGGGTGACTCGACGACGATCGGCCTGATCGTCAGCGAATGGTGCGAGAACTCGTGGTGGTTCCACAGTCAGAGATTGCTCGGCAGCCGCGGCCGCAGCGTTCGCATCAGAGCCTCCAGCTGAGGCCGGAGCTGCTGGTGCGGCTTCTGGTTGAGTCAGCTTGACGTCCCAATCAACGCTCAGTTGAACTGTTCCGGTGGCTTCATCCTGTAACACCAGAGTCCAGGTGATCCAGCCGTTCTCCGCCTGAGCGGCCTTGTCTCTTTGCTGAATCGTATGGCCGGGAGAAATTGTGCGGAACCGCACGTCGTTGGCCACGGCTTCCGGCACCGCTACTCGCAAAGTATCAATGCCCGCATTCTGAATATCGAAAGTGATGATCGCATTCTGCTTTACGATTTCCGGCTCAACATGAACCGTGGTTCCGACGGACGCTGCGATCTGAGCGGGCCGCGGTGACGTTCGTACAAACAGGGCGATGGGGCGGCGAGTAAAATTCCACGATGCAATATGTCGCAGGCGTGGCAATGCTTCGACAGCCGCATCGCGAGAAGGAAACAGTCCGGCGAGTTTTTCATCGACCGTGATCACATCCAGAAACTCCGGTGCGTACACAGTGACCAGGCCGGTTTCTCGTTCCACACCTTCAGGAGCCACTGTGGGCAATTCCATTTCAGCGTTCTCGACCGAAGCATCAAACGCCTGATGCGCCTGAATGGTGACTTCGATTGTTCCCATTCGCTTTTGAGTCAACGACAGAGTGATGAGGCCACTGCCTTTATCGACATTGAATTCACTCATCCCATCTGCGGATACGTTATCGATCGTCAGCGATTCGGGAACCTTCAATGCCAACTGGAACACGCCTGCACGCTCCACTTCATACTTCAAAACCGATCGCAGACGCAGTTCATCATCGCGGAACACGTATTGCATGTTATGAGCCACCAGAAGCCGAGGTTCGACCGGCTTGATCTGGACGGTCAGAACTCCTGCGGAGCCACTGAACTCCCAGGTGTTCGCCGCGCTGGGGGATTCAACTTTGGCCATCGCGCCGCTCGCATCGATTTGTTTGACGCCGGTTTGAGTTTTGATGACGGTTGTCAATGAAGGATCCGTCACGATCGTGAGTCGACCGGCTTCGCGAACAACAGCATCGGCATGAATTCCCTGGAGTTTGCCATCAGCCGACTTGCCGATCATTTGCAACGTGTCGCCTTCGATCGGGCGTTCTGTCTGCAGTTCGATCTGGAAGCCTTCTGTGGCCGGGACCAGCAATTCGGCTTTGATTAGCTGATGAGTTTCCCCGACAGGCTCGGCATTCCATGAGCGAATTCGACCGGCTGCGGAAACAACATCGATGATTCGTGCATCCTTAGGAACGAGCACCGTGACTTCTCGCAATTCGCCGCGCAAGACTTCGTAATTGAGCAACGTGCGTGACTGCAACAGGCCCTGTTCGATTCGCACACTGGTTTCGTTCGTCACGCTGCTCAGCAGATCCATCACTGGCTTCGAACCCGCGCGAGGATTCCAGTGGACTTCAAACTGATTGACCGCGCCAAGACTGGCTTTGGCCACCGTCTTGCCTTCGACAGTTAAGCCGTCTGTTGGCAGCAAGACCTGATGCGGTGCGATTCTGATCGTCTGGTCTGGTTCGGGAATCGTTACGACCAGTTCGCTGATGCCGGTTGGTGGACATTGAATCGCAAACGAACGATCTTCGGGAGATGTCAGGACGGCCGCAAGCAATTCCAGTTTGACAGACTTTTGCCCGGCACCTTTTAGCAGCAGTTCATAAGTCCCCTGCCCTGTTCCTTTCAGCAGAACCGTCCCATCAGTCGGTTCCACCTTCCCAATCGCCGCTGAGCCGAAGTTGACCGGGAGAGTGGCCCAGCCTTCTGTCTTGAGCACATTGATTTTCAGCTCAACATTGATGCGAGCAAGATCCTTTTCGACAACGGCACTCCATTGAGACGACGTGATCACGGCATCCTGATTGCCAGTGGTCACCGGAATCGCGTTGATCGCTCGCTTCATCAAATCCAGATATTCCGCATACGGCAGGACAACAGAAGCTTCCTGATTGTCGAAGACCTTCTGCAGTTCTTTGAAGGGAACGTAAATCAGCCTGTCCCACTTCTCTGAGACCGAGGCAGGCTTTGGTTCTTCTGGTGTGGCGACCGGGGCCGTTGCTGCCGGAGCAGTTTCCGCGGGAGTCGTTGAAGGAGGATCCTGAGGAGGCGTTGTCTCCTGAGCCGCGAGATTGGAAACTCGCACAATGTTGGTCGAGAGCGTGAATGCGGCCAGCAACAGGAGACAGCGGGCGATCTGACGCATAGAAAAACCTCGGGAACTGCTGGTGAGAGCGGTCAATGTATTCAAGCGGAGCGATTCGGTCGGAACGAACAACTCCGGATGTGATCACGGGAGTAACGGTATCATGGGGCCAAGCCGGCCATCCGTTGAGAGGAAGGATAGGCGGATTGCGCCGAATTTACATTTTATCCGGGCCCAGATCGGCGTGTTGCCGTCTGGAAACATTCAACTGTAGGTCAAATTCCAGCCAGAAAGCGGACGGACCAGAACAGTTGAGGAGCACCCACGGATAGAAACACTGGCATTTTTGAGCCCGCAAAAGCTGGCCGTCGAGGCCTTCGGACCGCGTGAAACTCCAGGCCTTCCGCGTGTTACATTCGCGTCGACAGAGTTGTCGCAGTGTTTTGGAAGAATGTGCTCAACCCACTACTTCGCCGACCATTCCAGATCTCGCGGGCGACATCAAGGTCACCTTGGACAGACTCAAAAAGCGCTGAGCCATCCTGACTCAGATCCTGACGATGGTTTTTCTCACAGGCGATCGCGAAGTGAAACGCTCAAGATTTCTGGGGACGAAGCATTCCCGTCAGTTTTATTGCGATCAATTCGGGGGTTAGGAATGGCCAACGCTGTGTCAGGGCCTTCAAGACTCAGCGTCGAGGTCTCATGGTGCGAAGTTGGTCGACTTCCCGAGTCCACGGCCCACTGCAGTCCGAAGAACGGAACTCCGGAATTGCTGTCCATCTGCATGAAAGAACGATCGTACGCGCAGCCTGCGAGTGACAGACTGGCAAGACTTATCATGATGAAATAGGCATGGATTCTGGACATCACGAACACCACAGCGGCAGAGGAGCAGACCTGAGAGGCAATTGCAGCGGACCTCGCGAGTCCTCGATCAGGATCGTCGGGTTCGAGATGAGTGATATCAGGCGGATAAAAAAAGCAACATGCAGGATTCCGGGCTGGCGGCTCGACAGGTCTTCGCTTCCGGGGCAAAAGGTAATAACATGCCGAAACTCCCCACGCCCGATCGACCTCAATGGCAGAAACTGCCGAAGTCCGTGGTTTGAATTCTCCTCGAAAGGCCCATCATGCGTCCATCAATCTTCGTATCAGCGTTACTCGGGATCCTGGTTCATCTGGGACTGGAAGCTCAGGCGGAGGACTGGACGCAATTTCTTGGGCCGCAGCGAAACGGCATGTCGAACGAGAAGAACCTCGTCAGTCAATGGCCCGCAAACGGTCCCGTCATTGCGTGGCGCACGCCCCTGGGAGTCAGCATGTCCAGTGTTGTCGTGAGTGACGCCAGGGCATACACGTTGTTTCAGGACGAATCAGACCTTTACACGGTGGCTCTGGACGCCGTGACCGGGAAGGAACTTTGGCGAACGAGGTTTGCCGATGCCTATGAGAATGCCATGGGGAATGGTCCGCGAGCAACGCCGACCGTGGCTGATGGTCAGCTGTTCGTCTTTACGGGAGATGGAGTTCTGGCTGCATTCAACACGAAGGATGGCAAGGAACTCTGGAAGGTGAACGTGCCGAAGTCGTTGAAAGGCGAAGCGTCTGAATACGGAATGTCCTGTTCACCGCTTGTGCTGGGCGCGACGGTTATTACTCACACCGGAAATTCGGATGCTGCCGTAGCGGCCTTTGATACAAAGACCGGGAAGAATCTCTGGAAGTCCGCAACCGGCAAAGCGGGGTATTCATCACCAGTGCTGATGACCCTGGCTGGGCAAGAACAGGTCGTCACGCTGACCGCTGACGGAGCATTTGGACTGCAGACAACTGATGGCACGGTCCTGTGGAAGTTTCCGTTTCCGACTGAATATGACTGCAACACGGCCTGCCCGGTTAAGGTGGGCGACTCCGAAGTCTTGATTTCTGCTGGCGAAAACCATGGTACGGCTATGCTGCAGATCACGGCCAATGGACAAAAGCTTTCTGCCGAAGAAATCTGGTCGTCTTACGGCAAGGACAGTCAACTCCGTGCCGAATGGCAGACGCCGGTAATTCATGACGGGCATCTCTATGGGCTCGACAACAGCGGTAGTGCCGGGCCGATTACGAATCTGGTTTGCATCCGATTGAAGGATCACGAAACCGTCTGGCAGAAGGCTCGGTTTGGAAAGAGCAACCTGATCCTGGCAGATGGCAAGTTGTTCCTGACAACCATGAACGGCGAAGTCGTCATCGTGGAAGCATCGCCTGCGGGATTCAAGGAACTCGGCCGTGCCGAATTGATGGAGACAACTCGCCAGGCCCCAACGTTATCGAACGGATTTCTTTTTGTCCGCGACGACAAAGAAGTCATCTGCATTGATGTGCGAGCGAAGTAAACAGCAAGGACACGCACTTTGGGGCGCGCACTGTGGGACGATTCAAAGACTCTGCTCCCATCGAGAACACAGGTGAAAGATGAACCGTTGGGGGATCCCTGAGTTACTTGAACGCTTCGTGTCCGCCAGAGACACAAGTTGTATCTATTGCGGCAGTTGTTTTGTAGCGGAGGGTGCAAAGCGTGGCCAGAAGGCGTCGTGGGAGCACATTATCAATGACGCACGCATCATCACTCCCGGGAACATCGCTCTGTGCTGCATCTCCTGCAATGCCAGCAAAGGGAATCGTACGTTAAGTGAATGGTTGAAATCCAGGTATTGCCAACGTCGAGCGATCACAAGGGAGTCAATTGCAGAAGTTGCGAAAGCAGCACTCGATGCTCAATTGACACAGGCACGAAGTCAGTCCAGTGGGCAATAGATATCCATGAACAATGTTATTCAGGGTGAGGCGGCGTGACTTGTTAAAGGCACCTACCGAATGAGTCTGAAGAAAAACGCTTAAACAGCTCGAAGGAAAAACAGTTCAGCGCGAGGTCCTGATCGGGTCAATCGCGTCGAAATCTGTACTGCCCGACGAGAAAGAAGAACAGGCTGAATCCCAACAATACTCCACACGAAATGCCGATGACATTCAGTGACGGAGTATCCTTCGTCAGCACTTCACTGTAGGCATCCAAAGCCCACGCGTGAGGCGTCATCAGGCTGATCTTCTGGCTCAGCGGCGGCATCCAGGCTCGAGGAACCAAACATCCGCTGATGCCGGCACTGGACAGCAGGATGAGATTGCCGAACGACGAAACCTGTGACTCCGTTTTGGCCAGCGTGGAAAACATCAACCCAAGCGATGTGGCGGCAGCGGACGTACACAGCATGATCGGAATCAGGAGCCACGGCTGCGGGCCCCATGACATGCCGAACAGGAGCTTTCCGGAGATCATCAGAATTGAGGTCTGCACCAGCGACAAGACCATGAATGGCAGAGTTTTCCCGATCAGAATTGACGTCGCTGAGATCGGTGAAATTCGCAGTCGCCGAAGTGTGCCCATGTCACGTTCATCAAGGAACGAACGTCCCATGATGTTGACCAGAAAGAACACGAAAAGCACCGTGTAACTGGGGATGAAGAACTGATAAACGCGATTGCCGGTGTCGGTCGTAGCTGATTTCGCTTCGTCAGTGCTTTCCCATGGTTCGGGGATATTCTTCGCTCGATTGGCGGCTCCGCGAAACATCGGAACTTTCTCCGCGATGATGGGCAGCAGTGCTTTCTGCATCGAAAGCTTAATCAGCATCTTCGCGAGTCCCTCCATCATCGGGTCAGCCGCAGATTCATTAAACGACAGCGACAACTTGATGGACTCAAGGCCCTGTTCGGGCGTTGTTTGTTCCGGAGATGTCAGATCGGTCGGTGAGAGTTCTCGCATGGTTGCTTCGAACGTCGGCCCGATCACGAGTCGAACATCGGAATCACCGTTTGGACGTTCATTCTGCAGTTCAGCAAGTTGCGATTCTGAATTCTCGGTCGCCACTTCCGTCTGCCGAACCATGACGTTTTCATACGCCGCCAGAAAACCAGCCAGGCGGCGCGATGTTTCAGTCTTGTCAAAGTCGGCGACTTCGACTGTTAGCCCTTGCCGACTTTGTTCCCGGTTGGCTCGAAGCCGTCCAGTGGACGACCCGACGATGGCAATAATCACCATCGGCATCGCCACCAGAATCACCAGTGCGCGGCGATCGCGGGACAGCAGGGTCAAATCTTTCAGCGTGATCTTCAGCGCGTCCATGGTTCCGGAAATATCGATCTTTGCCGTCGCAGACAACTACGGGTGTTGAGGGAGAAATTTCGCGGACGGCCCCTGAAAATCCTCTCAGAGCCATCCCTTGCGGCGGAAGTAATAGAAGAAAGACGTCGCGATTACCAGCATGCCCGCGATGGCCAGCGGATATCCGAACCGCCAGTGAATTTCCGGCATGTAATCGAAATTCATGCCATAAAAGCCTGCAATAAAGCTGAGCGGCATGAATATTGTGGCAATCATCGTCAGTGTCTTCATGACTTCATTGCTGCGATAGCTGATATCGGCAAGATGATAGTCGCGCAGGTCCGCACACAATTCACGGTACGTTTCAGTCACATCCATCAGCTGAATTGTATGGTCGTAGCAGTCGCGGAGATATGTCCGAGTCGACTCGTGGATCAACTTGCATTCATCACGCAGCAACGCCGCGATGGCTTCTCGTTGTGGCCAGATAGTCTTTCTCAACAACAACAGATCCGAGCGAACATTTCGAATCTCCAGGCGATGGCTTTTATCGAATCCGCCCTCCAGCAGTTCATCAATCGAGTTAAGGCGATTCCCAATTTCTTCGATCACGGGGAAATAGTTGTCGATGACCGTGTCAAGAATGGTGTACAGCAAATAGTCAGCTTGAAGTTCGCGAATGCGGCCTTTCGCCCACAGGATGCGATCGCGAACGGGTTCCAGAACATTGCAGCCTTCATGGATTGAAACGACAAAGTCTTCGCCGGCAAACAGACTGACCTGTTCGGTGATCAGATTGCCACCTGATTCGTAAACCGGCAGGCGAATGACGACGAACA
Organism: Planctomycetaceae bacterium; assembly: GCA_044378235.1. Classification (GTDB taxonomy): domain Bacteria; phylum Planctomycetota; class Planctomycetia; order Planctomycetales; family Planctomycetaceae; genus SXXK01. The sequence goes on from JBILXT010000129.1 coordinate 15,228, forward strand.
AGTGATCGCCGTAATCTTCGACCTTACAGCGCTGATGAGTATTGACGACGTCTTCCAGTGCCAGCGGATGGAGACCGAAAGCTTCACCAAGTTCCTGCAATGTTTCGGTATCGGCGACGCCTTCCAAACGGAACCAGTAGACGCGTTCAGCCGGAACTTCCTCATTAAGCTCCGCGACAGTATCGATGATCTCTTCGTCAGCGTTGTCGGTGTTGAATGAGATCCGTGTGATGCGACATTTCGAAGAGATTGGATTGGGGCCGCGATCCAGAATCCCCGGAGCCGCCCCCACCGCACTGGCTCGACGAAACCCGCGGAGAACACCTTTCTTCAGATCGTTGGCCATAAGAGGATTCTCTTTGTGATCAATACGAACGGTCTCAAAATAAAACGACTTCATCAACGATCCGGGATCATCGATGAAGTCGAATGAGTATCACTGACAGCACTCGTCAAGGCTCAGTTCAACGTACAGACTTCGTATACTGGCTCGATGTTGTCACAAGCGGCCGCGACGAAGAAGCTCGTCGTACCGGAGTAGCTCCGTTGAACGAGATCGGCGCGACCGGCATCATTGCCGTTGTGGGAGCGGCGTATTCATGATCACCCATGATGTCGCCAGCGACCATCGGGTCTCCAGTCATCTCTGGCGACCATGCGGTTTGAGGTGCTGACCAGGCTGGAGCAGAGGGTGACCACATGCCCTGCATTGGCATCGGCTGATTCTGATACGCGGTTTGTGGATAAGCGGGCATCTGGTTATACGCCATCGGATCACCCATTGGCTGCGAATACATCATCTGAGGATTTGCGGCCGGTGCGTAGCCTGCCTGTGGATACATCGGCATCGGATAAGCATAGGGACGAGGAACAAGGAATGGTCCGCGTCGATTATCCCCACCATACATATTCGGGATATCCATCCGACGCCAGGTTCGGATCATCCGGCGAGTATCTCGGCGGGCGATTCGTGGTCGAACAAACAGGCCTGATCCCTGAGGTGTCCATGCCATCGCAGGCTGAGCCGCCGCCCAGTTCTGCATGCCATAACCCGAATAAGCCATTGCTGGCTGCGGATACCCGCCCATCATCGGCCCCGCATCGCCACAGCAACCGGGCTCAGCTGCCATCATCGGGGCGGCCATCTCGGGCATCATTGCGGCCTGTTGCATTCCACCACACCCGCTGTCACAGCCCATGGCCGGAGCGGCCATCATGGGAGCCGGCGGCATATACTGCTGAACCATTGGCATAGCCATCGGCATAGGCTGCGGCTGATAAGCCATCATTGGCTGGCACTGAACTCCGCAAGGATCCAGAGCCTGTTGAAAAATCGCCGGAGCAGGAACCGGTCGAAACAGCCCCTGAAGCGGATACGCCGGAGCACAAGGAGCACAGGGCTGCATGACTCCTGGATACGCTGGCTGATAGCCGCCGAAACCTGGGTTGCCGTACGCTGGTTGTGGACAGCAGCCTTGATATCCGCCACACCCAAACAGCCAATGGAACGGGTCAAAGATTGGAATACAACAGCCGGCATCGGCAGACGACGGGACAGTGCTCAACAGAGCCACCGTCAGAAGCAGGGTTCTGATGCAAAGTCTCATACAGGATCCCTCGGACGAACAGAGACAGGAGAATGTGTCGACTGGCAACCATGCGAACGATGGAGAGAAAGCCGGTCGAAGAGAGGTGAGATCCGAGGAACTTAGACGCGATGGCGTTCGAAGAAAATTCGAACTTCACTCAAGTTTTGCCATCCGCCATGTTTGATTCTCGAAGGAAAACAAGCATCGGCTGCTTTCGCCGCTCAGCGAAGCAAACCGGCAAGCATCGTGATGACGACGATGGCCGCGATCACCATCAGGATCGGCAGAATTTGCTTTGGCCAGGCAGATCCTGCCGATTGCGTCGTCGCGGAAGCAGATGGCTCACCTGAAGCTGTCGATTCGAAAAGCTCAACCACGATCGAACGCTTCGATGTCGTCGTCGATTTACGCTGATCCACGAGCGGCATGGAGTCATCGTCTGTGCCAATCAGGATTTCTCCCAGACGCCCCTGAAACTCGCGAGCACTCACGGGCCGCAACGCAGGGTTGGACGATGTGACTCTCGCCAGGAGGCGTTCTAATGCAACTTTTGTGGAGACTTTGCCGGATTCTGTAAATTCTGAAGGATCCGTGACGGCCTGCAGAAGCCGGCTCAGAATGCCCCCAAGACTGCTCAGGTCTCGCTCCACCTCAACCCGTGATGCCAGCGCGCTGATCGTGATCAAAGCTGGACCGTCAGACGCTGAGTCACTCGGTGTGGCTGCGGCATTTAACCAGCGTGCGACACC
>JBILXT010000130.1:0-17474 GCA_044378235.1 Planctomycetaceae bacterium
TTCGGGCACCAAATCATCATTATGTCGATTTGGTGCCGAAACAAATCAAGAGCATCGTGGCACGAAAATGACATCTCGTCAAGAGAGTTCAACTGCAGGTGCGAGGCTTCCGTTCCGCCGTCAGCCGATGAAATCATGGGCAATTCCTGTTATGGCAATGCTTTTTCTACCTTCTGGCCGTCAGAGAATGCGGCAGCGTTGGCAGTCAGGATGTCTTCCGTGCCATCGAGGCCGGAGAGGATTTCAATATCGGTCGCCGAACGAATTCCGGTCTGAACGGGACGTCGCAGGATGCTTCGATCGGCGGTGACTGACACGCAAAATGTCTGGCCATCTTTTACAACGACGGCTGACTTCGGAACGGCCAGCGCGTCGGTTCGTTCGGCCACGGTGAGCTCGACCTGAGCGTACATTCCGGGACGCAGTTTGCCGTCCGGATTGGGAACGTCGATTTCACATTTCAGAGATCGTGTCCCGGTCTGCAGAGCCCACCCGGTTCTTGCCACTATTCCGTCGAACGCGGCATTGCCCATGGCAGAGACCGTGATCTTTGCCGGTCGGCCTGTTTCGACCAGAGAGGCTTCGGCCTCGGGCACATCGATAAACAATCGCACTGTGTCGGCCTGAATCAATACGAACAACGGTTGGTCAGCACTGCTGCGAGCGGCCTGGACGAGATGCCCGGCGTCGATGGATCGTTCGGTAATGATCCCGTCAAATGGGGCTCGAATCTGAAGATACTCGCGCAACGCGGCGATTCGATCGCGATCGGCTTCGGCAACTTTCAGATGAGACTTCGTTGCCTGCAAATCAGCCTGAGCTTTCTCAACTGCAACCGCCGCTTCGTTCTCTGCAGCCTTTGCGGACTTGAGCCTGGCATTAGCTTCCGACTGACTGGCCTGCGCGGATCTAAACTGAAGTTCGGTCTCTTCCGCGAGCTTCGGGCTGATTGTCTTCGCGTCCGCCAGTGCCTGCATGCGGTCGTATTCGGACTTCCATCGTGCAAATTGGGCATCCGCTCGCTGCTGACCGGCAACAGTTTCTTCCACACCAGCACTCGCAGATTCCTGCATCGATATCGCGACTTTGATGGCCGATTCGGACTGCAGCACTTCAGCCTGGACCTGTTCGACCATCGCTTCCTTCTGATGAAATTCTTCTTCCAGTTCTGGTGCGGAAAGAACGGCCAGCAACTGACCGGGCTCAAGCAGTTTTCCTTCTGAGTCGCGAACCGGACCTTTAACGCGGTCGCCAATATCGACTTTCAGCTGATCGACATAACCAGCGACTTTGGCGTGAATCGGCGTTGTGCTGAACGCTTCGATCTGACCTGGCTGAATCGTCTTGTGAGTAATCGTCTTTCTGGCGGGCTTTGTTGTCGCCACTTTTGGCAAAGCGGCCACTGACTGCTCGCCGGATGAGGATGACTCTGTTGTGACATTGGCGGTGTTGCAGCCTGCCAACAGCAGGCAAAGCAGAAGACGAGATGAATTGGACATAACAGGATCCTTGATCAGGCTTCGTTGGTTTCAGTATCCAGCGGATGCAGCGACGGAGAAGCGGTCGAGCTTCGCCCCTGAATCAATGCAAACACCGCAGGAAGAATAAACAGAGTTGCAATCGTTGCAGCCATCAGGCTTCCCATGACAGCTCGCCCCAGTGGAGCGGTCTGCTGACCGGATTCACCCAGTCCCAGTGCCATCGGCAGCATTCCGGCCAGCATCGCACAACTGGTCATCATGATTGGCCGCATTCGAGCCACCACGGCATTTTCAGCCGCCGTTTTGGAGGACTCCCCGTTTCGTCGTCGCTCTTCCGCAAACGTCACGACCAGAATGGCGTTGGCCATCGCCACGCCCAGTCCCATGATCACTCCGATGAACGATTGAATGTTCAACGTCGAACCAGTACCCCACAACATCAGAGCAGCCCCGGCGACAACAGCCGGTGCGGCAGCGACAGTGACCAGTGACAATCGAAACGACTGATAATTGGCCGTCAGCATCAGAAAGATGGCCAGCAGTGCCAGCAACAAGCCGACTCCAAGTCCGCTCATCATCTGTCGCAGCGGCGGAATCTGACCTCGCAGTTCGTAAGTGATGCGTCCTGCTTTGGCGGGAGCTGGCTGTCCTGGTGCAACAGCAGCTGCGGCAGCTTTATCGAGTTCATCCTTGGCGGCATCATCTTCTTTTTGGACCTTGTCGACTGCGGCGATCACCTGCTTCGCGACACTTCCAAGGTCAGCTCCGACGATGTTGGCGGACAGTGACAGCTCACGCTTCATGTTGTAACGATCAAACTCCCCGGGCATCGTTCCCTGAGTGATCTGCGCGACATCGCGAAGCAGTACGGGATTCGCATTCGGCTGATTCAGCACAGGCACCGTGCCAAGGTCATCCAGGGATGCCATCGCGGGCTGAGGAATCTCGACCTGCACCTGATAGCCAACTCCGGATTTTGGATCAGGCCAATAGTTGGGCACGACAAAGCGACTGGAAGACGTCGCAGCCAGCACGGAGCGACTGACCTGATTCATCGTGGCCCCCGACAGTCCGGCCTTCTCACGATCAATCTTCACATCGATTGTCGGATAGTCGAGAGCCTGCACGATCTGAGTATCTCGCAGGGCCGGAATTGCCGACCATGACTGTTGTACTCGTTTCAGAAAGTCGCGGTTCTCAGCGATGGAACCACCACGAACCGCCACTTCGATTGGTGTTGCTGAGCCGAAGCTCATCACTTCGCTCACAATGTCTGCCGGTTCGAACGAAAACCGCACGTCAGGAAATCTCTGAGCCAGAGTTTCTCGCAACTGCACCTTCATCGCTTCTGTGCTGATACCGCTGCCGGGATTCAGAGCGATTCGCAGGATGGCTTCTTCAGGCCCTCGCGAAAACTGATACACCGCATTGATCGGGAATGAAGCAGGAACCGTCCCGACGTATCCCAGCGTCAGACGAATCTTGTCTTTCCCGACTACGTCACCGACCGTGTCCAGCACTTGCTTTGTGATGGCTTCTGTGGAGTCAATATGAGTCCCATCAGCCGCTCGAAGTCGCAGTCGAAACTCACCCGCATCAATGCTGGGGAAAATCTCAACACCAACCTGTTGCGATGATAGCCATAGCAACAAACCACACACGCCGACATAAACCGGCACACTGACCCATCGCATTGAAATGCTCAGTCTGACGATGTTTCGATAGCCGCGCACGAACGCGGATTCGGGCTTCTCCGCTGCATGATCACTCGTGTGCTGATGCTTCAACAGCCACACGCACACGATTGGAACAAACATGCTCGACAGGATGTACGAACTGATCATGGAAAAGCCGACCGCGAACGAAAGCGGCGCGAACAGTTCTCGCGGAGCCCCTTCCATAAAAAACGTCGGAACGAAGACTGCCAGAATACAAAGCATCGCCAGCAAGCGAGGCACCGCGGTCTGTTGATTTCCCGCCAGCACTGCATGGCCGACGGATTTGGTGCGTCCGAGTTGCGTATGGATGTTTTCAATCTCCACCGTTGCTTCATCGACCAGAATCCCCACGGCCAGCGCGAGACCTCCGAGAGTCATCAGGTTGATTGTCTGACCTGTCAGCCAGAGTCCCACAATCGCCGAGAGAATCGCCAGTGGAATATTCAGCACGACCACCAACGCACTGCGCCAGTCTCGCAGAAACAGCAGGACCATCAGCCCGGTCAGGACGGCTCCAAGAATCCCTTCTGTGGCCAGACTGCCAATCGCACGAGTCACATAGGGCGACTGGTCGAATTCAAAGGCCACCTGAATGTCATCAGGGAGTTCCTTCTGCATCTTCGGCAATGCGTTGCGAATCTCGCTGATCACATTCATCGTTGATGCGTCGGCCCGTTTGGTCGCGAGGATGTAAACTGCACGCCGACCGTTCACGAGCGCATATCCGGTCGACACGTCGGCCGAATCTTCGATCGTACCAATGTCGCGCATGTAGACAGTTTGCTCACCGGTCCTGAGCGGAATCTGGCCCAGCTCAACGACATTTCGCACCATGGCATTTGTGGGCACGGCCGGATAACGATCACCCAGATGAATGTTGCCGGACGGACTAATCGTATTGCCTGTTGTCAACGACGAGATCACATCATCCGGCGACAAACCGTAGGCTCGCAGTCGATCCGGGTTCGCTCGAATCACGATCGTGCGGGCCGATCCACCAAACGGAGGCGGAGCGGACACACCCGGCAGCGATGAAAACATCGGTCGAACTTTGAAAAGCGCCTGATCCTGGATCTCTGAGATCGTCTTGGTTCCGCTGGACAAGACCAGATACCCAACGGGCACGCTGCCGGTATCAAATCGCATCACAAACGGTGGAACGGTCCCGGGCGGCATCATGGCTCGTGAGCGATTCACGTAGTTGATGGTCTCGGCCATCGCCTGAGCCATATTGGTGCCCGGATGAAACTGCAGCTTCATCAGAGCCGTTCCCTGCACATTGCGGCTTTCGACGTGATGAATGCCGTTGATGTACAGGAAGTGGTATTCGTAGTAGTTCGTCAGCAAGCCTTCCATCTGCGCCGGGTCCATCCCGCCGTAAGGCTGGCAGACATAGATCACAGGCAGATTCAGCGCCGGAAAAATGTCCACCGCCATACGTTTCAATGGCAGTTCCACGCCGCGATCACGCAGCCATGTGTCGACGGAGCCCGGCCGAATGACGCTGAGTCCTGTCATCACAATCGTGATCAACAGCACCACAACCGTTTTCGGTCGGCGGAGAGCAAAATGAATGGGATTCATCAACAACCTTTTTCTTCGTCCTGCGCCATTGCCGGAACTCACTCCGGTCTACATTGGCTTGTAGCCAATTCGGCCACCTCAAGCCAGCATTATTCAGGCCGCGGGCCTACTCTTCATGGTGACGGCGGACGATAATTCCGGGGAACATCGCCGGACAGAGATTTGAGGAACCATTCGATGGATTCTGCTTCGTCCTCAGCCAGCCGATTTCTCAGTTGCACGCCGGCCATGATTCGAATGGCTTCTTTCAACTCCGAGACAGATCCGTCATGAGAATACGGCTTCGTGTCGGCAATGTTTCGCAACATCCATACTGCACCGAGGTCGCGGCCAGCCAACACCCGTTCGCGCACTGGTAGGCGGCACCCTCGACTTTTGGTAGAGTCATTCTCTGCGGACGAAGAGAATTTTGGATTGATGCGAACTGCAGGTTGATGAAACGTTTTGAGACAGCGGCAGGAGGCACTGATGAGCACCTGATTGATCAGGCGGCTGCAGGGGACTTTGCGGCCTTTCAGGAATTGACAGCGCGGTTTCAGTCGCGAGTGTTTCGCGTTGCCCTTCGCAACGTTGGCCAGCAACAGGATGCGGAAGACATAACTCAGCAGACGTTTCTGAGTCTGATCGAACACGTCGACTCTTTTCGCGGCGAGTCATCAGTTGCCACATGGATTTTGCGAGGGATCGGGTCCTCGAAGGGTGCGTGAAGCGGAGCGTAACGCACCAATGAAGAGTGGCGATGGTGTGTTTCGCTCCGCTTCACACACCCTACTTTGCTCCGAGACTATAGCCCCGAGATACATCGACCTTGATTTGGTCCCCAGACGATCCACAAAACGACTGCTGGTATGGTGATCAGCACCAGCGACAGTCCTGCGAGAGCAAAAAAAACGCCCCAGCTTCCGGGTTCGAGAACAGACTGGTTGGGATCATCTGGTTTGTAAGAGACGATCACAGTCTGACCGACAGGATACTTCTTCAGAGTCTTTTCGACACTCGGTTTCGTCGCGAGGTTTCCTCCTTGCACGGTCGTCAATCGATTTCCAAAGTGCGTCACGCCGTTAAGCTCGAATTCGTACTCGATATCGGCCGTATAGTATTCTTCAGCAGAACTGCGTCGCACTCCGTCACCACCCCGCCGTCGAACGCTCTGAGAATGAGTTTCAACCTCGGACCGTGTCACCTTGCCGGACGCTGTTGGCCACGACATCGCTTCGAACGACGCCATCAATTGACTGATGGCTCCAAGCATCATTGTGACGCCACCGTACAACAGCAACGCCATGAAGATGCTAAGAATCAAACGACGACTGAATGCGGGCTTTTTGCTCATCGGGAGTGGAATAGAATGGCAAGTGGCGAATGGCAAATGGGTGAGGTCTCTTTGATTTGCCATGCTGGCATGCAGCCAAATCGGGCTCCTCAACCCACCGTTGTTGGGCACTGTACCACTTCTTCATGGTGACGACAGTCGATAACTCCGTCAACCAGCGTCGGCGTGTTGATCCGGAGTAACGAAGCGAGTTGCCGCTCGCCCGAGCATTGGCCAATCATCCGAGAGTGATTCTCGCTGACGAACCCACCGCCGCACTGGACAGTCATCGTGGTCGGCAGGTGATGGAACTGTTCCGGAATGTCGCCCGCGAGGACGGTGCGGGAGTGATTGTTGTGACTCACGACCAGCGAACGCTAGGTGTTTGATCCAACTTATGAAACGGAAGACGGGGCGATCCGGCATTTGCCCATTCATCCGTCACCCGTACCGATAGTACCAACAACCTGAGACGCTGCCGCCGGGCAGCTCTCCTTCTCTGGCCGTCCTCTTGGTCGTCTCGTGGTTTCGAGGGAGTGGTCGGAAGGGAGACAGGGCAATTCAAAGAGACCTGACCCATTTTACGCCTCCCCTTACTGCGTTCTGTGTTCCTCTTCCGTTTTCTCCACGGCAGTCCTGCGTTAGCCCGTGATTTTCGGTATTACACAGTTTGAGCAGTGCTCCGGTGACTTGGCAGACGAACCATGGTAAACTCCGACTATGGCCAGTTCAGAACAAGTCAGGGCACTACTCAAAAGTCACCTTTCTGGTGACCGCGAGCACTTCGTGTCTGTTGCTCTGCAGATTGCCGCCTCAGCCGCTCGCAGCGGTGACGGCAAGCTCGCCAAAGAACTGCGAGATCTAGCTGACCGAATAAAAGCTCAGCAGGAGAACGGCAGCTCTGCCCAATCCGTCCCGATCGCGAAACCATCCGGCGAACTTGCCGGAGTACTCAGCGTTTCGTATCCAAAGACTCGGTTGTCCGACATGGTGCTTGCGGACGAAACTCGCGCTCGGCTTGAGAACGTCACTCTGGAATACAAAGCGGCCGACCGATTGCAAAGCCGCGGCCTGTCCCCTCGACGGAAACTGCTTCTTGTTGGTCCGCCGGGCTGCGGAAAAACGATGACCGCATCAGCGCTTGCCGGCGAACTGAATTTACCACTCTTCAACGTGCAGCTTCATGGCCTCATCACAAAGTACATGGGCGAAACCGCTGCCAAGTTACACATGATCTTTCAAGCGATGACGCAAACTCGAGGCGTCTATTTCTTCGACGAATTCGACGCTATCGGTGCGGAACGCGGAGCTGGAAATGATGTCGGAGAAATTCGCCGGGTATTGAATTCGTTTCTTCAGTTTCTGGAGCAGGAAGAATCAGACAGCCTTATTCTGGCAGCCACGAATCACATTGCGATGCTTGACGACGCTTTGTTCCGCCGATTTGATGACGTGCTTCAATATCTGCCGCCGACAGAATCTCAATTCAAACACCTGGTGGAGAATCGGCTTTCGCAATTTCCTGGCAAACGTCTAAGCTGGAAAGCACTATGGAAAACCGCAGATGGGCTGAGCCATGCTGAAATCTGTCGCGCTTGTGATGACGCTGCGAAAACACATGTCCTTCAGGATACTGACAGCATTACTACCGAGGCGTTGAATTTGACGCTTCTGTACCGCCAGAGGAAAGTGGATTTGAAGACTTCGGCACGGAAATAGAGAACGCCTTGAATGGACCGCCCTCACCTCTTTCCTGGAAAAATCGGACAGACTAAAGCGTACACGTATGCTGGCCAGAGTGGTGAAACAAAGCTGCCGCTTCCGGAAGGCCTTGTTCCTTCGCAGCATGGTCAAAAGCTGAAAGCCGAGATTGAGGAGAGCATACAAGACGCGAAACTGGCTCCTCCTGCTGCATCCAAGGCAAAAGGTACAACGCTTCAATTTGAGAGCAACGAAGGCTTGAAGCTGGCATTAAAGAGCCTTGAACGGCTGCAAAGCGGAATTGAACTGTTGAATTCCCGGCTCGTCAACAACGTGATGACGGCAACTGTCTTCGTTCCGGAAGGCAAAGAAAGCATTTTTCTTAACGCCTTTGAGAAGTATTGTCACGACCATGACAGGCGGACAGGCAAGCCTGTGAACAAGAAGCTCGCCGAGAGCATCAACAGGATTCGTTTGGCGACAATTAAGTCGTTCTGGACTGACAACATGGCGGCACCTGCCGATTCCGATGTTCGCAGTTATGAAGTTTGGCTTCGTCGAAGTAAAGATGACACCGAGGCAGACATCGCGGATTTCAAGAGTCGAACAACTCTTGCCGGGGTCAGGACGACCGAACGCAGTATAGTTTTTCCTGAACGAATCATTCTGCTCGCAACCACTTCGCTTCAACAGCTCACTCAGGTCGAAGGCCTTTTCGATATTCTTGCGGAGATTCGACTGGCACGTATCCCAAACAGCGAGTTTCTTAGTCTTGCTCCCCGAGATCAGATGGAGTTCATTCAGGACCTTATAGAAAGAACCACTGGTCCAGCTATGACGGTGCCTTCCATTTGTCATCTCGATACGGGAATCCAAGCAGGACATCCATTACTGTCGATTGCTGTTCATGCTGATCATGTCTTGCAAGTTCTGCCGCATCAAAGCGGTGCCGATATTGATGGGCATGGTACCGAGATGGCGGGGCTCGCGCTCTACGGTTGCTTGAACGAACACCTGAATTCAGTCGAACCCGTAGTGCTTGGTCATCGCCTTGAGTCTGTGAAGATCTATTCGAAACAGAATGCCAATAATCCAGATCTATACGGCGAGATAACATCACAGGCGATGTCTCGGATTGAAATCGCTGCGACGAGAGATCAGCGGGTGTTCTGCCTTACAGTCACCATCCGAAGATGGACGTGACGAAGGGTTTCCATCTTCCTGGTCCGCAGCGTTAGACAGGCTGTGTGCAGGAGCAGAATCCAGCGATGCATCTCAAAGACTGATGTGTGTGTCGGCTGGAAACATCGAACCGGTAAGCGCACGAAACGGATATCCGACTGCAAACACCCTTCGCCCCGTAAAGGATCCGAGTCAAGCTTGGAATGCCATCAGCGTTGGAGCAATGACAGATAAGGTTACTATTTGTGACCCAACAGTTTCACACTGGAGAACCATTGCCGACGCTGGCAGCCTGAGCCCTTCGAGCCGCACATCAACGGTGTGGAAGAATACCTGGCCGTTCAAGCCCGATATCGTCATGGAAGGTGGGAACAATGCGATCAACCCAGCGAACGGCGATGCCGACTTTCTGGACGATCTTTCTCTTCTGACAACACGCATGGGGATCGGAAACGCGCAACTCACTACCACAGGCGACACCAGTGCAGCAACTGCACTTGCTTCACGCTACGCAGCTCTCATTTGGAGTAGGTATCCAAAGTTGTGGCCGGAAACTGTTCGTGCTCTCCTGATCCATTCTGCTCGATGGACAGACAAGATGCTTGTGGAGTTTCCGGACAAGAATAAGGTTGCTCGATTGCGCACCTATGGATACGGCGTGCCCAATCTTGGAAAAGCTCTTTCCAGTGTTGGCAATGCTGCCACGATGATAGTCGAGGAGTCACTTCGGCCGTATCGAGAGGCCGAGGACAAGAAGATCAAGACCAATCACATGCATCTGCACCAGCTCCCTTGGCCTAACTCGGTACTGTCGAAGCTTTTCGATGCTGATGTGTCCATGCGAGTGACACTGTCCTATTTCATCGAACCTAATCCAGGCGAACGTGGCTGGACTCGCAAGCATCGATATCAATCACATGGACTGAGATTCGACGTGAAACGACCCGGAGAATCCATCGCAGAGTTTCAGGCTCGAATCAGTGCGGATGCTGCTGGTGATGATGACGACGACGATTCGTCACCCGCAGAAGAGCAGAAATGGAACCTTGGCGACTGGTATCGCAGCAAGGGCTCAATCCATTCAGACGTCTGGACAGGCACCGCCGCAGAGCTGGCGAGTTCCGGGGTCCTAGCCGTCTATCCGGTTTCCGGGTGGTGGAAGGAACGGAAACACCTTGAAGGCTGGAAGAAAGAGGCTCGCTATTCACTGATCGTTACACTGGAAACCGCTAGTGAAGAGGCTGATTTCTATGTTGAGATTGAGCAAAAGATTAAGCCTGGCATCGAAGCCCAAATTGAGGTGTGACGCATAGGTGATCGCGACCGAGTTCGGGGAAATCACAAAGTGGGACTACTGGAACTCTGAAAACCTATTTATTTAATTTTGCGGCTGGCGGCGACATTAGAGGGGGCGATCAATGCTGCGAACGCACGGCTGTCGCAGCAGGGATGCTGGGAACTCTCGCAGGCTGGGCGAGCGGTTCGAAATGACATGCGATAGTGCCTGCATCATTTGTCTCTGCATCAATGTGATGGGTACTCATCAGCACAGTGAACGCAAATGTCGCGGGTGCTGGTTGAGTACTTGCCGGACGACGATGTCAACATTCAACCCGAGAGCTTGTCGTTTTTACCAGTGTTCGGCATTCATCAAAGGCGGAACGCAGACTGCAGTTCCCTGAAGGCATGCATCTCCATTCTCGCGAAGGCCGAGCATCATCGACGCCTCGGGGTGTTTCAATTTGTACGGTGCAGCCAATTGATGATTTGGCGTGAATCCAAATCGAGAATAGTAGCGAGGGTCGCCGTAAACAAAGACAAAGTCGATCCCCTGCGACTTCAGATTGTCGAGCCCATATCGAACCAACGCTTGTCCGATTCCCTGGCGTTGAAAAGCTGTGGCCACAGCCAGCGGAGCCAGTATCATGCTCCGGCTTTTGTCTCCCCCTGAAATTGTCAGCGGACTGAAAATTATGGCCCCGACGACGCGATCATCACTCTCTGCCACAAAGGCAATGGAGCGGTCATCGTCGATACCATTCAAGAGCTCTTTCGCAAGCGTCGCCACCACGGGACCTTCCGCTTCTCCGAAAGCATCTCTATGGACGCGTTCAATTTCGAAAGCATCGGCGATAGTCGCCTGACGAATCTTCATAGGTTCCTGCTCAACTAACCACACCGTGGAGTCACAGCGTCATCGTGAATAGAGCGTAGTGAATACCCTAATCGAAAAACTCCTCTGTGTTCCCCGCGAACTCTGCATTAAGAAGAACAATTTTGGCCGTGCAGGTTTGAATGACGAGACACCCTGCCAGCGGGACTCGGAGGGCTGACGCCCTGCCGCTCGCCTTTGAGGCCGAAGTCGGGCTATTTCTCAGTGATGGCCGCCACGACGTATGCTCCTTCGATGTCCGGAGACGTGGGGACCGTGACGCCTTCGGGGACCGTGACAGGTTCCAGTGCAGTGATGCATTGCTGGCACGCATCTTCGACCACCCATTTGAATGAGGGCACCGTCTTTGTCACCGTCTTCTTCATGAGCTTACGTTTCGTAAAGACATCCGCACTGCATCCAGGAATCCAGGATGTCCAGACAAGCTTCTTTGGCTGAGCACAAATGTTCTTGTCTTCTGGTGTTTTTGGGCAAACTGTTTCACAGTGTTTGCAATCCGGAGTGCTCGGGCCAGGAACACAAACCTCTTCACATTGCATGCCCCAGCATGTCGTCGTGATCTTCTTGTCTTCACGGACCAGCCGACAAACCTTACGACAACGACTGGCACTGCAACCACAAGGAGCACAACATCGATCTGCGGCGTTACCGACATTGACGAGCATAGGGGCGAACGCGGCCGAGATCATGGATCCCAGAAACAGTCGACGTGATGAAGACTTCATGGATGTTACGCCTATGACAGCGAGGACTGAATTTGAAATCTCAAATTTGAAATCTCTAATTCCAACAGGAACGCGTGAAAAGAAGAGAGACAACCGAAAAGTCATCACCAGTTAAAGTCGAAACGCATCGCAAGGAGATCGGATTCCGTTTCGCCAAAGACAGTCGAACCTGTCGTCACAGGATGAATCCAGTCAAACATGATTCGAGTTCGATCACTCCAGTACCAGTTGAAACCGGTTGTCAGATCGTTGTATTCGCCTTCGGTGAATTCGTTCAGATTCAAATGTGAATAGCGAGTTTTCACTTCCCATGCTCCCGGACTCATCGCACCGGGAACGACGAAGAAGTTTGAGGTCGGAACGTTGCGACCAAACTGTGCACCATGCTGCCCGAATCGCTCGTAGATGCGATTCTCACCGGTCAAAAAATAGCTCAGGTGAGCGTAGCCACCATGCGCGGTTTCTGTTCCGGAGGCCATTGTGTTCACGTTGGACAGGAATGCCTCGCTCTGCAGTGTGACGGGCCCCATCACCGCCGCAAACTCCAGATTTCCGGTCGTGTAGGATTCGGCATCAATACTGCCGCTGTCGATAAGTCGGGGTCCTTCGTGAATCTGCGGACGAGCCCGAAAGCTGACTCTTTTGTCCTGGTCTTCCGTGTGCAGGATGCCAATACCAGTGTGAATCATATAACGACCGTTGGAGGGTTCATCGTAGAACGGCGTCCAGTTAAGTCGGCCGGAAACGCGACAACCCTGATTGTCGTCAATGCGTTCCTTCAGCCCTTCACTGATACTGTCAAAGAAAACTCCCGTCGCCCATGACACACTTTCGTCGTCTGTGTGGTTGTAAAGAGCAATCCCGACTTCGCGATCCACCGCGAACACACCTTGAGACGGCAGCGATCGCTCCATAAAGATATTGTTGGTGTCGTTCGTGACCTGTTCGAGGCTGAATGGAACGAAGAAGTTACCAATGCGAAAACGCCCGAGTCCCGGAATCTCATTCATCGAGAAGTACGCGTCTTTCACATCCGGCGATGTCACCGTTCCTGCCGGACTGGCACCGACGGTTTCGGGTTCGAGAGTCATCTGCAGACGGAAGTCGCACTGACCATAACCTGTTCCATCAGCCACCAAACGCAGGCGGCGGAACTGGAAGTAGTCCTGAGTGCCCACAATGGCCGGATCAGCGTTGGCCCAGTTGATATACTCCGCCTGAACATGGCCACCCAGCTTGACCGTCCACTTGTCTGTGGACATGTCCTGCCAGCCTTCCGCCTTTTTTGCTTCCTCTTCCTTCTTCTTTTTGTCCGAATCGACTCGTTTCTTTTCCGAGGCCTCGAGCTGATCAATTCGCATCTGCAGGCGGCTGAGTTCGCTCTCAAAATCTCCGGCTGGTGCTTCGGCTAATGCAGTGTCACCGGCCGGAACGCTTCCCGCCGGTGGCACTTCAGGGGGCGGGTCGAACAGGTAACTGGCTTGAGAAACAGCAGCGTTGCCCGACAGCCACTCCGGAGCATTGCTCACGGGACGCGTTGAGGATCGCGAATACAGGTCGTCCTGAGCCGTCAGCGGCAGGCAAAAGAACAGCCCGGGAATCAGCCCCAGCAGAGCTTTCCACCTGACGCGATGACGTGAGTGGGCCATTTTCCTTCGCCTTCCGTGACGATTGGACAGAGACCTGATTAATGCGCTAACCCGTGATGCCACGGAATGGTCTCCGGCCTCCGGTTGTCCGGTCAGCTGGATATCTGCTTGCAGGATTCTCTGCCGCCAGATCGCTTTCGACTGACACTTAGAATCGGAGCCCGTCGCCCCGGGCCTGAAATACAGCCAATACTTTTGCATCTGTATGTAGGATGCTTATGAACCATCGGGGGCTTCGAATGGCAGTTGATGCCGAAGTCTCACGTTGCAGTTTTCGCAACCGGGCTAACCGTTAAAGTCAAGATTGGCCCCGACGAGCTGACGAAGAAGGCAATGGCACCCACAGCCTACTTTGCGGACCGCGGATTTTGTGCGACTGGATCGGGCTTCCACGCAAAGGAATCTGCCGCCAATGCCGCATATTGTGTTCGAAGCAGGGCCGTCAGTTCCTGTTCCTGCACTAGTTCGCGTCCCACGAGATTCAGCGTCTCTCCAGGGTCCTGCTCGAGGTTGTAGATTTCAAAGTCTGTCAGTTCGGCGGCCTGAGCTTTCTTCAGGCTCTCCGGTGTCAGGTTCTCCATACGAGGAAACTTGCCACCGTTAAGTCGTGCCAGAACTTTCCACGGCCCATGTCTCATCGCAACTCGTGCGTCATTGATGGCGTTGTAATAGACCCAGAGCAAGGGTTGAGTTCTCTGCGGAACCTCACCAGTCCTGAAGATGGAAACCAGGCTGATGCCGTCCAGTGTTCGCTCGGCGGGAACTGAAGTCCGAGCCAGCTCACAAAATGTGGGCAGCAGGTCGAGCGATGAAGCGGCCGACGTTACGACACGAGGTTCCCTGATACCAGCCGGCCAGTTCATGATGCCGGCCACATGAAACCCACCGTCGTGAGTATGCAGCTTCATGCCTCGGAGAATACCGGTGCGTCCCCACGAACGATTTCCGGTCTTGTAACGATTTAGCGTCTCCGGTCCATTATCTGATGAGAACACGATGATCGTATTCTCGCGAAGCTTCATTCGCTCCAATGATTCAAGAAGGCGGCCGACAGCAAGATCGACGTTGTGCACATTCGCAAAGTATTGCGCCTGATCTTCGGTCAAGGCAACGTCTCGATACTTTGCGACAAGCTCCGCCGGAGAAGCCACTGGTTCATGTGGCTCGTGAAATGGCAGATAGAGAAAAAATGGCTGATCGGGATGATTCTCCTTCTGCTCTTCCAGCCACCCAACAGCCTCCTCGACGGCGATTTGACAACTGAATCCTTCTATCCGACCGACTCGCTCACCATTCCGAACATAGTTCACGGGATTCTCATGTGATGGCCCCGCGTTGTTCTGCGTCGCAAGCCAATGATCAAAGCCCGCGTCGCTGGGTTGAGGCTGCTCAGGGCTGTTGAATCGACTGTTGCAGTGCCATTTGCCTGCCATGCAGGTCGCGTAGCCCGCTTGTTTCAGCAGTTGCGGCATGGTGACTTCGTGTCGCTGCATGTGAACACGTTCTCGAGCGTCCGACTTCGGATCTTTGGACTCAGGAATCCAATCGTAAACGCCAGCCCGATTCGGAGATCGGCCAGTCATTAAACCGACACGAGATGGAGAGCACACTGGAGCGGCTGAGTAGAAGTTAGTGAATCGAATTCCTGTTGCGGCCAGCCTGTCGAGATTCGGGGTTTGAATATGCGGATGGCCGTTCACGCCCAGATCACCGAATCCCAGATCGTCGCAGAGAACAACGACAATGTTTGGACGCGGTTCAGCAGCTTGCAGCAAACTCCGCATGTCAATTGTTGCCATGATCAGAGTCAGCAGAAACAGCCTTAGTCGTCGTTTAGACATTGCCAAAATCCTATTGGGTTCAGGCGAGCGGCTGAACAAACAGGCCACGCGCCGGTGGTCTTGAGCCTATGGTGCTAGTGCTCGGTCAGGACAAAGAACGGGAGTGGAGGTAGTGGATCTTGCTAAAGATCCCAACACAGGAGGACCTTTAGCAAGGTCCACTACCCCAAAGTTAGAGCGTGACAAAGCACTAATCGATTTTTCTGTCGTTCGCTTTTCGAGCAATCTCGTCAAACGCTTGCGGGTTTATCCGAGGCGGCGATACTACCGGAATGAGTCGTTGAAGTATATCTGATCGAGCCCCTGCGGTGTCCTGTCGGATCGGCTCAAATTATTCAGGTCCGATCACACCAGGTTCCGATGGTCTTCGATGAGTTTGAAAGTTACGACACAGTCAATTGAGATCCTCGGCCGACAGATTGTTTTCGATCTGCCTGTCGATCAGGAAGAAATGCTTGCGCTGGCTTTGGACGGGGAAGCATCGGGCACGTCGGAATGGGATCCTTATTGGGGCCTGCTGTGGGCCGCCGCTCCTGTGACTGCGGAACTGCTCTTGTCGCAGCCATGGCAGCCCGGGCTGAGTTCTCTGGAGGTTGGTTGCGGAGTTGGACTCGCAGGTATTGCGGGACTTATGTCCGGGCTGGACGTGACCTTCACAGATCACGCTCCCGAAGCTGTCCGGATGGCTCAGCAGAACGCGGCTCGAAACGGGTTCTCGAATACAGAGGGGCTGATCTTTGACTGGCGTGAACCGGTGAATCGTCAGTTCGACTTCATCTTCGGCAGCGACATTCTCTACGACCTGGCCGTTCACGAGCCTTTGCTGACGACACTGAAAGCGATGTTGTCACCAACCGGACAAGTCTGGATCGGCGACGCTGGTCGCACCAACGCTCCAAAGTTTGTCGACCGAGCCAAATCTGCCGGCTGGCACGTCGAACTCCGCAACAACAGGAATCAGCCAAATCCTTTACCGAAGCATCTCGAGTTCCGCCTGATTGTGCTGACACGCTGAGCGAACGACTTGGATGCTCTAACAAAGCCGGGACAGGCACCCTGCCGTTATTGTTTAGGCATACGTTTTCAGCAATTGCCGGGAGACAGTCCCGGTTTTGTTAGGCGTTCTTAGGATGCTGCCTGAGCTTTTCGCTGCAGCAGCGCAAGAACTTCGAAGTGGTTCGTAAAAGGAAACATATCGAAGGGGGTTAGCTCGACGATCTGATATCGTAGCGACAGTTCCTGAATATCTCGTTGTAGTGTCGCCGGGTTGCAGCTCGAATAGACAACCTGCTGCGAACCGATAGCGAGAATGAGTGCTCGACTGGCCGCGTCAAGTCCTCGGCGAGGTGGGTTGCAAATGACCGTGTCGAAGTCACTACTCGTCAGCTGATCAGCCGTGGTGCAGTCGAGACTCCGGCATTGAAACTCAGCGTTGATCAGACCGTTTCGGCGGACAGTTTCGCCGGCGCAGGCAATCGCGTTTTCTGAAATATCGATTCCGAGCACGCTTTGCTCGGCAGAACAACCTGTCAACGAAAATGCGCCGACGCCGCAATAGAGATCCAGCACTTGTCGCGATTGACTCGACTGAATCATCCGGCGAGCCGCGGCATAAAGCGCCGTCGCGATTTCATAGTTCGTCTGCAGAAAGCTCTGCGGGCCAAACAGGAGATCATGGTTGCTGGATTCATTCACGTCGAACCGAATCGGCAGCGTGGCGTTTTCAGAGATCGCGACCTCTTCGCGTCCACTGATGGCAGATGATCGAGCTGGCTGAATATTCACTGACATGACCGCGATCCCTGTTCGATCAACCTCAGGCATTTTTCGCCAGAGACTTCGAATACGGTCAACGGACTCTTTGGATCGCAGCACAAACTGGATCATCAGTTGATGATGGCTGGGCGAACAAGTCAGCACCACGAACTTCAATTCACCACGATCCGTACCGGGATCGTAAGGAACAAGTTTAGCCGTCTGAATCATCTGACGAATGCGAGAAATCGAATCATTGATCAGCGGATGATGTAGTGGGCACTGATCAACGGGCACCACTTTCTGCTGATCGTCAAAAAAACCAATCTGCAGGTCGTCGAGTGCACCCGATA
>JBILXT010000131.1:0-17352 GCA_044378235.1 Planctomycetaceae bacterium
TTTGGTTGGGCACAGTTCGACACCGGCCCATTCCATATTGCGACAGACGTTCGCTCGAATGCGATCGCTGTTTTCACCAATACCACCGGTGAAGACAATCACATCCGCACCGCCAAGCAATGCCATGTACGATCCGACGTATGACCGAATCGACGCCTCGAACAGCTTCAGAGCCTTCTCTGCTCGATCATGTCCCTTCGCTGATGCTTCTTCCAGGTCGCGGCAGTCACCGCTGAGTCCACTGATGCCCAGCAGACCACCCTTGGAAGACATCTCCGTCAGAACCTGTTCGAACGTCAGGCCCGTTCGCTTCATGATCACAGGAATCGCGTAGGCGTCGAAATCACCGACTCGATTGTTGTTCGGCAGGCCTCCCTGAGGACTCATGCCCATCGAAGCGGCGAAGCTTTCCCCATTGCGAATCGCACAGATCGACGCGCTGCCACCGAGATGACAGCTGATCACTTTGAGATCGTTGCGTCCCAGAACCTGCGCGATGCGGCCTGCGATAAAGCGATGGCTCGCACCGTGAAATCCCCAGCGACGAATTTCAAAGTCCGCGTACCATTCGTAAGGAACCGCATAGGCTCGATGTTCGAACGGAATCGTTTCGTGAAAGCCTGTTTCCAGAGCGGCCACCAGAGGAATTTGCGGGAACGCCTGCTGCAGTTGTCTCATCGCCCGCACATAGGGCGGATTATGAGCTGGAGCAATATCCGACAGAGCTTCCATCTTCTGTAGCAGTGGCTCATCGACGATTCGCACGCCGCTGAGATCTCCTGCGAAGACCGCTTTGAATCCAATGCCGCCGACTTCATTCACCGACTTCAGGCAGCCATGTTCAGCATCCGTCAGTTGTTCAAGGCAGATCCCCACAGCGGCCGCATGATTCGGCACGGACTGCTGAGTTTCTGCTTTGTAACTTCCGATCTGCACTGAACAGGAGCTCATAGCGTCCTTCTGCCCGATGCGATCGATTCCCCCTTTAGCAAGCTGGGATTCGTTCGTCAGATCAAACAGACGATACTTAAAGCTGGTCGAACCAAGATTGGCGACAAGAACTTTCATGCGAAACACTCACGACTGTGATTTCAAATTTCAAATTTCAAATTTGAAATTCAGACTTACAGAATCGAATCCAGCAGTGATGCTTCTGGTCGTGGGATCAGGTGAGCACACACCAGTTCGCCGCTCTGTGATGCAGCAGCAGCACCGGCGTCGATGGCAGCGCGGACTGAACCGACGTCGCCCTTGATGATCGTGGTGATGTAAGCGGCGCCAATGTTCAACTGCTTTACAAGCGTGACGTTGGCTGCTTTCAGCATTGCGTCAGACGCCTGTACGGCGGACACAAGGCCCTTGGTTTCAATCATTCCTAATGCTTCGCTCATGGATATTTGTTCCGAAAAGAGATCGAGTTGATTTGGGAGCATGGGCAGGGAATTTCAAATTTGAAATTTGAGATTTGAAATTTGAAATACACGTACCCCGACTACTTCTTGGCAGGCGCTGGAGCGGTCTTGCCTTTTGGCAGAATGGCTGTCAGTTCTTCGTTTGGACGAGGAATGACTTCGACGCTGATCACTGTGCCCAGCTTTGCAGCAGCAGCAGCACCCGCGTCAATCGCAGCCTTCACAGCCGCCACGTCACCGACGATAAACGCCGTGACCAGACCACTGCCGATCTTGTCCCAGGAAACCAGCTGCACATTGGCAGCCTTCAGCATTGAATCGATGGCTTCGACCATGCAGACGAAGCCTTTCGTTTCAATCATACCCAACGCATCCGTTGATTTCGCCATTTTCGCTACTCCGCCATTGTCGCCTGCATCATGCAGCAACAGGGCCAAAAAAAGACTGCCGCAGTCATTGCAGCGGGGTGTTCAGTTCGGAGTTTTCAGTGTTCAGTTTTCAGTGTTCAGTTGATACGCAGAATTGCGAATTACTGAACACTGAACACTGAACACTGAACACCTCAAACCCTAATGTTGACACTTACACTTTTCTGGTTTCACCAGTTCAACCTTTGAGGCCTTCTCCAGGTTACAGGCATTGCCCTCATCGGTATCCAGGTGAACTTCCAGTTTGATTCCCTTGCCAGCTCGCACCGCAAGATCTTCAAGAACGGTTGTGCAGCCTTCGGATTCAATACGAAGGTGCATGTGATCGCCGTCTTTGACGCCGTAATATTCGAGATCTTCCGGGCCCATGTGCACATGCCGCATCGCGCGGATGACACCTTGTTTCAATTCGACAACTCCGTTCGGGCCAACCAGAACGCAGCCCGGAGTTCCCTTCACATCGCCGCTGATTCGAACAGGCAAATCAATGCCCAGTGAGATTCCGTCGGTGAAGGCCAGCTCAACCTGTGAGTCCGGGCGAGTCGGTCCCAATACGCGCACGCTCGGCAGCATTCTTCGGCGAGGACCAACGACGGCGACTGTTTCCTTGGCCGCGTAATAGCCGTCCTGATACAGATTCTTTTCCGGAGTCAGCTTGGCGCCCGCGCCAAAGAGGATCTCCACGTGTTCCTGAGTCAGATGCACGTGCCGCGCGGAAATATTCACCAGCAGCGGATTGCGTTTTGCGGCTACAGGAGCCGGTGCGGACGTTTCCGCAGGGGCAGCAGATCGCAGAATGGGAATTCCGCCGGCAGTCTCTTCCGCAGGGCGAACTCCGAGGTGCCGATTCAGCACATCGCGAACCACTCGTTCCACGTCGGCAGGGTTTAATGTCGCAGTCACTGTTGCTCCACTCCGGTCTTCAGCACTCGAGTTTCCTCATTCAGCAAAGTCGGCCGAATGTTCGAGCTTCAACTGAGTCCAAATCCTGAAAACTTATGTTCTGACAATTTCGGTCTTTAGTCCCGCTGACTCGATCACGTGACGCCATTCATCCGACATTCCACTGTCTGTCACTATTTCGTCCACATCACTCAGCGGGCACAAATGCGATAGTGCTCTTTGTCCAAACTTACTGCTATCGGCCACCAAAGTGACGCGATCTGCAGCACGAATCATCTGACGCTCAGTCTCCACCAAAAGCGCGTTACTGTTGAACAACCCGTCTGCAGTGATCCCGCCAGTGCTCATCACCAGTCGAGACGCATGCATTTTTTTTAACGCCTCAACGGACTGTTCCCCAAGAGCCACTCCGGTTCTTGGGTAGACATATCCGCCGATAAAAATCAGTTCAATCTCCGGACGATTCATCAATAGAGAAGCGATAGGCAAGGAGTTCGTCAGCACCTGCAATGTTTTTCCCGTCAGGTGTCGAGCGACCTCCAAAGTCGTCGTTCCGCCGTCGAGCAGGACTGTTTCGCCCGGAGCGATTAGATCTGCTGTTCGTCGAGCAATCAGTTGTTTCTCCTGAGAAGCGCGACTACTTCGTGAATCAAAATCGGACAGGGAATCGCCAAGATACGAGGCTCCTCCTCGAGTTCTCTGGATTTGCCCTGAACTGTCAAGATATTCCAAATCCCGTCGAATCGTTGATTCGCTGGCACCAACTTCTGCCACCAGCCGTTGCAGTGAAACAAACCCCGATTCTTCGGCGATCTGAAGGATTCTTGATCGGCGTTCGTCCACAATCATCGGTTTTCCGCCAACATTGATCAGATTCATTCACTTAATATGGTGCTATCGCGAGTAGTTTTCAATCAAAACCTGTCATCATGTGACCGAAATTGATTGTTTTGTTTTTATTCTTTGTGTTTTAGCCATTCTTCGTGACCGGAATTCCCAGCCCTCAAACAAGTTCCGCCACCGGGTTTACCCCGGTGGTTTACGGGCTTTTGCACTACACAGGTCACGCTTGGGTTTGAAACCGGAAGTGGTGCAAAGGCCTGTGTCCACCGGGATAAACCCGGTGGCGGACCGAAGTACGCTTGTTCGAGACGTGGCGAACCGAGCTTCGTTGCAAACCAGAGGCCGCATCTCCTCTTCGTTCGACCTGCAAAATCTTCCGGTCAACGTCTTCATCGGCCTTTTCGAGGCTTCATCACAAATTGGCAGAAACCGCGCCCTACAGGTGCGTTCGCCGGTTGGGCCGATCCTGCGGATCCCGCAAGGTTGACTTTCGGGAGACACCTGAACGGATGTTCTGAGACACTTTGACTCGGTGGACCGGGGGGACTAAGATGGTTGCGATGGGCGTCGTCACGGTGGCGGCTGAAATGCTCGTCCGCAGAGCGGTAGAATCCGGCGAGTCATGACGCAACACAACGTCACGGATCAGGCAGAGCAGCTGACGACGACGGCCCACGTGCCGCTGTCAGAGCGCCCGCTTGTCGCTGAGGACGAGCGGACCGTAATTACGGTGCCGGAGCAGTCCCGCGTTGAGGCTCGCAACGAAATGACGCCGGTCGGTGAATCGTACCGACAACGCCTCTTCCCTGCGATTGGCCAGTTTGACGGCGACGAAGCAGGCATCCGGCTGGCCCATTTCGAGATTACCTCGCGGTTGGGTTCCGGTGGCATGGGCGCGGTTTTCAAGGCGACCGATCTTGAGCTGGCTCGCGACGTGGCATTGAAGATTCTGCATCCCGGTTCATCCCAGGATGCCTCCATGATTTCTCGCTTTCGTAACGAAGCCCGCGCATGTGCGCAGCTGAATCACGACAATATTGCTCGAGTCTTTTACGCGGGAAGCCAGGACGGTCTCTACTTTATCGCCTACGAATATGCGACCGGGAAGACGATCCGAGATTTGATCATCGATCGTGGTCGCCTGAGTGTCGAAGACACCGTCAACTATGCCATTCAGGTGACGCTGGCTCTGAATCATATTGCCGCCGCCGGGATCGTTCACCGCGACATCAAGCCGTCGAACATCATGCTGACCAACACCGGGCGAGTGAAGGTCGTCGACCTTGGGCTGGCTCGACGCGATACCACCGATTCAATTGGTGACATCACAGTTGCGGGTACGACGCTGGGAACATTCGACTATATCTCTCCTGAGCAGGCTCGTGATCCTCGCAACGCCGACATCCGCAGCGACATCTATTCACTCGGCTGCACGATGTATCACATGCTGACCGGACAAGCACCGTATCCGGAAGGAACGGCGTTGCAGAAGCTGCTGGATCATCAGGGGAAATCTCCACCCGATCCGCGTCAATTGAACCCCGGTGTGCCGCCTGAGCTTTCAGCCATCCTTCGCAAGATGATGGCGAATAGTCCGGACCATCGTTATGCGGTGCCGGGACTCCTGCTGAACGACCTGATCCAGATGGCCGCGCGGCTCGGTTTGCGCAGTATTCCAGCGGAAGGAATCGTCTGGCGAAAAATGAATGCCGGCTCGAGTCGTCAGCCTCTGGGAGCTGTCTGGGTTCTTGTTTCCGTCGCGATGATTTGCATGACCGCTATCTTTCTTCAGCGTTCATCGCAGTCGGAGAAACTGGCGGACGCTCTGGTCAATGACATCGATACTCCAGGTGTCGAAGTAAACCCGGATGAATACGAAACGGGCTCAGCTGTCGACTCAACGGACACTGAGGCATCGATCGGTACAGATCTCAGCCCATCCGACGTCGTCGATACGGAAACTCCCGGGAGGGGAATACCTGTTTCCGATGGATCTGCAGGCCCATTGGCGTCCCTGGTGCATTCATCAAATCGCAAGCCGACGCCAATGCTCCCGACGACAGGGCCGGTCAGTTCTTCTTTCCTCGACGTCGTGATGACTCAACCGGGAGCGAAGATCTCACAGAATCAGATCGCTGCGGAGCAGTCGAATCCATTCATATTGGAGAGTTCTGACGGCAATATTCGCTCATTTCAGACTCTGAAAGCCGCCGTCGCTGATGCGCGGTCGGGAGACGTTGTGCTTCTGCGCTACAATGGGTTTCCGGACGATCTGACTGCTCAGCCGCCCGTGCGAATCGTGGGCATGAACCTGATTATTCGAGCGGCCGATGGATTCCGGCCGACGCTGGAATTCGACGGCGTTTCCGAAGGGGCGGTTTCACCGGGGCGAATGTTCAATCTTCGCAGTCAGGGCTCGCTGACGATGCGGGACATTGACCTGCGTCTTGTCGTCCGCGACGACCTCAATACCGATCGCTGGAGTTTGTTTCACTGCGAAGGTTCGAATCGAGTGAACCTCGAGAACGTCTCAATAGAGTGCATCAATCCCGATGGACAGCCCACTTCGATTTTTGAGATGGCGGATGAAACGTCAGGACCAATTGATACTGCTGTTGGAGCCGAATCCGACTTCAGTCTGACGCGAGTGATCTGCCGAGCAGATGCGGATGCGTTTCGCATTGCCTGCCAGCCGCGAGGCCGCATTCAGCTAAAGGACTGTGGCTTCGCGATCAACGGATCTTTGATGGAACTGCGCGGCGATTCCTCAATGCAGCCTGTTCGCGGTGCTCTGGAAGTGTTCTTTGATCACGTGACCTGCATTCATGCGGCTCCGATGATTCATATGAACGACGGAGATGATCAGAAAGGAGCCGCCCCGAGAACTCTGCCTCGGCTTTCGATTCGTAGTGAAGCGTCGGTCTTCGCCGGGATTGGAGTGGAAGCCAAGCTGTTGTCATCTGAGGGCAATTCGTATCTCGAGGATATCGAATCACTCGTGACCTGGAACGGCTTTACGAATCTCTACGATGGCTACAGCGTGTTCTGGGAGATTGAATCTTCTGCGTTGGATTATTCGAGCCGACGTCTCGACTTTACCCAGTGGAATCAGTTCTGGTCGAATCGTGCAGACAGTGAAGATACGAATGGCTCGGTGATGCCTCCACTGGCGTGGCATCGGCCGGTTTGGCGCAGTTCCAATACGAAACTGTCTTTGCCGGAGATGACGCCTTCTGCATTTGAGCTGGACGCGGCGTTGTTCAATTCGGGACTGCAAAGTCTACCGAAAGCTCGAGACGGACTGGTGCCAGGAGTCAATGCTCAGGGACTTCCGCCGTTTCCGCGGGGCGTCTCGGCGGGTTCCTTGAGGCCTTCAGCAACTGTTGAATCGTCCTCGCCCTCTGAAGATTCGTCCAGCCCCACTGCAAATGCTGATCGCTCTGCGCTGACGCAGCCAACGGGTATCAATCTTCCTTGATTCGACGCAGGGCAGCAAATGTCCTTTGTTCCGGTTGTGGCAATCGGATCTGCGCGGTTATTCTCCGCACGAAGTGATTTGAGGCCGGGTGTTAGGGGGATACCTCGAGATCACCGCCTCGAACGAGCTCGCGCACAGATTCCGATTTCTTAACACCACATCATTTTCCATATCAACGTTTCTCGATTACCAAATGAGAAAACAGAGGTTCAGCAATGAGTTCAGCCGCAGTTGCCCCTGAGACGACTCAGGAAACGCCAACCGTGTTTGGGCATCCGACCGGGTTGTTCAATCTTTTCTTTGCCGAGATGTGGGAACGCTTTTCCTACTACGGCATGCGGGCTCTGCTCATTTTCTACATGATGAAGGGATTCCTGAAGTACAACGACTCCAGAGCTTACACCGTCTACGGTGCCTATACAGCGCTGGTGTACATGACGCCTTTTATTGGAGGCATGCTGGCCGACCGACTGCTTGGTCAGCGAATCGCGGTGATCATCGGCGGCTTGCTGATGGCGGCCGGACATCTGATCATGGGCTTTGAAAATCAGGTTGCATTTTACCTGGCATTGACGCTGCTGATTGTTGGAAACGGCTTCTTCAAACCCAACATTTCCACGATCGTGGGAACTCTCTATCCAGCCGGCAGTCACCGTCGCGACGGCGGGTTTACGATCTTCTATATGGGAGTGAATCTTGGAGCAGCAATGAGTCCGCTGCTTTGTGGGTACATTGGTGAGACGTTTGGGTGGCATTATGGATTTGGACTGGCGACTATCGGAATGATTGTTGGTCTGGCCGTCTTTGTTATGCCCAACATCGTGACTCAGGGCCTGATCGCTGCCGGTGCTGCTGGTGCTGTGCTTGCCCTGCTTGTGTTCCGAGCCAACAACACGGCCGCAATTCTGCTGAACATCTTTGTCGCTATCTGCCTCGCATGTGCTGCCGGGATTTCAATCGTGGCGTTAAGTCGTGGAGGGCTGCCAGCAAGTGCAGGTGCGGCTCGATCCGGGAAGGTCGCATTGTCGAAAGTTGCCATCGTTTTGATTGGGATCGCAATTGTTATCCCGATCATCACTCTGTTCGTATCCGGATTCTCTATCGTTACCAGCGACGGCAATCCCGTTCAGTTGATTAGTTCCGAAAGCATCGAAAACTTCAAGAAGGACGGCGGGCCGCTCACTCAGATTGCAGCCGTCTTTATGGAAGAAATCAGCAAGCCTGCCGGTTTGTTGCTGACTCTGACCGGAGCGCTGGCCTTTGGATACCTGATACTGAAGACTTTCAGTCTCGACCGCATTGCCAAACAAAGAATGTTTGTCGTGCTCACATTGACCTTCTTTTCCATGTTGTTCTGGGCATTCTTTGAGCAGGCCGGCAGCAGCCTCAACAACTTTGCCGACCGTAATGTGGATCGGGTTTCTGAATCCAAAGTTGTTACTGAAGATCAGATTGGAATGACGATCAAGCTGCAGCCAACACAGGAGCAGCTTGGATTCACCAATGGCGAAAAGGTCTTTACCCTGGATCAGCTGAACGCGTTGCGAGCTGCCGATGAAAACAAAGAAAAGAGCGACTTCGAGATCGACTGGACCGTCCACAAGGATAACGTAGGGATGGGCCTCGCGACTCGGGAAGAAGAGCTCGCTGCCAGTATGTTTCAGGCGATCAATGCCGTTTGTATTCTGATTTTTGGTCTGATCTTTACGGCGCTCTGGACGTTCCTTGGAGCCCGGGGACTTGAGCCGTCAACACCTGTCAAATTTGCTCTGGGGCTACTGCAGCTTGGACTCGGGTTTGCCGTATTCTGGTACGGTGCAATCAACGCGGACAGTCGAGGGATCGTGGCGGTCATCTGGCTGGTGCTTGGCTATGTACTCCACACAACCGGCGAATTGTGTTTGTCGCCCGTGGGGCTGTCCATGATTACCAAGCTTTCTCCCAAAATCCTTGTTTCGACTGTCATGGGCGCCTGGTTTTTGGCCACTGCTTTCTCTCAGTACCTGGCCGCTATCATCTCTCAATTCACCGGTGTGTCGCATGGCGGTGGTGATGAGAATGTGATTCCGATTCCTCTGGAGACAGTCCATGTTTACGGTGATGTCTTCAAACAGATTGCCATCGCCGCGATGATTTGCGGAGGAATCTGTCTGGCGTTGTCACCAATTCTGAAGGCATGGATGCACTCTGACCTGCCCGAGGATGGCGGAGGCGCATCGTCCGGCGGTCACTGATGCAGATTATCCCCGTCATTGATATTCGCAACGGAGTCGCCGTACGGGCCGTGGCTGGGGAGCGAGGACGTTATCAGCCCGTTTCCAGTCGACTGACAGACAGCATCGAGCCTGCCGAAGTGCTTCGAGCCGTTCGGCGGGAGTTTCATTGCGATACGTGCTACGTCGCCGATCTGGATGCGATCGAGAGAGGTCATCGGAATCGTTGTACTCTGGCCGAGATGGCTCGAACGGGCGTGCGTCTGATTGTCGACGCAGGTGTTGTGACCATTGCCGATGCAGAGGAACTTCAGGAGTGCGGCGCGAGTCAGATTGTCCTGGCTTCGGAGTCATTGCCGCGAATCGATCAGCTTCGGTCGTTCGTCGAGCAGTTCGGTTCGAAATCGTTGGTCTTTAGTGTTGATCTGAAGCACGGCCTGCTTCGATCGGCCGATCCGCAATTTTCATGCATGAATCCAGAAGAGTTGATCGCTCCTGTCGTGGAAGCCGGAATTGAGCAGATCATTGTGCTGGATCTGGCGGCTGTTGGCACCGGATCGGGAATTCCCACATTATCTTTGTGCGAGCAGTCGAAGCGTCGCTGGCCTCATCGGCAATTCATTTCCGGCGGCGGTGTGCATTCTCGTGAATGCCTTCTGCAGGCCCAGGCTGCTCAGCTTGACGGCCTGCTGATCGCCTCGGCTTTGCACGACGGTCGGTTGAGTGCGGAAGATTTAGCGGCAGTTCACTCTGTGGGCGCGAGAGACAACATGCAGTAAAACGCGGACATGGAACTTCGCGCATTTGCTGAACGTGTTTTGTACTCAGACCAGTTGGACACGAAGGTTCGTCGAATCGATGAGCCTTTGACCGATGAACGGCCCGGGGATGCTGTGCGCGTCGAGACGCCAACGCGGCCGACCAACCTGCAGTTCGCTGCTCGCCGCACAGCGCCGGCAATGCCTAAGGCGGAATCGCTCAAGGACCCAAAGAAGCGAGCCATCGCGCATCATGTCATGGCGAACCATGAGCTCCAGGCGCTGGAGGTCATGGCGATGGTACTGCTGGCGTTTCCCGATGCACCGCCTGACTTTCGAATGGGCATGGCGCGGATTATGTTCGACGAGCAGCGACATACACGCATGCATGCTCAGCGATGTCAGGAGCTAAGCTTGAGCTTCGGTGATTTGCCTGTGAATGGCTGGATCTGGAAGAAAGCTCAGGAGTACCAAACGACATTGGAATACGTGGCAGGACTCCCCTTGGTCTTCGAAGGTGCGAATCTGGACCATACGGTGGAGTTTGAGCAATACTTTTTGGAGGCCGGAGATCGTCGCAGCGCGGCGATTATGCGAGCCATTCACAAGGACGAAATTCATCACGTGGAATTTGGCCTGCAGTGGCTGCGGAACTTTAAGAACCCGGAAGACTCCGACTGGGACGCCTGGGTTTCCGCCCTGCACTGGCCCATTCGCCCTTCGAAAGCTCGCGGCGATTTATTTCAGCGAGAAGCTCGGCAGAAAGCCGGTTTGACGGACGACTTTATTGAGCGGCTGGAGACATTTGAAGAATAAGCTTGCAGCTTGCAACGTGCAAAGTTTGCGAGGGTGCTAACGCTCTTTCGGCAATTCAAGATCCGGGAGCGGCAATGTTGCTTCTGGCTTTCTCTGAGGAAGGTCGTCCAGTTCAAATGCTTCTTCTGAAGCGGCTCCTGAGTCGGGATAACGTGCTTCGTTGTCTTTCGGACGCAAGTCGCGTGGGTAGCAGGTATCCTCAAACAAACATCCATGAGGACCGATGCTGGCAAACTGCTCTTCGGTAAATCGAATTCCATGGGTATCGAGAATTGTCCCTGTCTGCAGTTCAAGGCTTGCCAGATCCGAGTTGTACGAAGTAAGAGATTGTGCCTCGGCCGAGACTGCATTCGCCCAATCCGAGATAGCGATCAGCAGAGGCAATTGTGCTTCCGTGACAACCAGTTCATTGTCTCTTCGAGCGAACTGCGCCCCAACATTCTCTCTCGAGGCGATTCGGCTCTCGCGAAAGGCTTCATACTGCTCAAGATTGAGGTCTACACTACGAAGCGTGGTTGCAAGCAGATGTTCGATCTGGTGAATTGACTGTTGAATATTGGCTCTGTCTCGTGCAATCAGCAGTTCCTGGTTACGGACATTAGCCCTTGATGCGCGAAGGCTGAGAGGGACTTCGAAATTCACGCCCATTGTCCATCCTGTGCTTTGGTCGAACGGTGAATGAACCGTGTTGCCGTTGGCCGCCAGTCGACCACTCAAACCATTCCAGCGATGGACAGCGACAGCATCCAGTGATGGCTGCGCCAGATTGCGATTTCTGATCAGGCTTTGCTGGTCGGCCATCAGGACAAGGTTCAGTTCAATCAGATCTGGACGACGATTCTGAGCTGTTTCAACAATTTCATCCCACCGAAATTCAATACGATCTCTCGTGGGAGGTGTCGATGGAACCAGTCGAAAGCCATCTTCCGGCGGGAGTCCGATCAGGTTTCTCATCGCAGCTTCACGCTGCAGAACGTTGCCTCTGGCCTGCAGTAACTGAGCTTTTGCATTCATCAAGGAGGCTTTGGCTTGCGCCCGCACGGCCACATCTCTGATACCAGCTCGTCCCTGGGCTTCGCGGAAATCAAAGATTTTTTGAAGCCGGTCTACCTGGATCTCGCGAGCCCATAAATCGGTCCGAGCCTGCACCAGTGACCAATAGACCTCAATCACTCCTCGAACAAGTTCCTGGACACTGCCCTTGAAACGGAAATACGATTGTTCCTGCTGCAATCTTGCGATCACGATGGGAGCTCGATTCGCAGCTGTCCCGAAGCCAGCCAGTATCGGTTGTGTGTAACTCATTTCCAGGGTCGGCACGTTGCGAGAAATAAAGCCCTGCCCATCCTGACTGTCCCAGCTGTTGCGGGCTGCGAGATCGGCCACACCACCCAGCATATTGCGGTCGCTGATGCCAGTTGTTGTGTCGTTCCCTGCGGTTGTCTGGCCGGTAATTCCTGTCCCCAATCCATTGAGTCCGGGCAGATCATTCCGTCGAAACTCGCTGTTGGCTCGAAACACCGGGTCGAAGTTGGCCTTGGCCACATCAATCGGAGTGATGGCGATGGCCGTGTCGTAAATTGTCCGACCGGACGAGGACGCCGAAACACCGGTGAGAACGCGAATGACTTCCGAATGCTGCAGCGCCAGTCGAATCGTCTCATCGAGAGGCAGAAATCGTTCCGTCGTGTTGGCTTCCTCTGTCGCGACCGTGACGGGAGTTGGTCCTGCTGAGCGGCGAAAACGCGAAACGCTGTTCTCATTCTGCCAGCGAATACGTTGTTCGTCTTCCGGAACGATCTGGCCAAATGCGAACGATGCGTGCAGAGCCCAAAAGGCCAGCACAGACAGCACCATCCATGGCGATTGTCTGAGGCGAATTCTCATGCCTCTGGGTTTCGGCGGTCAACATCCCGTTGAATCACTCATTCGGATTGCTCGGCCTGAACGCTTTCCGACTGTGGTTCTGGTTGTTCGGACTCGAACGCATGCAGCGATTCAAACGCCTCTTCAAACTTCGTTGTATCCGTCACAATTTGCCCATCCCGCAAAACCAGAATCCGGCGAGCGTGCCTGGCGACGTTCAAATCGTGCGTGACCAGAATGACCGTAATTTGCCGCTCTTCGTTTAATCGCTTAAAGAGTTCAATAACCTCTCGGCTGGTTTTGGAATCAAGATTCCCGGTCGGTTCATCTCCCATCAGAATTGAGGGCGATGTGACCAGCGATCTGGCGATGGCGACTCGCTGCTGCTGTCCGCCCGAAAGCTGTCCCGGATGGTGATCCAGCCGATCGGCCAGGCCCACCAGTCCCAGCATCTCTTTCGCCAGCTTCTTTCGCTGACGACTGCTCATCGCCGGGCCATACAACAGTGGCAGTTCCACATTGTCTAATGCCGACGTGCGCGCCAGCAGATTGAAGTTCTGAAAGACGAAACCGATATGCTTGTTTCGTATCCCGGCCCGAGCATTGCGCGACATCGTGGCCACTTCGATACCATCCAGTCGGTAGCTTCCGGTACTGGGGCGATCGAGACATCCCAAAGTATTCATCAGAGTTGATTTGCCGGAGCCGGATGGTCCCAGGAGGGCAACGTATTCACCACGTTCAATCGTCAGGTTGGTCGTACGCAATGCGTGTACCTGAACTTCGCCCAGATCATAGGTCTTTGAGACATCTCGAAGTTCAATCAGCGCCATGGAGTGGTTCGTCACCAGAAACAAAGATGTAATGTCGGTAGTATGGGGCAGGACTCCGTGAGGCTCCGTTCGAGTCTTGAACTCAGACTTTGACAGATGACCCCGCGGTGAGACCGTGTCTGACAGTTTTCTGAGTACGAGCGAACTGTGATTCCTGTGGCGATCACAGTCGAAACATTACAGAGACAGCGTCCCAACGCGGTCAGGGTAACTGCTGCAACAGAAAAAGTCACGGGGCTGATGCGCCAGCTCGATTCTTGCATCGCTTCATCGTGTGCAGGACATTGCCATTCCGGCTCAGTTTTCCAGCAATCGATCTTATCGGCTTGCCAGTGCTGGTCACGTCGCATCAGCCGACGATGAATGCCACGAACTGGTTGCGCCGAGCCCTAATCAGCCAGATCTCCCGTGCTTTGCACGCCGGTGATCTGATTAGCCTTCAGGTGATTCTTGTCTCGGTAGTACTCAAACCGACCACCGTTCAGTACTTGTCGATCTCCCCCGTCGCGCTGATTAGAAACGGTTGCCTGCCGACCTTCATCAGCCAGCAGAATAAACTGTTGCTTGGAGTGGTCGTACATAATCCTGTCTGCCGTTCCCTCAAACAAACGTGACTCAAATCGGCAGGGTCGCCGAGTTACGGAGCTGGATTCTGCCGAATTCGATTCCGCAACCAATGAGAACGACGATCGTTGTTCCGGCGATGTGCCGGGGACTGCGGAAATCGAAAGGTTTTCACACTTCAGGGCTCCGGCATTGTCCGGTAATTCTTCAGCACTCAGATTCTCGAT
Source organism: Planctomycetaceae bacterium (assembly GCA_044378235.1). GTDB lineage: Bacteria > Planctomycetota > Planctomycetia > Planctomycetales > Planctomycetaceae > SXXK01. The sequence goes on from JBILXT010000131.1 coordinate 14,342, forward strand.
GTTCAAGCGATCTGCTAATTCTCGCACCGGACCAAAGGTCCCACGCACGTGCTGCTTGAGCCGGACATACTCACTTTGTGAATTGCCGCTCAAAGTTCCGATGAACTGAGCGCGAATAAAATAGAACGCTTCCTCGGATGTTTTTGCAGGAGTATTTGATCGCACCACGGTCTGATTTGACACGGTCAGTCCGCGACGCCCCTTATCTGGCTGCACTGACTCAATCAGCCCTGGTCCCGTTGCGTTAAAGTCGCCAGTCACGGCATTGAATTCGAGGTCCGCGAATTCTGCATAATGGCGAGCCGTCGTGACACCGTCAATTTTGATCTTGATCTTCACGACAACGCGACTCTCGCATTCGATCCGCTCAATGTCTCCGGAAGGAGATTGAGAACCGCCGGATTCGGCCAGACGGAATTCATCGTCTTTCCCGGAGTGCTCCAGTTTTACATCGTCAGAAAAATGCACCTTGAGTCCTGCACAGGTGAGTTCGACGTCATGATCGCGCTCGTTTTTCAGGACTGCTCGAACATTACCTACAAAATGTGCGGTACGACCGCTATAGCTCATCTCCTGACCCCAATAGATATCCAGCGGCGAATCCTTCTCCAGCGGGTTTCCATCGAGCCCCCTGTTGACGACGAAGCGAATGCGTCCACTGCCGTCAACACGGGCTTGTCTTTGGCCTGTTGATGACGTCGCTTTCATCTCCGTCAGATCAATACGCTGGCCTTCAATACGGTTGTCGGAACTGACAACGACGGCAGGATCCCCGAACAAACTGATTTCTGTGTTCTCTCGAAAACCTCCGGCGGCGTGCAGCATGTTGCCGTTCGCTTTGAAGTTTCGCGACTCTTTCGAATCACTTGGACTGACAGATTCATTTGAGATCTCAACGTTTCCCTTCAGCCAAACATCATCAAACTGAGGCCGGGAAGATTCTACCATCAGGACGGTCGCTTCGACCGTGTCCGATGCAAATTTCGTCTTCCCGACCGGTGGTGAAGGCGACGATCTTTCCGTCTGGCTCACGGTGCGCACTGCGCCAGTCTCCGGAACAAGAGCCGGTGTTTTCAGAAACGTGACGGTCAGTTTCTCTCGGACGTCTCCATTGACACCCTGACCGAGCAAGCTGACGTTGCCCGTCGCGACAAGTTGTCGAGGCGACAGGTTCGACATGCTGATTCCCTGCATGGACGATGTCATGTTAGATTTATCAACCGTCCCGGACGCTTGTGTGTTCTCTGCAGCCTGGTCCAGCAGCATATCGATACGATCACCGCCCAGAGACAAATCCACGGTCAGCTTTCCCGTTGGCTGTCGACTGGCCTGAACCACTTTAGCCTCGCCCGTCAATGTGATCCGAGGTTCCTCGCCGCGAAGCATGACCAGAGATTCTTTCCATGCGGCTCCGAACACCGGCTTCTCACTTTGATCACCTTCGCCAGGAATGCGGGTCGAAGGACCGATCCGACCTTCACCACGACACTTGATGGCCTGGACTTCATTATCGTCGGTCATCAATATTTCAGAATTGGCTGTCGTGAGTTTTGTGCCATTCTGATGAACCTCCAACGGGATTCGACTTCCGTCAGCTGCGACATTCCGATCCTGCAATTCCAGTCGATGGTCGTTCAGATGGTAAATCATCTTTCCCATCGCGGCGTAGACCTGATCCTGACCGTCTTTAATCGTCCGAAACTCAGCGGGCTGCCCTTCAGCAATGATTTTGGAAAGCTGCAGTTGTGTGGATCTCTTCCCCGCGGCGGCATCACGAATCTTCGGCTGAAACATCAGGTCGAGACGTGCACAATGCAGACGATCCAGTGTTCCATTGGGCATGGGACGCTCAACAAGAACCTGATTGTCCATGTTGACTTTCTGGTCCACGAAGCCATGAAATGTTGCCTGCTTCGTTGGTACGAAGAATTCAAATCCGTTTGCCGCACTGACCGTCATCAGAACCGGCTCGCGTTCTGCGTGACGATCCTTGAAGCACAGATTACAGTGAACTCGACCTCGAAGACGAATTCGCTGAACATCGTTCACTGCCATCAATCCGGATTTCGGAGAATCCTTCGACGACAACAACTCAATCTCTGCTCCCGATTCTGCGCGGCCGGAATGAGTTTCCCAAGCGAACTTCACAGGCTGGCTCGTCCAGATTTTCATCGCATCTTCGGAAATATGAAACCCGCTGCCTTCAATGCTCAGGCCGTCAGGCCCGGCGATATGAACGTCGCCGGCAAGGAAGCCGGAAACGATCTTTCCAAACTTCCCCTGTTGCATGTCAAATGCTGAAGATGAATTTAACTGCGCCGAATCGGCTGTCGCGGTGATGGGCTGTTCGCCTTCATCCTGTTGCCACAACAATGCCACCGGACTTATCGCAATTGAATGATTGTTGTTTTCCAGCTCGTAATCATTGAAGAACAGCAATCGCTCCCCGTCACGGAATCGGGCGTTCGCGTTCTGAACCCAACGGTCCTGCTCAAACCAGCGTGCGGCCTGCTGAGTAAACACGGGCTGCTTTTCGATGTCTCGCGATTGCTTCGGAACAGCAGCCTGCTTGCGTTCCACGTTCAGCCATGGTGATGTGAGTCGCGAATACACCAGATACACAGCGACCAGACCAATGCCGACAAGCACGGTTCGAGGACCACTGGATAAGGATGAACGCGACATGAGTGTTTTTGAACTATTCTTCACACTGTGTGAATTGAGGTCGAGTGTTGGTGTAAGCCCCTGCGTATGACAGCCTTAATGATGCAGCAACCAGAAAACGTTTCGACAATCACGCCGAACGAATTGCTGGCTGAGGGAACACTGTCTCCGAGATCGCTCTCAACAATCGATCTGCACTTTCGACTCTCTGCAAAACGTCCGTAATGTCCAGCATGCCGACAGGAACACGATCCTGATCAATCACCGGCACTTCACTCAGCTTGCGTTCTGACATGAGATGAATCGCCTCCGGAAGTAACGCATCCGGTGCGACGGTAATCGGATTT
>JBILXT010000500.1:0-4865 GCA_044378235.1 Planctomycetaceae bacterium
TTCCATGATCTGAGGCGCGGCACCATCATCGCGACTCTGCCGAACAACAAGCCTTCCGCGAATGGGATCTCGATTTCGGCGGACGGAAGCAAGGTCGCCATCGCTTACTCCGAACGCACTTTGAAAATCTATCGAACATCAGATGCCGCTCTGCTTCAGGAAGTAAAACTGCAGGGCGGAGCCATCTCCGATCTTGCCTGGACGCCGGACGGGAAAACACTGGTCTCCATCAGCTTTGACGGCTTTCTGCGGTGCTGGAGCAGCGAACTTCTGGAGTTAACCACGCTGTTTCGGCTGCCCACAGAAGATCCCGACAAACTGGCCCTTTCCGAGAATGGTCGATCTGCCATCATCCTCGACCGAAGTGGGCGACTCTATCGCGTGCAGGCCTATTGATTTTCAGCCTGACAATCCTGTGCGAATGTCAAATCACAAGGAAACGTTGACGAGTAACTGAAACGTACTCCACCACCTTATCGAACTCGGGCCATCACTCCACCTTCTCCAGTTTCAGATCATCAAACCAGGCGGTGCCGGAGATTTGTTGGCCTTCGAGGCCGGTTGGCTTCCCATCACTGTTACTCGTCCGCCTCAATGCATCATGAGCACCTCTTGAATATGTTTGGGCAGGTGCGTCTGTTTTGTAGGGATGTCCGATTGTAGTTGCTGCACATCTGTCCGAAGTTGTTGCAGCTCAGTTGCATCCATGGGTTGCCTGGCCAGTCGCCACGCTCTGTGGAACGATGCCGGGAACCAATCTTTGGACTTTTCAAGAGCCTCCGCCTGCTGAAGATGCCACTCAAGACGCAGGTCCAAAATGCGATGCCACTCGTCCACTGGAGGTACCACGGCAGGAGTGGAGAAACTCATTTCCAAAAGGCCATTTGTTGTCGGCAATTCGCCATTTGTCGCCAAAATGACTCGATGGCCAGGGAACAAGAAGTTGAGGCAGTGATACTGCGGTTCTGAGTTCGACAGCGTCAGCAATTCTTCCCCTGGCAACGCGTCCCAAATTCGCACTTTTTCATCGTCGCCACTCGTCAGCAAACGCGCACCATCATTACTCCATCGCACCGCAAAGACCATCCCTGGGCATTTGATTTCAGTTCGCAGATTTCCAGCCGAAGACTGCCATAACCGCACAGAACCATCGGCATCTGCCGTCGCAAGTGTATTTCCATCAGGAGAATACATCAGGTCCATGACTGTATTACCATGCCCCTTAAAGCTCCTTAACTGCCGCCCTGATTTTGAATCCCAGAACTTGATATTGCCGCTGGTATCACCTGAGACGATTTGCTCCCCATCTTTCGCAAACGACGTGCACTGAACCGCATCTGACCCGTTCTTGTAGACTCTGAGCTCGAAACCATTTTCAACATCCCATAGTCGAATGGTGCCGTCATCGCTTCCGGAAACAACCTGACGACCGTCTTGTGAAAATGCAACATCCTGTATTCGGCTTGTGTGCCCCTTCAACGCTGCGATTTGCAGTCTTGTTTCCACGTCGAAGATTCGAATCGACGCATCCTCGCTTGCCGCTGCTATTAATCTTCCGCTGGGGCTGAAACAGACGGCGGTCAACGGGACATTGGGGCCAACAAAACTGGATTTAATTTGCTGCTCTGACACATCCCACAATTCAAGCCGGCCATCGATGAAGCCCTTGAGGAAGTGGGGTGAGTTTGGGCTGACCGCCAACGTTGATACTGCGCTATCGGTTTGTTGAAGCAACTGATCGAACACCAGAGTCGTATCCCAGAGTTTGACCAAATGATCGGCCCCGCCGGAGAACAACCTTGATCCATCAGGGCTGAAGGCGACTCCAGTGACTTCAAGTTCATGACCTCCCAGCTCGGAGACGAGTTGTCGAGTCTTCATCTCCCAGAGTCGAATTGTGGAGTCGTTTCCAGATGACGCCAACAGGCGTCCGTCGGGGCTGAAGCAAAGGTCGTTGACATACTGGGAATGCCCTGGCAGATCAAATTGAAGCTGCCCGCTGTCAGCGGCGACCAGCCAGATTCTCCCGCTGGCCCCAGCCACGGCAATGCTTCTCCCTTCCGGGCTGTACCGCAGAACCACGGTTGCGTAAGGATCAAGTCTAGTCGACCACACTTTCTGGCCGGTTTCGACATTCCAGACGGTGACATTGCCTTCACCACATGCGGTAGCCACACGTTGACCATCTGGACTGAATGATACATCAAAAACCGCTTCTTCGTGTTTCAGGATGGTTGCGATTTGCTTTCCATCCGGCACTGTCCAGAAATGAACCAGACCGTCGTAACAACAGGAAGCAATCCGAGAACCATCGACACTGAACTCCACATCTTCAACATCATTGGCATGTCCCTGCAGAACTGCCTGACGAGTCCCGTCAATCAGGCTCCAAATGGAAACAGTCTGGTCTGAGCTTGCTGACACCAGAAGCATACCATTCGGATGAAAGTCAAGGGCGTTTATTTCGTCTTCGTGTCCGACGCATGAGAACTTCGGTTTACCAGTTCCTGTATCAATCACATGAATGACATTGTCCATACCACCCGTTGCCACTAGTTTTCCATCATCACTTATTGCAACACATTCCACACCACTGCTGTGATTATGTAGTGTCAGAAGGCTGCGATCGAGAAGTGCCATTAATAGGTGCCACTCAAATTCTCGATGCTCCTCGGGCACCTTCATCAGATTCTCTCGAGCGTCTCGGATCCTTCCGTCTTCCCATCGAGAAACACCGATCAGAAAATTAGCCCGCGCAAGATTTGAGACAGCTTGAACCTTCGAAACCGTGGCCATGATTCCAAAAACGGTGCTTGCGGCTGATCCCGCCAAAACAGCGAGAATCGTTATGGCTGCGAGAATTGAAAGACGCTGATTCCGCTTCACCCATCTCCAGGCTCTCTCTGCTGTGGAGACAGCCCTTGCTGTGATCGGTTCTCCTCGCTGCCAGCGGCCCAGATCGTCAGCCAGGGCTTTCGCGGACTCATATCGTTTTTTCGGTTCCTTCTGCAGTGCCTTGTGGCAGATCGTTTCCAGGTCTCGCTGGATCTCCGGGTTCAGCGTCGAAACGCTGACCGGCTCTTTCTCCATCACCTGCTTCAGCGTGTCGATTGCATTGGCCGCCTGAAGCGGAGGGCGGCCGGTCAGGAGGCAATACAGAATGGCACCGAGTGAATACACATCCGACAACGGTCCGACTTCGTTGGTCTTGCCAGCCGCTTGTTCGGGTGGCATATAACTGGGCGTGCCCATCACGGCACCGGTGCGTGTCATGCCGCTGTCAGTGTCCGTCTTGCGAGCCAGGCCGAAGTCGGTGACCTTGGGTTCACGGTTCTGGTCCAGGAGTACGTTGGCCGGTTTCAGGTCGCGATGGATCACATTCCGGCTGTGAGCGAACGCGATGGCTTCGGCGATTTTCTTTGTCAGCTCGGCCGCTTCTTTCGGCGGAAGCGGCCCATTGCGAACTCGATCGGCCAGACTGCAGCCATCCACATAACCCATCGAAAAAAAGTGCTGACCTTCGTGCAGGCCAATTTCATAGATCGGCACAATCCCCGGATGATCCAGATTGGCCGCTGCCTCGGCTTCTGTTCGGAATCGTTGTACCTCTTCATTGGATGCAAAATTCCCTGACAGAATCATCTTCAACGCGACGACTCGATTCAGATTCACCTGCCGAGCTTTATAAACCACGCCCATCCCGCCACGTGCGATCTCACTGAGCAGTTCGTAGTCACCAAAGTATCGCACGCGAGATCCCGCCGATGCCGCTGACGTCAGATTCGTTGCGTCTTTCGCTGGAGCAAGCGTGGCATCGTTGTCCTGGTTTATCGGTATCACGGTCGCGAATTCATCCGCAGGATCACTCGACTGGACCGGCGGCAGAGTCACCGCGTCCTCATCAAACGTGGCCGGTACCGCCTGCTCCTGCCGAGGAGGCAAAGTCGCATCGTTCGAGGAGTCACCACCCGGCATGGCCACCGCCACCTCCATAACCACCGCCGCCGCCTGCCTGGAAAAATTCCGTCACCAGTCTTCTCAGGTAAATAAAAAGAACAAACATCCCCGACCTCATCTAACGAAATCATGATTTAATGAATCAAAGTGAACGCTCGGAGCAGACGCACCCGAGTCATATCCAGACCAAAAGGGTTCTTCGAGGAATTTAGCGCCGGGCTACTGATTTGACGGATTGTCAGTAAGGGGAGAACTACGGTCAGAAAGGAGCCGATACTTCGTGTTCGGTTCAACGGTGACTGTTTGATACGCCAACACTTGACCGTAGCATTCAGTCGGGAACTGGTCACGCGTTTGCACGCTTTATGCCACGTGCCTCACATTCGTTCCACAGAACATCTATTCGAGGCATCATTGACGGAATCGCCATGTCGTTTCCCTTCCCCAACAACGCATAGGATGGGAAGCCGTTTCTGGATGGGAAGCCGTTTCTGTAGGCGGTTATCTCCGACCACTTCATAGTACAGTCGGTTCTGAACGGAATCTGCTTGCGAACGCCCTCAGAATCAAAGGAAACCGTGCTAAAAAACAGTTCCAGAAGTCCGCCGGCACTAACCACACCCATGAGTATTAAACACACAGCAGAGTATATCGACCATAAGTCTTTCGATGTCTGTAACTTGATGATTCCGTCTATGAAAAAAACCGCAATCAAATAGGCAGCGAACGCTGTGACTAATACCCGCGTAAAGATGCCATGCTTAATTACAGTCATTACAACTTTCCTTTTACATTGAAGGGGGGCTCTGGCATTGAATCCAGCGCAACTATATTCCAGTGCATTTGGCACTGTTGCATGTGGCGTGCGGTTTTTGTGACTCGTTCTTTTCGGCAATCAGCCGATTCGA
>JBILXT010000501.1:0-4856 GCA_044378235.1 Planctomycetaceae bacterium
GATTGGCCTCCATGTCCGTATGAGCATCCCAGTTGTCGTCGTTATGTGCACCACCGGAATAGATCTGCACAAACCGAACACCTCGTTCGACCATACGGCGAGCCAGCAAACACTGACGACCGAACTTTTCAGTCTTCGGATCATTCAGGCCATATGATTCCTGTGTTGCCTGAGTCTCCTGCGAAATATCAACAGCTTCCGGAGCCTGCGACTGCATGCGATAAGCAAGTTCGTAGCTGGCGATGCGAGCCGCCAGGTTGGAGTTGTCATTGCGAGGAGCCAGGTGTTCTTCGTTGTAGCTTCGCAGAGTATCCAGCAGTTTTCGTTGCGCGCCGCCGGCCAGTTCTGAAGGTGGCGACAGGTCAAGAATTGGATTCGCCCCGGAACGCATGACGGTGGCCTGGTAAGTCGCCGGCATGTAACCGCTGCTCCAGTTCTTGGAACCGCTGATCGGGCCGCCGCGTGGATCCAGCATCACAACGAATCCCGGCAGATCCTCATTCACACTGCCAAGACCATAATTGACCCATGAACCAAGGCACGGATGACCGCTCAGGATTCTTCCCGAATTCATCATCAGCATTGCGGAACCATGAATGGGCGAATCCGCTGTCATCGAATGAATGAAGGCGATGTCATCTGCACAGGTGCCGAGATTTGGAAAGAGATCGCTGATCCACTTTCCGCACTGACCGTATTGCCTGAACTTCCAGCGAGGCTCGACGATCCGCCCCTGATTACGATGACCGCCTCGACCAAAGGTCTTGACTTCGATCGTTTTGCCGTCCATTCCGTACATCGAGGGCTTGTAGTCGAACGTGTCGACCTGACTGGGCCCGCCATACATGTACAGGAAGATGACGTTCTTCGCCTTGGGTTCGAAGTGCGACTGCTTGGGAGCCAGCGGATTTGCGAAAGGCGTTTCGCCGTCAGCGGCGACGGACTGGCTAGCCAGAAAGCCGTCGCGATCCATCAGGGCTGTCATCGCAACTCCGGCAAAACCGGAGCCGGTCTGCCAGAGCATTTCACGTCGAGTTCGTCCGCAGAAGTTGGTAGCCATGGGAGGGATTCTTCAGCAGGGCTTTGTGAGGAAGGTCGTGTTCAACTGTCCGTGATTATGATCGATCGGAAGAGGAAAGTCATGCGTAGGTGACAATACGACTTCGGGTGCTCAGGAATTTGAAATCTCAAATCTCAAATTTGAAATCTCAAATTTCGAATGATGCCCCCCCTCGCGAGGCACTCAAATGTATTCCGTGCGATTCTGCTTCTGTAGTTGAGCCAGTACCTCTTTGATCCGTTCCGACTGGGAAGCGTCGGCCACAAGAGTCGCATCATCCGTATGAACAATAATCAGATTCCTCAGCCCGAGCGTTGCGACCAAATGATCGCTGGTTGTCCGAACGATGCAACCCTGAGTATCAACGCCGCAGAACGGGCCGTCGACGGTGTTGTTGTCAGAGTCTGCTCCGTTCAGACGAGGCAGTGACAGCCAGCTGCCGACGTCGTCCCATTGAAACGGTGCTTCGACCACGGTCACGCCCTGAGCACGCTCCAGAACGGCATAGTCAATGGAGATGCTCTTGAGCTTTGGAAACTCTTCAGCCAGGACCGCATCGCCTCGCCCGGCTTTTAGCCCCTCGGCGATCTTCATCAACCCGGCATACATCTCCGGTTCATACTGCTTCAGCAGATCCACAATCGTCTGCGCTTTCCAACAGAAGATTCCGCAATTCCAGAAGAAGCGTCCTTCTCGGACATACTGTTCGGCGAGGCTCAGATGAGGTTTCTCGCGGAACGCTGACACTTCGTAGACTCGCGGAGTTCCATCACCGATCATCGCGCCGCGTTCAATATAGCCGTAGCCTGTTGCGGGGAACGACGGGATGACGCCGAAGAGGACAAGCTTCGAGGGATCAGCATTGACGATCTCGACGGCTCGCAAGGCCCCACGTGAGAACGCTTCGTCCGTTTGAATGACGTGGTCGGCCGGCATCACGAACATAATGCCGTCGGGGTCATGGTGCAAAATCTGAATCGCGGCCAATCCGACACAGGGAGCTGTATTGCGAGCAGCAGGTTCCACCAGAATATTCTGACGAGGAAGTTCCGGCAGTTGTGCGGCCGTTGCATCGGCCTGAACTTCATTCGTAACCACCCAGGCTCGAGAAGGATCGACCCAGCTGCGACAGCGATCGAGCGTCTGCTGGATCATGGTGCGATCGCCGGCAAGGCGAAGCAGTTGTTTCGGCAGTTTCTGACGGCTCTGAGGCCAGAATCGAGTTCCACTGCCACCCGCCATAATGACTGCATGTAACATCTCGATGAATCCTTTCCTTCGTAGGGCTAGACTTCGGGCTTATCTTGTTTCCTGACTTCTGCCGCCGCAATCGCGCGGGCAACAGATTCCAGCATGACTTCCATCGCGAATGGCTTTCGCAAATAGTCGACAACCCCCAGCATTTCCGCGTAGGCCTTATGTCGGCTGCCTTCGTTGGCGGTCATCATGATGACCGGCGGAGCGTCGGGCAATTCTGCGAGGAACTCCAGGACCGGAAAACCGCCCATTCGCGGCATCATCATGTCGGTCAGCACAAGATCCGGCTTCTGTCCCTGAATCAGCCGGCGACCGTCCTGTCCATTGTTGGCCGTCAGGACTCGATAACCGGCCGCGGACAATACGCTCTGAATTGTCGAGGAGATATCACGATCATCCTCGATCACGAGGACAGTTTTCTGAGTTTGGGTCATGGTCCGATCAAACTTTCAGGAGAGGAGGGCTCTGGCGGGGGCCAGTGCTCGTCACTCTGCGACCGAAGATTTCGACCACTGGCTGTCGGATTGTCGGACAGCAAGACCACAAAAGCAAGAATCCTCGCGACATTGGTCATAGTCGGGGATATTTCATTGCGTGGCAGGACTGAGGCTTTCCGCCTACGGTTTCCCGCAAACACCGGGCGGCAATCCACACCGGGCCGAGATCAGCAAATCGGCCCCTCAATACGGGCGCAGCGAGAGAAATTTTGTATCAGGTGAGTCTTGGGTGCAGCGGATCTCGGAATCCAGCCCCCAAACGGCACAAGGACTCAGTACACAATGAAATCAACAGCCCTCAGCGCCCGCGTTCAAAACTGACCACGGCAACGCTGTTCGCCGTCAGATTCTCTCAGCCCTGCTTTGAATCAGGTGTGTTTTCGCGCTTGATCGCATCATAAACTTCTTCACGATGTACGGTCACATCGCGAGGCGCCTCAATGCCGAGACGCACTTTGTCGCCACGGATTTCGATGACCATGAGAGTGATCGAATCGCCGATCACAATCTTTTCGTCTTTCTTGCGGCTGAGTACTAACATGTCCAGTCCCTGGTCAATCTTCTTCGTGAATGATTGCTGCCTGACTCAATATGACCTGGCCGAGCTAACACAGCCCTGGCAGTACAGACAGATGTTGAGTTCCAAAACTCTCCCTAGGACGCACGCGTCTTCAGGTGAAGAACCCTAGGTCGTTTTCGACAACTGGGCGACTTCAGATGCAAGAATTGCCGAACTGCAAACGCTTTGGTAGCTTTTTTTGCTGGTTTGTCCGGGAGAATCCGCCCCTGCCATGAGAGTTGAACATGGTCATGACGGTCCTGCAGGTTACAGGGGCGACAGATTGATGCGGGATGATCCCCCTGGTGGGAATCCTGCCCAGTAAACTTGAGCCTGAGGCGCTAGCCGATTTCTCTTTTGAATCGGCTAGCGCCTCACGCTCAGGGGTGTTCTCCCCTTACCGCCTGCGGCCATTTCGGCCGAAGAAAGGGATCAGCTGTTTGCAAAAGTTGCCAAACCGGGGCCTCGATCCGGCAGGAACTGCACCTGCACAGCGCAATTCGGGACCGCGTTTTTTCATGGGAGCCGAATCGCCGCAAAAAGGCTCAAAAGCGTCTTCACCGTCTGATTCCCGCGACGGTACTCTGCGACTCACTGAGGCTCCGGCGGATGTTTTCGTCGAGTCTTTCGAAGTGTGTTGATCAGCGTGATCTGACTCAGGGATGAACAAAGATGCCCAATCAAACTATCCGTCAGGCTCTTTCGGTGCTGGCCTTAGCGTCATTGCTCGCCACCGGATGTAAGCACGGCAAGCACCGCGATCAGCTGGTAAAAGCTCAAACGCATGCTCGCGATATGTACGCCGAGAATCAGCGTTTGCTGGCTGCTGACGCCCAGAATACACAGATGATTCAGGGCCTGGATCAGGAACGCCAGTCACTGATGACTCAACTGGGCGACACCCAGGGGCAACTTGCCACCGCCAACGATCGCATCAACAATCTGATGGCGGAGCGATCTGATTTGAACAATCGATTCGCAAAGGCCCTGACAGATTCTCAATCCGACGGCAGCGGTTTTAACTCGGCATTGTCTGCGGAAGGATTTGAATACGACCCTGCCACCGGGCTCAATAAGTTCCGCTCCGATATTCTGTTCGACCTCGGGAGCGATGCGATTCGTCCCGAAGCGACTCCGACGATCAAGGAGTTTGCATCATCTGTGACCAGCGGATCAGCCAGCGGGATGAGAATTCTGGTGGTTGGACACACCGATGATCAAAATATCGTACGCCCCGAAACCGCCATCAAACATCCGACGAACTGGCATCTTTCGACCGATCGATCGGACGCTGTCATTCTCGAACTGTTGAAGATGGGCGTACCTCCGGAGCGAATTGCTTCGATGGGATACAGTGAATTTCATCCGCTGGAGAATTCACAATCAGACACGGCTCGCCAAAGAAACCGTCGAGTTGAGTTGTTTGTGGTGCCCAACGATCCCGGCGTAGCAAAGTGGGATCCGGGCAGTGCCATGAGATAGC
>JBILXT010000502.1:0-4850 GCA_044378235.1 Planctomycetaceae bacterium
AGGGCCCCGGTGAGCTGTCGCCGTTTCAGAATGAGATTGTCGAATCGAGACTAAAAGCCGACAAGAAGTCTCTCGCCAGTAACCGTCTGCGTTCTCCTGCCGGCAGTGGAATCCAGCAAGTGGGTTACGAAGTTGAGGAGTCAGAAGCTGACGATCAGCGAGACTCAACTCCTTCGCGTCATCCGGGATTGCAGACGTCTGAGATCGATCTTACCAGCGGCTTCTTTCGTCGCAACATGCAGGGACGACAGACGGAAGACCGTGACTCGTCATTCGATGCAATGGATGCGGACGACCTTCTGGCACCAGAACCGAAATCAGAGCCACGAGCATTCAACTCTGATCGACGATCCAGGAGGCCAACTAGTTCCGAGGAGAATTCAAACCACGACGACGAGGAATCGGGGGAAGACTCGAATCCACCGTCAACTCGTTTACAACCTTTTGAATCCCGGGTTCGAACATCACGAGCAGCTCGGTCTGCTGCCGATCCGCTTCGGAAGGAACCGCTCCGCGCAAAATGGCTGAATGGTCTTCCGGAGACACCTCGATCGTCACCGAACGAGCCTGAATGAACGACTGCAGTGACTCCGAAATTCGTGGAGTCTCCACGGCATTGTCTGGCGACGCAGAGAGCTGACTCAACACCTCTGGAGCCAGCGTCAGACGTTCCGCATAAAGACCGGTTGGTCTGATGATTCTCGGCCGGTTTAAAGGTGGTCGAGCTTCCTCCGTCAGTCCCGTGATCGAAGAAATCGCGGCCGTCACTGCGGACTGCCCGCCAACAAATCCTGCAGCCGCTTCCGCCGTCGTATTACTGCCAACAAAGTCGCTGACAGATCGCTCATCCCTTAGAAATCGACGACCCGCTTCCACAGTGCCGGGAGTTGTCGTTGCTCCCACTCCTGGTCGACTTCGCTTCGACAACGAGCCGCCCAGACTTCTTTGGCCAAACAAGCCCTGAGCGTGGCACGAATCTGACAGCACCAGTACAACCAAAAACGCAACGATGAGCGTAAGAACTTTGCGAACTGACGGGAGTCGCAAATCATTCGCGGTAGTTAATGCTGGCGTCATTGGAGTCTCAATACGTTCTCGGTTCCGAAACGTGCAGGCTATCGAACCACCGCTATCGTGCAGTCTTCATCCCTTAATTGCCCATTCCAAATCTCGACGCAATTGCACATCCCTGTTGATACGACTGCCCGTCAGAGGAATTGTAACAATCCAAGCGATTGTAGGACGTTCGGCGGAGAACAGGCATTCTTCAGCATCTTCGCTGACCGATTTAAGTCGCGAAGTCGGAACTTCCGCAATCTGGGCAGGCTGCGAATTTTGTGGCAAATTCAGCCAGAATTCGATAAGGTGGCGCTGCCTTGCCAAATTCCCGCCGGATTTCTCCCGCCTCTTCGAGTACTCCCGATGACCACTCGCCCCGCGCCATCAACGTCGCAGCATGCCGTCCTCTCAGGCGAGCGGCAGGGCGTCAGCCCTCCGAGCAATTTCTTCAGGTATCGCGCCAAGCCCAGCCACATCATCGCCTCAACAATCGTTGTCGTATTGTTGTTCTGCATGACCTCCAGCCACACTGTCGCACAAGCCCCGCCAGCAACTCCACCAACAGCCCCGGTCGACTTCTCCACACTCACAAAACCCGAAGTCGCAGCAGCCATCAAAGTTTCCCCGGAGCAACAAACTCTGATCACTCAGATCAGCAGTGAACGTGACACTGCAGTCGCGGCTGCAGAAGAAGCCGCTCGTCCAGCGATCATCGCGGCGGCCAACGAAAAACTTCAGGCCGTTCTGAACGCCGATCAGCAGAGCTTGTTTGTCTCTTTGTTCACAGGCAAAAAACTTCGCTTCAACTTCCGCAGTCAGAAGTGGGCTGACGTGCTTGACTGGATCGCCAAAGAAGCCGACCTCTCGCTGGTTATGGAAGTTCCTCCACCGGGAGTTTTCAATTACTCCGACTCCAAAGACTACAGCACCGTCGAAAGCATCGACCTGCTCAACGGCTGGTTGCTGACCAAAGGCTTTACTCTGGTTCGCCGCGAACGAATGCTGATGTGCCTGGATTTGAAAACCGGACTTCCCGAAGGCGCGATTCCGAAAGTCGCGCCTGAAGAACTCGCGACACGCGGGCGATACGAATTTGTCAGCGTCCTGTTTCCTCTCGAAGGTCGACCGGCCGACATTGTCCTGCTGGAAGTGAAGCCGCTGCTGGGAAGCTACGGCAAAGCTGAAGCCCTGGCTCAGACCCAACAATTGCTGGTGATCGATACGGCTTCGAATCTGCGAATTGTCCAACAGGTGATCACCAAGGTTCCGATGCTGACAAAAGCCGAAGGGACTCCGGTGCTGACCGTCTACCCAGTGGAACACGCGAATCCTCAACAAGCTGGCGAAGTGTTGAAGACAATTATCGTCGGAACGATCGTCATTGACATTAAAGCCCGCCAGATTTCCGTGAACGCGGTGCCGTCGGAGCAGGAGAAAGCAAAGATTATTCTGGGGCAACTGGAATCCAATCAGGGCCCCGACATGCAGCCGCGTCTGCAGCTCTACCCTGTTCAAGTGTCAGACGCCGATCAGATGCTGGCCACGCTTAAGCTCATAGCGCCGGATGGGCAGTATCGCATCGATCCGTTGTCGAGCAAACTCATTGCATGGGCATCTGAAGCCGATCAGAAGCGAATCAGCGAATCGCTGCAGATGATTCAGGCCGAACAGCCTCAGGGGGGAGCCCGGCAACTGCAGGTCTATGCCCTGAAGAATGCCGATCCGACAGCCATCTCGACGATGCTGGTTTATATCGTTCCTACTGCCCGAGTGACCGTAAACACGGCCACGCGAAGTCTGGTCGCCTTCGGCACGCTGCCGGAACATGAAGCCATCCGCGCGTTGATCGAGCAACTGGAAAAGCAGACAGAAACAGCCGCCACTGAGAAGACTTTGATCACTTACCCGGTGAGTTCCACTGTCTCCACCACACTGGTGACTTTGATGACCACAGCGGTCCCGAAAGCTCAAGTGTTGTCCGACACAGCAAATCAACGGCTGCTGGTGATGGCGACGGCCGATGAGCATACTCAGGTCGATCTTCTACTGAAGTCTCTTTCAACCGCCGAATCAAACGGCAAACAGTTGAAGATTCACGAAGCCGATCGGATTGATTCCGTCAGCGTGACTTCGTTACTGACCACCTTGACGCCTCAGGCCACGGTCACCTTTGACGTTGCCAACAAGAGACTTCTGGTTGTTGCTACGGAAGCCGATCAGGCAAAAGTCGCGGAAGTGCTTGAACAAGTCCGCACCTCGGAAGCCGATGCCGTGCGTTCGCTGAAGTCTTATCCGCTGCAACCAAAAATCGTTTCGACAACGATCATTTCTCTACTGCTGCCTTTGGTGCCAAAAGCCAGTGCGATTCCAGATGAAGCCAATCGCCGCCTGCTGATTACGGCCACCGAAAAGGAGCACGAACTGATCGCTAAAGTGATCGAACAGGTTGAGAAAGACGCTGTTGGAAATTTGCCGGAGTTGAAGTTCTATCCGCTTAAGAAAGTCGTCGGCCCCACTTCTTTGGCAGTGCTGCAATCGGTCGCTCCGTTGGCACGGATCACGTTTCTGCCCGATGGCAATCGCTACAGTGTGCTCGCAACACGTGATGACCACACAGTGATTGCAGCCACAATCGAACAGCTTGAACTCAACGCCGCTGAGATTCAGCGCGACCTGAAGTTTTACGATGTCGCTGCCATCGGTACCGCGGATGCTCGAGTACTGCTGTCAACAACTTTCGCGGACGTCACGTTCGTCGCCACGGCTGAGGGCAATAAGCTGATGGCATGGGTTTCGCCGGCTCACGATGAACGCATTCGGGCCACGCTGGAACAGTTGATGGCAGAAAAGCCGTTCCAGTCGACTCGCACAATGGAACTCTATTCCATCGCCGAACTGGGTCCATCTGCATCAACGGTTCTGGCTCAGGCAGTTCCGAATGCCACGATCTCGGCAGGAGCAAGAGGTGATCAACTGGCAATCGTCGCCACGGCCGAAGATCACGTCAAACTCAAGAAGGTGCTTGAGCAACTGCAGGCTTCCAAGTCGATCCCGCCTTCCAAAACTTTGGCCGTCCATCCCATCAAAGGACTGACTCCTTCATCCGTGTTGCAGGTTCTGCAACCACTTGTGGACGCGGATGTTCAACTGACCGTTGACTCCACCGGACAGCAATTGTTTGTGCGAGCATTTCCGGATAAGCAGGACCAGATCAAGGCCGTGGTCGAACAGGTCAGCGCGTCGTTGGCGAATCGTCCACAGCGGTCGACGAAGACCTATATGATTGGTGCGCCCAACGCGGACGAGGCTCAGGAAGTTCTGATGGCATTGTATCCCGATGCCAAGATTGTGATGGATGCCGATCGCAAGATGATCGTGGCGACGGCCACCGATGAGCAGCATGCCACGATTGACCAGATTGCCAAGCAGATGAAAGGCACATCGCTCGATGGCGACGTTCCTGTCCCGGCTGTTTATTCGCTCAAAAACGCCAGCGCGACGGAAGTGCAGACTTTGCTGACGTCCATGTATTCAAGATTCGATGGCGTCCGTCTCTCTGTGAATGAAAAGACCGGTCGGTTGATCGTGGTCGCTCGCAAAGAACAGCACGATGCGATTCGCCCGCTGATCGAGCAACTTGATGGACCGGCCGAGACCGAAGTGAAGCTTGAGCTTGCCGTCTTTCGATTGAATCAGCTCGATGGGCTTTCTGTTCAAACCGCCTTGCAACCACTGTTGCCAAAGAATGCGCAGGTCACCGCTGACCGGATTGGAAGACAGTTGTTCGTCAG
>JBILXT010000503.1:0-4819 GCA_044378235.1 Planctomycetaceae bacterium
CAGCAGCGTCTGCTCCATGACCTTGTTGCCATCACGTTTGTGCTGATGAAACGCGGTCAGCAGCAGTTCGCCGATGGGCAACCTCGCGATGCAGGGCTTGTAGTCATCGGGTTCGCCAAGTGCGATCGGGTGACATGGACTCGGCTGGGCCGACAACTGGTGTCGGTTGTGAATGAGGACTTCGTCGTTCGTGTCGTCGGCAAACAGCGCCGAATTCAAAATCAGAAAGAAGGCCGCAGAGATCGCGGCCGTCGCCAACAGGAATTGACTCGGTGTTGAATGTCTCATCATGGCAAAGTCTCCGGCAAGCCGTACGGCTCGCGATAATTCTTGCTGAGCAGTGAATTGGCTTCGTCGCAATCGACGAAGCGCTCGATGGCGGGATCGAAGTCGAGTCGGCCAGTCGTACGGAAGGCGATCTCAGCGAGATGAACCAGAGCACAGCTGCGATGGGCGACTTCGGCGGAGGCTTTCGTGGGCGTGCGCTGCCGGACGGCGTTGAGGAACTCGGCCATGTGTTCGGCGTAGCCCTTTTGACCGCGCAGCTCTTTGCCTTCGGTCGGGCCGGGAGTTCCTTTCGGACCTTGAAATACACTGAACGCACCGCGGCGCGAGAAGATCATGTAGCCCTCGGTGCCGTAGAAGACGTTGCCGTTGTCAAACCCGTGCAGGCCGTAGGCGGTGAACGGGTAGTTTTCGTAGATCAGCAGGCGACCGTCGGGGTACTCGTAGGTGACGTTCATGTTGTCGGGGTACTCGCTGGCGTGGCCGTCGAGCAACATGCGGCTGCCGCGCGCGGTGATTTGCTTCGGCAGTGTCGTGATGCCAAGCCCCCAGGCGGCCATGTCGAGATCGTGGATGCCGTCGTCGCCGATCTCGCCGTTGCCGTAGTCGCGAAACATCCGCCAGGTCTGGTGCCACCGATGCGGATTGAACGGCCGCTTCGGTGCCGGACCGAGCCAACGGTCGTAGTCGGCCCCGCGCGGCGGCGTTCCGTCCGGGAGCGGCTTTTCAACCGTCCGTGTCTCTGCCGTCCAGGCGCGAGCGACTTTGATCTCGCCGATGATTCCGTCTTTGAGCAGCTTCTCCGCCTTCGCTGTAACAGGACTGCTTCGCATCTGGCTCCCTTGCTGCACGACTCGGCCAAATTTCTTTGCGGCGGCGATGATCAGCGGCCCTTCGTCAAAGGTGTGCGAAATCGGCTTCTCGATATAGCAGTCTTTCCCTGCTGCCATCGCTCGCAGCGCGATCGGCGCGTGCCAATGATGCGGCGTCGCGATGATGACGGCATCGACGTCCTTGTCCTCGATGACCTCTTCGTAGAGTGCGGTCCTTTTTGGTGCTTCGGTTTGAAATTCGCGAGTGACGTATTTGTCCATGCGTTCGATCTGAGCCGGATCGACATCGCACAGCCAGGTGATCGACACCGCCTCACGACGGTCAACCAGTCCTTGCACGTGAGACGTCATGATCCCGCCGCACCCGATGATCCCCAGCCGAACTTTCACCGACTTCTCGTCTGCAAAGACATGAACGCCGCCCAGCGACGTGGCCGCCGCCAGAATCGCGGAGGTTTGGGATGCCTGCTGCAGGAACTGACGGCGATTGCTGGATGGGTTCAAGAGAGTTCTCCGAGATAAGTTGTGGGCTAAAATCCTCGTTCGTAACAGACAAGCGATGTTCACCCGACAACCCAGGTTCCCTGTTCGTAGCCAGCGGATGATACCTCTCGTCGTTAAAAATGGCACCAGTGCGAGCAGACTGTGAGGTCTGTCCGATGGTTGCCAGAAGTTTCATTGTGACGACCACGTTCGTCGAAAAAAACGGTTCATGCGGGCGTAAAATCGGAAACCGTGAGATGCGGCAGCCGACTCTTCAGCGCGTCCACGGCCGCAGGACTCAGTTTCAGGTCGGTGATGAGCAGTGTACGCAGCTCACGAAGCTCCGCGAGGACCTCCAGCCCGGCGCTCGTGATGCTCGTTCCGTAAAGATTGATTGCCCGGAGACGCGGGAATCGTGCGACCGATTTCAAGCCAACGTCGGTGATGGCGCACTTCGCAAGGAATAGATGTTCCAGATTTTCCAGCGTTCCTATCGCGGCAAGCCCCTGATCAGTCACGCGGGTCGCGGCAAGATGCAGTTCCTTGAGACTCGGTACGGACCCCAGATGCCGCAATTCCTCGTCGCCAAAGGACGTTCCGGCAACGTCAACGACAACGGCCTGCTGTTGGTCGTCGAAACGAACAAGATCGAGCGCGGCCAGCGCGTCGATCAATGTCCGTTGTTGATGCTGGACGAACAGACTGACGACCCCCGCGAGCGAAACTCCGGTTCCATTGATCGCAATCCGCCGCAATTTCCGCAACGACCTCAATTGGAGCAAGCCAGCGTCTGTCACTCGGGTTCCCGTGAGCCCCAGTTCCTCCAATTCGGTCAGCCCGGACAGGTGCACGAGTCCCGCGTCGGTGATCGGCAGACCGTTCAGCAGCAGACGACGCAGGGACCGACAATCCGTCAGCGCGGCCAGCCCCTGATCGTCGATGTGCGTCTCGTGCAGCTCGAGTGAGAGCCACTGGCTTCTGTCAGTTCGCCGCTGCAAATCGTCTGCGGCGGAATGCGGCGGAATCACGATTACGGACAAGGCGTCTTCCGAGCCCGTGCCTGAAGTCAGTGTTGAGGCGGGGTGAGGCGCAGACGCAACCGCTTGAGTACGACCACTGATCAATTCCCTGATCGGCTGACCGGCAGGAAGGAGCGGAACGGGTCGCCCCGCATCATCAATAAAGGTCTGCGCGAGATTGATGCCGAGCGAGTCGTAGATGGTCGCCAGCAAATCCTGGTAGGTGACGGGGCGGTCCTGCGGAGACTCCCCCAATCGGTTCGTCGAACCCACAACCTGGCCCATGTTCAGTCCGCCGCCATAGAGCAGTGCGCAGCCCGCAGGCCCCCAGTGTTCTCGCCCGGGGCAGCCCTTGTGAACGTGGATTCGCGGCGTCCGGCCGAATTCGCCGACAACGACGAGCAGAACTTCATCGCGCAAACCTCGCTGTTCCAAATCCTCGATCAGTGCACTGACCGACTGGTCGAACTGCGGGCCTCGTTGTCGCATGATTGCAAAGATGTTGCCATGCACGGCATGGTCGTCCCAGCCGATCATCGTGCGATCGTAATCGCCTCGTCCGTCTGGCGCAAAACGCGCGGCCACCACGCTGACTCCCGCTTCGACCAGGCGTCGAGCCAGCAGGCATTGTTGGCCGGCCAGATGCAGCCCGTACCGCTGCCGCACTTCGATGGGCTCACGTGAAAGGTCGAAGGCGCGGGCCGCCGCTCCGCCTGTGACCAGTTCGAAGGCCTGTTGACGAAATGCATCAATCGCGCGAAATGAATCTTCGGTCTTCAGAAGTGAACCGTCTGAGCCGCCAAGCCGATCCAGTGCCGCAAGGATCTCGTCCCGCGCTGTCAGCCGTTCCGTGCTGAGCGAAGATTCGAGGTTTTGGATCGTAAAGCCGGGTTTCGCTGGATCACCCGCCACCCGGAACGGCCCGTCCACAGGTCCCAGAAACGCAGGTCCGCCGCGATGGAGTCCCAAGCCAATGTCAATGTACCGAGGCAAATCGGTCGATCGATCGGAAGAGACTTTGCTGGTCGTGTTCCCTCGCATTCCCCGCGCCAATCGCGGATCGGTCGAAGCGCCAATAGCGATTCCTGAGTCCTCAACTCCACTCCGCATCCGGCTAATCACGCTTGCGAGATCGGGATAGCGCGACAATCCGCCGTTCGACTGGTCATACCATCCGGTCAGGACATTGTGCGAACCGACAACATGATCAGACGACGGCTGATGCAGCGAGCGAATGACGGCAGTTCGATCCGCCAGTGCCGCAAGACGCGGCAGAACTTCACAGTAGGCCACGCCCGGCAGCGATGTCTGGATCGCACTCAACTCGCCGCGATACTCGCTGGGAGCATCTGGTTTGGGATCAAACGTTTCGAAGTGGCTCGGACCGCCATCCTGCCACAGCAGAATCAGCGACCTCTTCTTGCGGGAAGTTGTCGAAGCCGCTTGGGCCTGCAGATCCATAACCAGCGACAGGCTGAGCCAGCCAGCGCCCTGAGCCACCGAGCGCAACAGGTCACGTCGAGTGAGATCGGTTCCCTCGATGCCCCCCAGTCGAACGCCTGATTGTGCCAAACGATTGGTCTTATGTCGCTTGGCAAACATGGCGTTAAATCCAGAGTGGGAGGCTGTCGGGCGGAACATGATGGTATTTGAACGTCCTTTGCCTTTCAACCGGTGATCGAGGCTTGAGGGAACAGCATCGCGAGAACCACCCCGAGTCAATCTCATGACAAGAATTGGGGCGATGATTCACTTTTGTTCAACCTTGTTTGCCACATAATCCCCAATGCGTCTGACAGTTTCACGAGATTCGGGCAACCCCCGAATCTGAAAGACATGCACCATCCCTGGCCAAAGTCACAGAAGACGGAAAACAGGGGTCATGTCTCTTCTCTTCTATATTTGCTCTTCGACCCGAAGAAAGAGATTCCTTTTTTCTCTTCGGACAAGAGAACCAGGCCAGAGAAGTGAAAGAAGAGAGAGGGGGGATAAGACAGGCTGGAAGCCTATCCCACGGGTTGACCAGTTAAATCCGGAATGACACGAGCCTTGTAGACATCGGTCAGTCGTTCGTCGCGGCTGTTATGATTGAAGGTGAGTCGTTCGTGATCAAGCCCCAGTTGGTGCAAAATCGTTGCGTGCAGATCGGCTGTTTGAGTGCGGTTGGTGATGGCTCGATAGCCGAAATCATCGGTGGCC
>JBILXT010000133.1:0-17044 GCA_044378235.1 Planctomycetaceae bacterium
GCAGAGACACTGCGGCAGTACTGCTCCGACTCTTTGCAGCTCTTGCCTGTCTTGATCCCGGGACAGAAGGACATCTACTACATCGCCAACTTCCTTGACTTGCTTGACTGCGTCGATGAAGAACGAACGAAAGTCAATCGGTGGGAGTTAGGTGATGGAAGAGACGATCGAATCGGCGAATATCGGGTCTTGATGGATATCACATTGTGCCAACGTGTGTGCGAAGGACACCATGCCTTCCGCATTAGAGGTTGGGAAGTCTGTCTGGTTGTCTCCGACAGGCTCCGGAATGCTCTTCTTCAACACGGAGATCTTGCAATTGGATTCACCCTTATACCAGCCCGTTGACCTGCGCTTTCTGACATTTCTGTAACGGTTTGATCCTTTTGGCGGCTGGGCCAAATTGATCTAAGCAGCCACAGGGGTCTTGGGTAAGGGGAGTGAAAAGGGTTGAGGTCTCTTTGATCCCATCCTGGAAGACCAAAGAAAAAGACATACCACCTGACCCCTTTTCCCTCCGACGAATATTTGCTCTGCAGAAGAAACTATGGAAGCCTTATGGAATTGATTCGTTCATGAGCCTTGATATCTTCATCTACGCACCAAGGAAAGACGTGCATACCGAGTGGCGATTGAATTCGTCGTGTCGCAGTTGGAGACGGTCTTGAAGACGAAGAGAAGCAAAGAGAAAGTCCTCGAAGAACTGAAACTCCTTGGTGGTTTGGCACAGAAGGTGGAACTGGGTGGCTGAAGAACAGATGAACTACAAGCCTGAGTTGGATGAAGCGATTGAGGCAGGTGATCTTGATATGGTTCGTCAACAATTTGAGCCTAGTGATTTGGCTTCAGACGACTACGATGGAAGTCTGTTGCACAATGCTGCAACCTGGGGAACTCTTGAGATTGTCAAGTTTTTGGTCGAAAGTGGTGCCGAAATCAATCGAAGCGGCGGAACTTATAACTGCCCCGCGATAACCTACGCAGCCGGTAGAGGCAAGCTTGCCATTGTTCGTTACTTGTTCGAGGCTGGTTCAGTTCTCGATACCAGTCATGCCGTGAAAAACGCGTTAATGAACGCGGCCGAAGAAGGTCACTTCGATGTCGTTGAATTCCTGCTCACCACCGGGATTGATCCTCAGGCGACCTATCGAATTCCTGCGGGCAACTTGATTAACGCTTATACTCAGGCTGAACAGGGCCGTCACAAAGAGATCGTCGGGCTGCTGACGGCTTATGGATGCCACCGACCGGTGGAAGGCGTCGATATTCCGCTGTGGGAACCAAAAGGCTGGAAGGCGGAAAAGACTCCCGCTGCTTCGAAGTCTCAATCCATTGTTGAGTACATGGAACAGCGTTTTGGGCCTGTGGACTCGAATGGAATGCGGGAACTGTTGCCGCTTATGGATGGTATTTCGGTCGCCGTCAATATCATTCCTCCCAACGACATGCATCCATTTCTGGTGCTGTTCACAAACGGGATGAGTGACCTGCCGATGACCGTTCCCGTTGGTCAGGAAGCGTGGCGCTACGCTGAACTGGTGATGCATTTGCCAGCAGACTGGGTTCACCCGGCTCAGGCCAACGGCGATCCGCAATGGATGTGGCCGGTGCAATGGCTTCGCAAAATGGCGTATTATCCGCACCTGCAAGAAACCTGGCTGGGACTGCCCGCTGCGATTGTCTCCAGCGACGATCCGCCTGTGCCGCTGGGTCCCAATACGAAGCAGGCCTGCTTGTTCATGATTCCGGACTTCGCCAATCTCAACCCGCCGTTTGAGAAACCAGACGGAGGTCCGGTTCACTTCTTTACGGTCGTGCCGCTCTATACCGAGGAACGCGATTACGAATTGAATCACGGAATGATGAGTTTCTTGAGGCAGTTTTCTGAGAAAGCTGTTCCAATCACGGTGGATGTGAATCGACCTTGTTTTACAACCCTGTGACGAATTAGTCTGATACTCGTGATTGAAAAAAGGGGGCGGGTCTCTTAAGTGCCATCTTGGAAGACCAAGGAAAAAGACTTACCCCTTTCACGCTTTCCGACTGTCATTCGCTCGTTGGCTAAAGCCAACGCTACGAGGGGACCGTGCGGGATTTCGACAATTCCCTTCCTCGGGGTGCGTAGCGGTCACGACGCCCGGCTGATCGGGTAAGAACCGCCTACCGGGAAGCTGATGCATCCCGCTCGCCAGAACCGGTTTTGCGATTCGGCGAGCGGGCGGTGTCAGCCGGACGGTACATCACGCTTACGCCAACAGCCAGTCCACAATCGCCTCGGCGCCGGGCAGGTACTTAATTGATTCCGACGCAGCCTTGAAGGCCGCTGCAGCCACTGCTGTTGATTCTGCTGTTTCACCAGCAACGGCTAACTTTGTTGGAGCACACAACGCCAACAACGAAGGAACATCGCCATATTTCACGGCTCCCGGCAGAAGGTTCACGTCACGAATCTCTGTGATCTTTCCGAATCGGAATCCTGCTGTATCAACTGCGACAGAGCTGACCGCATCACGGGATAGAGCGCAAGCGGCAGCAACGATCGCACCAGCTCCGTTGACCCCGACAACATGAATCTTCTCGGGCTTCTCCTGATGGTGCTTTGTCGATGACGCCAATGTCATCACATCGTGAACTCGTTGAGCAAACAGCGGATGATTATAACCCAAAGTGAATCCGGCGAACTCACGAGTGGTCTTCACGATCGGCATCTGCGAAATCGGCTTGCCGCCTTCTGTGAACTCACCGGTCAGATACAGATCGATGCTTCCCAGAGCGTATCCGGCCTTCAACAATCGGGCCACATCGGCGACAGGAACACCATCGCCGGTGAACATCTTCGACTTGCCTTCGCCGTCAAACCACAACACAACCTGCTTGTTCCAGTTTGTAGGCAAAAGATAAACCGTCGGCAGTTCTTCCCCATGGGCCTTCAGCTTGAGCTTTCCGGTGAACTGAATGTAACCGTCTTTGGAGGCTTCATCAGTCTTCTCAAATTCCGTTGCACCGGCGTCTGGGAAGGCTCGGCCGATCATGACTTCCAGAGCACCGCCGATCACGCGTCGATACTCTTTCAATCCCGCTGCGTCCTTTGGAGTCAAGGCGGCAATCTGCTTGTTGGAGGCCGCGTCCATTGCTCGCAGCATCGTGACTTCGGCATCCTCTGTTTTAGGCGGAGCTGGATGAGTCGCATCAAAGACGGTCGTCTCCTCGCGAGTCAATGGCACGTATTCTCGCTCGGCGATGTCTTTCACTCCAAGTTTCAGAGTTCGATTAAAGAACTCATACATCATCATGCGGCTGGGCAGATTGTAGTTGTGCGGGAACTTCATGTACTTCGCATTAACGTTGTCGGGCACTCCCAGCATTTCATAATGCTTCTTCAATTCCGGCAGACCCTTCGTTTCAATTTCCACGGTCCAGTCGTCGGCACCGGTCATGGCGATTGGTCGCGGAGCCGCCATCGCTGCGAACTCGATGTTCCCCGTGTTGACTCGCAGATAAGATGCGTTTTCACACGTGCATCCGCCCTGCATGGCAGTTGAAACCATCACCGCTGGAAACGCTGCCTTTACGCGTTCGTCCAGCGCGGTTAGCAGGAAGGTCTGTGTTCCACCACCGCTGGCCCCGGTCACACCAATGCGATCGGTGTCGCAGTCTGGACGCGACATGATCCAGTCGAGAACTCGAATAGAATTCCAGGTCTGCATGCCGAGAATGTTCAGGCAGCGAAGTTCGGACTGAGCACTGAAGATGCCCCACTGCTCGGGGGAGCTCATTTGAGGACGCTGCTTGGAAAATCGATGGGCCAGATCTTCTGTCAGGTTACCTCCGTCGGCGTAACCCAGCATATCGTAGATGAAGACCATGCAGCCCATGCGAGCCAGTTGGACACATCGAGACTGCAGCGGATGGCGACCGCCGACTTCGGAAACTTCGCCGCCGCTTTCCAACTGTCGTTTCAACTCGTCCGTTCCATGATCATGAAAGCGACCGTTGGCCCAGTGACCATGCGGGCAAAGCACGGTCGGAAGTTTTCCTGTGGCATTCTTCGGCAGATACAAACTGCCTGTGACGAACAATCCCGGACTGCTTTCGAAGTAGACTCGGTCTACGGTGTAGTCTTCGCGTTCAACTCGACCATGAACCGTCGCTGTGATCGCGGGACGCTCGGGCATTGGCCACAGGCCGCAGGCAACCTTGGTCTGGCGAGTGACGAATTCTTTGCGAGTATTCCACGCCTCTACCGAGCCGGACGGCGTGAATGGGAAGTAGCCGTTCAGATCTTTCAATGCTCCCAGTCGAGCATCATTCGGGGCGACGAATGGGCCGGCAGAATTGACGGTCGCCGCAAACAGAACCTCGGAGGAAAGCAAACCGGCGGCCGTGGCCGAAGCAGACATGCGAAGCATCGAACGACGACTGACCTGGAAATCCGACATGAGTAGCTCCCGGAGGATGTATGAGGCAGGAAGTTGAGGGCTCAGGGAGGATTCCCGGCCCAGCAGGCGCCATATGAGACGCACTGCCGACCGTTTCGTCAATCGACACGTAGCGGAAGGGCGCGAGCTACTTGTTGAATGCCAAGTATGGCCCCTCCGTGCAACAGCTCGGATGGCTGACGCCATGCCGCTCGCCGGGAATCGCGGCGACCGACATCACGTCGCTGCAACGGCCGGCTCCGTGACAATCACATCTCCCGACGGAATCGACGCGATCGCCTGGCGAGGAATCCGGCAGATGATCTGGACGCGAGTTGAAGTCTCGTCGGTATAAGTGCGACTCAATTCCTGAGCATGTCTCGTCAGCCACGCGAATAGCTTGCCATTCGCGACGCTCGCCTCGATCTGGATGTCGACGTACCCGCCAGATAAACGCTCCGCGACAACTGCAGCCAGTTTGTCGATTCCATCTCCGGTCGCCGCACTGATTGTGACCGTATCGTCATAGTGTCGACGCAGGACGTCGATGATGGAAGGATCCGCAACTCGGTCCACCTTATTCAAAACCAGCAGCACGTTCTTCGCTTCAATGCCAATCTCTTTCAACACTTCATACACCGTATGAATCTGTCGTTCGGCTTCCGGACTGCTGGCATCGACAACGTGAAGCAACAAGTCTGCACGGCGAGCTTCCTCGAGAGTTGACCGGAACGAAGCAACCAGATGGTGCGGCAGATTGCGAACGAATCCGACCGTGTCACTCAGTAGTACGTCACCGAAGTTCGGCAGTTTCCAGCGGCGAGTTCTGGTGTCGAGCGTTGCGAACAGCTTGTCTTCCACCAACACATCCGCGCCGGTCACAGCACGCATCAATGTGCTCTTGCCTGCGTTCGTATAGCCGACCAGCGACACTGTTGGTTGTTCATGGCGCAGTGAGACCGTGCGGATTCGGCGGTCTTCAACTTCCTTGAGCTTGCTCTTGAGTTCCGAGATGCGTTTGTCGATGAGCCGTCGATCCGTTTCCAGCTGCTTTTCACCCGGACCACGACCTGCTCCCAAACCGCCGGTGCCACCACCGCCCACGCGTTCAAGGTGAGTCCACATGCGTTTCAGGCGAGTTCGAAAATACATCAGCTGAGCCATCTCAACCTGCAACATCGCCTCATAAGTTTGAGCATGCGTGGCGAAGATGTCGAGAATCACTTCGCTGCGATCAACGATCGGCTTCTGCAGTGACTGCTCAAGTGCGCGTCCCTGTGACGGGCTGAGATTGTTATCGAAGATTACCAACTGCGCGTCGGTGGTTTCGATCAGCTGCTTCAGTTCTTCCAGCTTGCCACGCCCGATGCAAACAGAAGGATGAGGCGTCTCGCGAAACTGAACCATTTCACCGACGACTTCGACTCCGGCCGTCTTAACGAGTCCCTTTAACTCGTCCAGCGCGTCGTAGCGTCCGAAACCGTCATCCGGATGGAAGACGCCCACAAGAATGGCTCGCTGACTGCCGACTTTCAGAGTTTCACGTTTTGGATCACCCAACTGAACTGGTCCTTCGATCTGAATTTTGAATTAAAACTTGAACAGTTATATCGCAGGCCGGGCCTGCTGATTCACGAATAAAGTCGGCCCTGAGAGATTGTAAATGTAGGACGCCCTTTTCAGGGCGTCGAAATCGCACATGTTTAATTGGCAACGACGGCCTGAAAAGGCCGTCCTACGAATAATTCACAACCTCTGAGGGCCCGCGCATCGGTCTTGCAATGCCCGAAAACGAACGGAACAAGTGATCAGATTCCTCCGTTTGGGGTCTCTGAGTTCATTTTTCCACTTGTTCCCTTTGTCACTGTAGGGCAGTGTTTGCCGGGAGTCGAGGCCATGACTGGTTGCCCGGAGTATTAATTTTTGACATGGAGGGCCTGAATTTCAAAATTCCACGCTTAACTCTGCGGGGGAAAGTTGCCATGATTTCCCTTTCCGATTTTGGCTGGCTGAGGTGTTCCCGGTGAGGAGCAACTCAGTCATTTCTTTTTTAGGCTGCCGAACAACGCGAATTTCGTTGTTCTGGATTTTGATGCGGCACCATGAAGCATCTGACTTCTCTGCTGGATTTAACCTCCGAAGAACTCACAGCAATCCTCGACAAGGCTGCGGAACTCAAAGCAAAGTTTCGCAACGGAGATCGCCCACAACTGTATCCCGGTCGAGTGCTCGCCCAACTGTTTGAAAAACCTTCGCTGAGAACTCGCAATAGTTTCGAAGCCGCCATGATTCATCTGGGTGGCTCGGGCATCTTTCTGACCACGGCCGAAGCCGGTTTGAATGGTCGCGAGAGTCTGCCTGATGTCGCGAAGGTTTTAAGCTCCTTCAGCGACATCATTACGATGCGAACTTTTTCGCAGAAGCTGATTGAAGATGTCGCACGGTATTCATCCTGCCCGGTTATCAATGGCTTGTCCGACGAACGTCATCCTTGTCAGGCCATGACGGACCTGTTGACGATTCGTGAAACGTTCGGACACCTGAAAGATCTGCATCTGGTGTTTGTTGGTGATGGAAACAATGTTTCCATGTCGCTGGCGCTGGCGTCCGCTATGACGGGAATGCGATTAACACTGGCAGCTCCCAAAGGCTTTGAGTTCGAAGCAGGCTTCATGAAATTGCTGGCTGAGAAATTTCCAGCCCATCGCGTGACACAATCGAACGATCCGAAGTTCGCAGTGAAGTCGGCGGATCTTGTCTACACTGACGTCTGGGCCAGTATGGGACAGGAAGACGATGCTGAACGTCGCAAGAAAGCGTTCGCCGAGTTTCAGGTCAACGAGGCCCTGATGGCGGCCGCTCCCAAGTCGGCCAGGTTCATGCACGACCTGCCCGCCAAGCGAGGCCTGGAAGTCACTGACGGCGTGATGGACGGCGATCAGAGCATCGTTTTCCAGCAGGCTGAAAACCGCATGCACCTTGCCAAGGGCTTGTTCGTCTGGCTGCTCGAAAACAAGTAAGGCTCGTTTCTGGGATCAGTTCCGCAGACGAAACTAGTGCCTTGTCAAGCTTCAAGTTTGGGGTAGTGGACCTTGCTAAAGGTCCTCCTGTGTTGGGATCTTTAGCAAGATCCACTACCTCTACCCCCGTTCTTTATCTTGACAGAGCACTAGCACCCACGTCAATGATTAGAGTCAGCCGCTTCACGCTTGATCCACGGAACGGTTTGTCCATGCGGAGATTGCGAGGTCGATCAGATCTGCGATTGGATTTTCGACGGACTCCGGGACTGTCGATGTTGCAGGGGCTTCGTTGCCGGTGATTGCTTCAAGCTCTGCAGGGGTGTCTTCGGGTCGGTCCTCAATCACCGGACTTGAGTCAGGAGCCGTCGTTGCAATCAGCACCGGAATTTCGTTGACATCGTCCGGTTCATCCGAAAGGAGGGACACGGCCAGGAAGTTCTCAGCTGGCTGTTCTTCGTTCGGAGTAACAGCAGTGATGGTGAACGTCTGGGCGACGCTCCATGTCGTCAGGATACCGTTTGCGTTGATCGCCCTGATCCAGACTCGGTAATTTCCCGCAGCGAGGTTGCTCGCAGGGGTGAAAGAATTCGTCAGGATATCCTTTTTGTTCAGAACCAAAGAATTGACATCATCGCGACGTAACAGCATCTCGTACTTCACGGCTCCCTCGACGGCCAGCCAGGTAAAGAGTGGAGTCTTGTTGCTGGTGCTGCCTGTCGGAGTCAGGATTGTCGTCTGGCCGCCTGCGATAAAGTCTTTGGGCCCGGTCCACAGCGAGTATACTCCCTGCTCGCTTTTGGCACGTACCCACCAGCGGTAACGTGTTCCACTGAACAGAACAGGCACCTGATTCAGAGACGTTCCCTGCACGCTGATGTTCAGTGTCAGCTCATTGGTTTTCATGTTCTTCAGCTGGAACTCATAGCTTGTCGCTCCCTGAACACTGGACCAACTGAATTTTTCCCCAAGCATGGTCGGGGTGGTATCGTTTTGTACTGGTGCGGGGGCAATCTGCAGATCAATTGGAGTCGACCAACCGCCACTTTTTCCGCCAGACCATGCAGACACCCAGATTCGATATACGCCCAGCGGGAGCGATGAAACCGGTGTGAACGATGGAGTGGTGAGCCCTTCCTGCAGAATAACGGGGCTTTTGCCCGTGGACAGGTTGGAGATCCAGACCTTGTAGGATTCTGCTCCCAACACTGGATCCCAGGTGATTGTCGGCCGAGATGTTGGCTGCATTCTCGCCATTGGCGTAATCGTGGGTTTTGCAACCGTTGAAAACTGACGAAGTGCAGACCATGTCGACATGGTGTTGTTAGTGCCGAGTGATCGCATCCAGACTGAATAATTGCCAATGCCGAAGTCGAGGTCGGGGGTATAAGATGTGCCAGGAACAATCGTGCGATGAAACTCATCCTGAGCCTGGTAATTATGACTTCGTACCCAGATTTCATAGGCGGCGGCCTGAGGCACTTCGTTCCACTGGAATGTGACGCGATAGGAGCCGGACACGTCGACTCTGGCAGCCGCAGCTGGTGCGGTCAGAGTGGGTGAAGCAAGTCCAATAGTGACCTTATGGTCTTCAACTTCTCCGTCAACGGCAGCTCCTGTAGGAGCGAGGCCCCCGGCTGTGCTGATGCGAACTCGCGCATAGGTTGTTCCCAGAACTGCGTCGGCCGGGACAGAAAATGTGAATCGCCTGTCAGTGGTATTCGTGACTGCTGCACTATTTACAATTTGTTCGCCGGGATCGGACCAGCTGCCGTTCCCATTGAAGTCAACCCATGCGTCGACACGTCCGCCCAACGCCGCATTGCGGACCTTGACGATGACGCTGGCATCTGTGCGACCAGCATTGACCGCCCCGAAAACAACACCGTCTTCGTCGGCTCCGTCACCAGCAGCCAGACTGGAGTTAGCCCCGTCCGCTTCGGAGTCGATCGTCAGGCCAAGAGTCGGTCCTCCCACTTCGTGGCGAGCACCATCGCTGGCCTGGGTGACCGGATAAGGAGCCGGAGCATCGCCAAAATCACTGGTCAGCAAAACGCGATCTTCCAACACATCGACGGACGCCAGCGTATGTCCTGTTTTCCGGCTTCTCTGACGCACTTTCACGAGTTCGCTCGCGCCAGATCGCAACAGGGAAAGACACCGTGAGATAAGTGGATTTTGAGCCATCGCCGATTCCTGACTATTTCAGAGTCGCAGACCTTGTCGACTCTATTTATCGAACAATCGTTAAAATTGCCCCGATACGGATCTTTGAACCGAGTACAGAATTCCTCAACAGCGATCACTGAATTTGAAATTGAAGCAGATTGTGCCGAAACGCTCTTCAGGTTTGCATGTGGAAACCGCATTGTCGGTACCCTGAGTGTTTTCTTGCAAAGGGTGACCAGACTGGAATCTGATCTGCAACAGCGTCTTTGCTCCATGGGTTGTCAAAGCGGGTTCTTTATGCCGGACAGAATTATCGAAATGCTCCACAACGAGCGCTGTCTGTACTTCGATCCGGATTTCTGGCGACATCGTGACGTCACATCGATCGCCGTCCCCGCTGGTCGCGAAGTTCCTGCCCGCAAAATCTGCCGATGTACGCGACTGCGCCTCGTGTCGCGCGACTTGTCGCACCTGGTTTTTCGATTCGTCGGGAGACCCGAAAGAATGAGAATTCACACATGCTGAAGTCTCGGCAGAGCCTGACACTTTTTTCGCTGCTGCTGCTGGCGTTGAGTCTTCGCGTGGGCGCTGCGATTGTGATTGATCGCCATGTCAGCAACGCGGGCCGGCAGTTTCTGATTGAAGGTGACGCCAACGGGTATTGGGAGTTGGCTCAAAAGATTGCCAGCGGTCAGGACTATTCCATTTACACTCCCCCGCGACAGGTCTTGCGAACGCCCGGGTTTCCCCTGCTGCTGGCTGCAAGCATCAAGGTCTTTGGGAAAAGTATCTTTGCGGCAAGCCTTCTCATGGCGGTTGTGGGGACGGGTTGCTGCTGGCTGACATGGTTACTGGCTCGTCGAGTCACCTGTGATTCCGTCGCCAATGTCGCGCTGTTGATTGTGGCGATTTCACCGCTGCAAATTGGCAGTAATGTGCAAATCCTTTCCGAGACACTCTTCAGCTTCGGATTGTTGGCCTGTCTGATTCCTCTGACGAGGTTGGTTCAGCAACCAGATAAAACGCACCTCGCTCATTCCTTTGTTGCAGGAATCCTGACGGGCCTGACAACGCTTGTTCGTCCCGGCTGGATTCTGTGGCCATGGGCCAGTTCACTACTGGTTGTTGTATGGACCCGTCAGGCCTGGCGAAGTCGAATTCTGGCGGTCTCACTGATTTTTGTCGGCTGCTATCTGGCACTTTTGCCATGGGCCTGGAGAAATCACAATGTCACTGGGCACTGGATTTTTACGTCGCTATGGTCAGGTCCGAGCCTCTACGACGGCCTGCATCCGGGAGCGACGGGAGCCAGCGATATGGCTTTTGTTGACACCGAGAACGTCTTTTCGACCATGTCCGAGTACGACGCGAATGCTCATTACAAGCAGCGAGCGTTTGAATATGCGGTCAAAAACCCGGGCAGAACGATCGAATTGGCCTGGCTGAAGGCTGGGAGATATCTCAGTCCAACGTTAAACGCCGCAGGCTTTTCAGGTGGCCCAGCTTCTCTTGTCTCTCTGGCCTGGTACACCGCATTTTCGGGGCTGGTGGCGACAGGGCTCGTTGCACTCCGAAAACGGCCAGTTGTGATTGCTCTGTTAACCGGCCCATTCCTGCAGTTCTTAGTGGTTCATATGGTTTTTGTGGGCTCAATTCGGTATCGTCTGCCGGTCGAATTCCCTTTGTCTGTCATTGCCGCCCAGGGATGGGTTGCCATGCTGACAAGATTCAGGGGGCGTCGAGCTTAAGTGCTCGCGAAACAGGAAGTTGCGACTGGCAGGGATGCATGAAGTTCTCGGCTGTTCTCAAGTGGATGCTGTTCATTGCGCTGGCGATCGCAATCGCTGTCGGCGCGGGCGGTGTCTGGCTTTGGCAGAACGGCAATTCGATGATGCGTCAAAAGCTGCTGACGACGTTCGATAAGGCCGCGCCGGATCTTGAACTTCATATTCAACAACTGGAACTGCTGACGACATCGACCGCAAAGCTAAGCGGCCTCGAGATTCGCGACCGAAAAACGAACCGTCCTGTGCTGCGAGCAGAATCTCTGGAGGTCGCACTCGACGAAGCTCTGCTGATTGAGCGACAACAGGTCCTGTTGCGATCATTGAAAGTTTCCGGCATTGATGTTCTTTTGCGACGTCGTTCCGATGGTCGCTGGAACTGGCAGGATTATCGCTTCGTGAAGTTGTCGGATGATCCGCTGATTCCTCCGGCAGTGACGTTAGAGAAGGTCCGTGCTCAGGTCATGCTGGAACACGGTGAAGGGATTCCTCCGGCCAGTTTGTTGGTCAGCACACCGTTGTTTCAGGCTGTGCCAGCTTCGGCGGAGTCCTATGATTTCACAGGACTGTTAACTTTGCCCGGAGCGGGCGACCTTTCCGTCAACGGTGGTTGTGATCTGCGAAAAAAAACTTGGACACTGGGCGGCAAGCTGAACGGGATGAGTGCTGATCAGAGCCTTCTGGAAATCGCCAAGTCCACCGCACCACAGTTGGCCGAAGAACTGCAGAAGCTGGATTCTTCAATGGCCAGAGTACTTCCGCCACCGACGCCCGCTCAGACAGCCTCCGCAGAACAGGAAACCGCTGCACTTGTCATCGGAACCAGTGGTGTCTCGCCACGGTTTCTCGGCGTGCTGGATGTTGATTTTCGTGTCGAAAAGCGAGCTGACAAGTCGGTGCCGGATTTGCATCTGGACGTGGATATTCGCGACGGACAGATCAGTTCTCCGGTGGTTCCCGTTGAACTCACGGATGTTCGAGCGAAATTCTTCTGGAGCAATTCTCATATCGAATTTCGTCTGATTAATGCTCGCGATGGCGATGCCCTGGTCACGGGTGATTTTCAGATGCCGCTGGGCGTTAATGCGGCTGCTCCCACGGCCAATCTGCATCTTGAGAACTTTCCGGTGAATCAGGATTTGAAGCCTCTGATGCCACCCAAGTCGCAGAAGTTCTTCGACCACTTTCAGCCGGTTGGTAAAGTCAGTGGTGACGTCGTGTTTCGGCAGTTTGCATCTGGCAAATGGCTTCCTGCCAGCGTGACTGGAAAAGCCGATGGGGCCTCAATTCTGTTTCATAAATTTCGCTACCCGGTTTCGAACATCAGCGCGACTCTTAGTCAGCGTCCGATGCCCGACAACGCCAGCTCGATGAACGACGTCGTGTTTGATGTCGATGCGACAGGGCAATTGGGTAATCTGCCCGCAACGGCCAAAGGGTGGCTGAAGAATCCGGGAGCTGAGATCAATCTGGAGATGAATGTGCATGTCGACGACATGCCACTCGACAGTCGATTTCGTGATGCTCTGGATGAGCAGGGGCGTAAAGTCATCGACACCATGAACATCTCCGGCTTTGCCAGTGCAGATGTGCATTGCGTGCGCGAACTGGGGCTGGATCAGCCTACTCACATTAATGTTTCATCGAGCGTTCGTGATGGCAAACTGCGATTCCGAGGGTTTCCTTACGAAGTTGACCGATTGACTGGCAAGTTACAGTTCAACTCGAAGGAGAAGAACTGGCAGTTTACAGATCTGCATGGCTGGCATGGTCCCGGTGAATTATCGGCGCAGGGATATTTTCGAGGTTTGCCGGCACCGGGTGAATTGCACCTGGTTGTCCGTACCGAAGGCGCAAAGCTTGATGCGGATCTGTTTAACTCGCTGAATGAATCATCCCGAGCTGTCTGGTCTATGCTGAATCCGGAAGGTCGAGTCAGCTTGACGACGACCGTTGATTGGACGGCTGCTCCGGGGCAGAAAGTTGTCGTTCGTCTGGATGATGTGAATGTGTTCGATGCGAAGATCTATCCTCGTCCATTCCCATTGCGAATGAACATCCGGTCGGCTCGACTGAGCTATGACCCGAATGATCCCGCATCGGCGGGCTCTCAACATTGCCGTATTCATTCGATCGATGCCGAACACGACGGCGCGGTGATTACGGCCAGTGGCTGGGCGAAGGCCAGCATGGATGGTCTATGGCAACTGCATCTCGATGACCTGAATGCAATTGAGCTGAAGCCGGATGACAGTTTACGAGCTGCTCTGCCAACTGGCTGGCGTGAGACGATGTCGCGACTGGCTCCGACGGGCAAGGTTTCGATGGAAGCATCGGAACTGGATTTTCGTGGTATCGCCAACAACGATGCTCCCACAACAGCCGCGTGGAACACAACACTTCGATTGCGAGAATGCGAAATCGCAGCCGGGCTGGATTTGAAAAAGGTCTCGGGAATTGTTCAGGCCAGTGGAACATGGGACGGATATCAGCTTCGCAACAAAGGCACCATTCGGCTCGACAAAGTCGAAGTCCTGGAAATGCTGATTGCAGGCATCAACGGTCCGTACACGATGACCGAAGAAGAACTGGTTCTGGGCAATCGCGATGTCATTCAGGGGCGAATTCGTCCTCGTGACGTTCCGGCCGAAGAACGCATTCAGGCTCAGGCCTACGGTGGTTCTCTGGAGATGGATGGTCTGATCAAGCTGCGAGCAGGAAGTCAGTATCGACTGTTTGCAGAACTTCGCAACGCATTGCTCGAACGTTATGCCGTTCAGCATCTGACCGATCAACGGAATATTCGAGGCGTTGTGAATTCCTGGATCTTCGTCACCGGCGACGGCGATTCGGCATCGAACTTGACTGGGAAAGGCCAGCTTCAGATTAATCCGGCGGCGTTGTACGAAGTCCCCGTGGTTCTTGAAATGTTGGCCGCTTTGAATCGGCTCAACTTCGCCGTCCCGGATCGCACCGCATTCAAGTATGCCTTGATGACGTTTGAAATTCACGACCGAGCATTCTGGTTTGATCCGATTGACCTCGTTGGCGATGCGTTGACTTTGCGAGGACGTGGGAGCGTCGGCTTTGGCGGCGATGTTGTGCTCGACTTCTTCTCGCGTCCAGCCAAGGGAATTCTGTCATCGCTGGCGACTCAATGGGTCAACGTCAAAGTCCGAGGAACGATCGACAAGCCTCAAACCGACGTGCGTAATCGCATCAAGCTGGATGAGTCCATGCGACAGTTCCTGGGGACTCAACCACGACCGGGCGAACCGGTCCCGTCGCTTTCGATCCCGAACTTCTTTAACGTGCAGCCCGGTAATCAGGCACGGCGACAATAGGCCGTTCCTTTTTTCGGCGGCAGCCCGCTGCCGCTTTGTGCAGGCAGCCTGCTGCCAAACCGTGGCTTGCAATCGTCCTTGAAACATCAAATGATCCACAGCAGGCTGTGGATCGGGAAAGCTGCAGCGGGTTGCAGCAGTCCAAAATGGGGCAGAGGCTTATCCTTTTCCTCGGCGGCGGCCGGCTTTGCTGGTTTTCTTGCCACGAGTGGCGAAGCCGGGAGACGAACTGCCTTCGTCATCAGGCACAGGTTGGCCCATCTTCTTCTTCAGATCATGGATACGATCGCGAAGATGGGCGGCTCGTTCGAAGTCGAGCTGCTCGGCAGCGGCCAGCATTTCGACTTCCAGCTCGCGCAGAAACTCCTGAGTCACAAACATGGCTTCTGACGCGACACCCACCGATTCACGCTCAATCCGCCGTGCGTCGATTTCTTCTTCAATGCCTTTGCGAATGGCCTTGCGAATCGTTTCCGGAGTAATCCCGTGTTCTTCGTTGTAAGCAATCTGAATTCGACGACGTCGGTTGGTTTCGTCGATCGCTCGCTGCATACTCTCTGTGACAGTATCTGCGTACAAGATAACTTTTGCGTTGACGTTTCGAGCCGACCGGCCGATCGTCTGAATCAGACTGGTTTCACTGCGCAGGAAGCCTTCTTTGTCAGCGTCCAGAATGGCGACCAGCGAAACTTCCGGCAGGTCGAGACCTTCTCGCAGCAGGTTCACTCCGATGACCGCATCGAATTTCCCTTCACGCAGTTCACGCAGCACTTCGACTCGTTCAACGGCGTTTAACTCCGAGTGCAGCCATTCGCAGCGGATGTTTTCTTCCTTCATGTAGGTGCTGAGATCTTCCGCCAGCTTCTTTGTCAGAGCGGTGATCAGAACTCGTTCATGCATCGCGGCTCGTTCACGAATCTGATCCATCAGGTGTTGAACCTGACCGCGAGCCGGCACCACGAAGATTTCCGGGTCGACGAGGCCGGTCGGACGAATCACTTGTTCGACAACTTCTCCACCGGTCTGATCCAGTTCCCAATCGCCCGGTGTCGCCGACACGAGCACTCGATACGACGGCTTCGCATTCCACTCTTCAAACTTAAGTGGCCGATTATCCTTGGCCATCGGCAGACGAAAACCGTGATCGACCAGGGTCGTTTTGCGTGCATTATCGCCCGCAAACATGGCGCGAATCTGGGGCAGCGTCACGTGCGATTCGTCGACAAAAATCAGGAACTCTTCGGGGAAGAAGTCGTACAGAGTGTATGGCGGTTCGCCCGGTTTTCGTCCGGCCAGAGCGCGGCTGTAGTTTTCAATGCCCGGGCAGAAGCCGGTTTCTTTCATCAGCTCCAGGTCGTGGCGAGTTCTCGCAGCCAGACGCTGCGCTTCGAGCAGTTTGCCTTCCTTGCGAAAGACTTCGAGGCGTGCGTCCAACTCTTCACGAATCTCATCCAACGCGGCATCGATACGACTTTGCGGCAGCACAAAGTGTTTGGCTGGGTAGATATAGATTTCTTTAAGAGACTGTGATTCCTTGCCGGAAACCGGATCGATCATACTGAGTTTTTCGATCTCGTCGCCCCAGAGTTCGATGCGATACGCGAATTCTTCGTACGCTGGCCAGACCTCAATCACATCGCCACGAACGCGGAACTTGGAACGAGCCGGATCAAAGTCATTGCGTTCGTATTGGATGTCAATCAGTTTCATCAGCAGGTTGTCGCGATCAATCTGCTGTCCCACGTGAAGTGGAATCATCATGTTCAAATAGTCGACGGGCGAACCCAGACCGTAAATGCAGCTGACACTGGCGACGACAATGACATCGTTCCGGCTGACCAGCGCACTGGTGGCCAGAAGACGCAGTCGATCGATCTCTTCGTTGATCGACGCGTCTTTCTCGATGTAGATATCGCGTTGCGGAATGTAAGCTTCGGGCTGGTAATAGTCGTAATAGCTGACGAAGTAGGTGACAGCGTTGTTCGGGAAGAATTCGCGAAACTCCCCGTAGAGCTGTGCGGCCAGCGTCTTATTGTGCGACAGAACCAGCGTCGGGCGTTGGATCTTCTGGATCACGTTTGCCATCGTGAACGTCTTGCCGGATCCAGTGACGCCCAGCAGCACCTGGGTGCGCTTGTTATCTTTGATGCCCTGTACGAGTGATTCGATCGCTTTAGGCTGGTCGCCGGCCGGGGCGAATTCACTGACCAGTTGAAACTTCTGATCTTTGTTCATGAAGGGCTCTGGGGAATATCTTCACTGGATTTCGAGGCTCGCGAAGTTTCGTGATCTCTGGAGGAACTGTGTCG